>JBBDSB010000218.1:0-26136 GCA_040905205.1 Cyclobacteriaceae bacterium
TAGCCCTTAAAGCCCTATACCTTACCACACCTTTTTTCCCTAAACACTTCTGTTCAACAGAAGGTTAACACAGGGTATGACCCACAAAAAAATCATCGTTTGGTTTAGAAATGATCTCAGGCTAAAAGACAACCTTATCCTGCAAAAGGCCAGCGAGCTTGGCACTGAAATTATACCTGTATACTGTTTTGATCCCCGTCAGTTTCAGATCACCCAGCATGGCTTTCCAAAAACCGGGGTTCATAAAGCCAGGTTCCTTTTGGAAACGGGGTACCTTCCCAATCCGAAGTTTGCCGAAGAAGGTGTTCCCAGGTGATTTTTTGATTATGCGGGGTAGCAAACAGTTCAATAACATCTTCCTGTTTCAGATGATCCGATTTGTTCATTTCTTTTTGATAAGGCATATAGGGAACGATGGGCGCCATATAGGGATGGACCAGGTCTTTTTCACTGCGGATCAATCCCTGCTCTACCGCCAGCCCCACCAAGGTGGACAGGAAACTTTTGGCCACGCTAAAGGCGAGGTCAATCCTGTCAGGGTCTCCCCATTTGGCAATGATGTAACCTTTGTAAATGACCAATCCGGTGGCAGCCCCACGGTTTTTCATAGGTCCTATGGGATAACCAAAAGGCTCCCGCCCAAATCCACTTTGATAATGGGCGATTTTCAGGTTTTTATCCTGCTCGTTCTCTTCCCGGATGGCATGATCCACCGCCTCTTGCAATTTGGCTTCATCTACCATCATTTCAGCCGGAGTCTTTTCCAACCATTCCCCGGCTTCGGGGAAATAGGTTTGCGCCCTTCCAATAATGGAAATTATCATAAAGAATGAAACAATCCCTATCAATCCGGTTATTTTCATGGTATTGAGTTTAGGTGTAGGGGTGAAATAGGCATTTTTTTTTTCATTTTGCCATTCGTTTTACTTCCTGGTGTCTGAAACATTGAACCAAATGGTCATTGATCAATCCGGTCGCCTGCATGTGGGAATAAATAATGGTGCTCCCCAGAAACTTAAAACCCCTCCGCTTTAAATCGGTGGCAATTTGAAAGGACAATTCAGTGCTTGCGGGCACTTCTGCGGTAGACCGCCATGAATTCTGAACCGGCTTACCATCCACAAAATCCCAAAGATATCCGGTAAAAGACCCATAAGATTCCTGAATTTCTATGAATTTTCCGGCATTATTAACTGCCGCCTCAATTTTTTTTCTGTTCCGGACAATGTTTGGATCTGAAACCAAGGCCTCAATATCCTTATCGGTAAAGGCCGCCACTTTGTGGTAATCATACCCGGCAAATGCCCTGGCATATCCCTCCCGCTTATTGAGAATGGTGGACCAGCTTAATCCTGCCTGGGCACTTTCCAAAACCAGGAATTCAAAATGTTTTTTATCTGAATACACCGGCACACCCCATTCCTCATCATGGTATTGGATGTATTTTTCAAAACCCAAACACCAGGGACACCTGAATTTTTTGGGTTGATCTATAATATAGTCGCTCATGGGTTGATGGAAGATAAATAAAATTCAATTGAAATTTAAGCGATTTTTATAGAAATCCAACCACCTTCCATTCAATTCCCCGAAAGGAAAAAAGCATTGGCCAGGATCAATTTGCCGCTTTCCCAAAAATTCCGAAAAATGGGATTGTCCACAAAATAAATAAGATGGCCTTTACCCAACGAAACGGTTCCAAAAACCAGGGAAGCAGCCATTTGAGGCTTCACCTTGTAGCCGATGAACCCGGTTCTGTGTTGGTCTATATTGGCAATATAACCAGCATTCACGCCATTTTCCAGATAAGCATACCTTTTGGATTTGTTCTTAAGGGTATAATATTTGCCTCCCGTCCCATACCCCAAAGGATGGGAATGATCCACATTCACCTCAAATATGGCTCCCACAGAATAATTTGAAATGTCCACCCGCTCCTGTTCTAAATAAGGGGTTGTTTTCTCTGCTTTTTCCATGGGCAAAAACTGACCTTCCATCCGCTCCTTTTCTGCCTCATCAGCAAATTGCTTCAAACCCAGGTTTTCTTTATCCACAAAGTTTTCGAGGGCCGCCTCAATGGCTATCAACTTACCGCCAGTTTCCACCCAATTCAAAATCTTACTTTGTATGGAATCATTCCATGGCGTAAAATCACCGTCAGGTAAAACCATTACATCATATTTTCCCAGATCTGCAGCCAGCAACTGATCCATTTCCAAAACAGAGGTAGGAAAAGCCAGTTCCTGCTCCAGGTAAAACCATATTTCACCAAAGTTCAGGGAAGAGGTTCCCTCACCGCCAATCAAAACCATTTTTGGAGGCTGAATGGTTTTTACATGAGAAGATCCGAAATCTTTACCCCCGTCAACATAGCCGATGGTGGTTTGCCCCAGCGTGATTCTCCATTTGTTCGCCAGTTGGGTTACCATCTGGTGAAAATCGGCAACATACTCATTACCACCCCTGGTAATGATCAGAGATCCTCGTGGATAACTGGCGTCCCCAATCCTAAAATCATATTCTGAAAACCGCACCCGGATGCCTTCCCGCATCAGGGCAGTCAAAAAAGCCACATGTTTGGTGGCATGCCAAGGAGAAATATAAGCCAAAGTGTTGGTATTGGCCTGATTGTTTTCGAAAGTGGCTGGTGTGTAGGCTTCCCCGACATCCAACCTGTTTTCCAAAGCATAGGCATCCAGATGATAGGCATAGGGAAGGGCCCAGCTGGTGATGTCATAGGTTAAACTGTCATTCAATTCCGGATTGGGTTCAAACAGGACCTGAGTGAGGACGGATTTAGGCTGAAAAGCATTGATGATAAGGTCTCCTTCTTCCAAATCAAAACTTTCAACTGCCCCACTTTGATAGGAAAATCCCTTTAACCCAGCAGTTCTGCCGCTAGGGCCATATTGGATACCATTTTTATCCAAAAGGTCCAGCATGGCTTCCACCTTGGCGTGGGGATTAGAAGCTTTGATCACAAAGCTTTTATATTTTCCGGAGGGATTGCTGCTGCTTTCTTTAAAATATTCTTCAAATTCATCAAGCACCCGATCGGAAATTTCAGAGGTCGTTTCAATGGCGGACAATCCGGTAGTATGGTGGTGTACAATTCTTTCCTTCAAAGTCAGGGTATCCCCTTCTGCATTAATTATTCCGATACCCGCCCTACCGGATCCGCCCTGTTCGATGGTCATGCCTATGGCACCATTGTACATTGGGTAGGTATCTCCATAGCTGGGGTAAAGCAGGTCAAAGCGCTCTTTGGTGAAATAAAACCAATCATTTTGGTCAAAATAACCGGCGGTATTACGGCCAAAAATCTCTTGATATTCCATTTGGAACGGGGTCAGCTGATGATGCAAAGGTTCCGCCGCCGGAGCAAAATAATAGGGCTCATCCACTCCCTGCTCATGAAAATCCAGGTGTACCTGGGGCAACCAATGGTTATAAAGCGCCATTCTTTGCCTGGATTCGATCTGGGTTTGCCAGGCCCAGTCTCTGTTCAGGTCGAATAAATAATGATTGGCCCGCCCACCCGGCCATGGTTCTATATGTTCAACGGACTGAGGGTCCGGTTGCAGGATATCGTTCATTTTTTGGTTGTACCAATTTACATATCTGTCATGGCCGTCCGGATTTAGGCAGGGGTCAAGGACTACCAGGCTATTTTCCAGCCAACCCTTGGTTTTGGTCTCTCCGGGATACACCAGGGAAAAAAGGGTCATCATGGTGGCCTCGGAGGATACTGCTTCATTACCATGAACATTATAGCTCATCCAGGTAATGGGTACCCTGGTTTGGGTTTCCCCAGAAAGGATACCTGCCCTTTTAAGGTTATCGGTCCGTATTGTCTCCAATTGATCGATGTTTTCCTGGGAAGAGATAAAAGCGACCATCAGCGGCCTCCTTTCATTGGTCTTCCCATATTCCTGAATCTTTACATGGCTGTTGGATGCTGCTACATGTTGAAAGTAGGCCACCACCCGGTGATGCGGTGTAAACCGTTCCCCCAGTTCATAACCAAGGAATTCTGCAGGACTTTTTGTTTGCGCATTCAGGTGGAAGAAAATGGAAAAAAGGAAGGTGAAGGTGTATAGTTTTTTCATGTTTTTGAAGGAATGGGCAATAAGGAAATAGTAAGAGCAGGTTTTTTATAAAACAAGTGCCAGGTTAACCGCCCTGGGAGGCGGATCATGAAATCGGTCGGCTGAGGATAGGTTTAAAATCTGGAATAGAAAAATTACATGTTTCTGATCAACTCTTTTTTCGGAAGGCTGATGCTCCACATACCCCTAAGTTGACCTACTTTATAATTAACCGCCTTATCTTCGGGGTATAGGGATTGAATGCTTTCCAAGGTTTCTTCCTGGATTTCTTTTCCGGGTTCACCATGGCAGTTAAGACAAAGCCCCCCTGGTATTTTGATGGCTTTGGTATAAAGCAGGGTTTCTCCTTCGTCTATTTTCTGAATATTGGGCCTGTTTTCCTGTTTGTTTTCATCGTTATAAGCATAGGCCTCCAGAATTTGTTTTTCATTTTCATTGGGATAGTTGCCCGGATTCCTGTTTTTCAGCGATACCCTTCTGACATCTACCTTGTACTTTTCTGCCACCTCCCGGGTAATGGGAAGCGCTTCTTCATTGCAAAATCCAATGGCCCCCTCAATGCCTCTTTCTTCTATGGCTTTACCTAAAGCCCCCATTAAAGCCTCTTGTGCCGCTATGCTGATTTCATCGCCCCATTCCATGGCAAAGGTGGCAATCTCTGCTTCACTGACTTTTTTCACTTCATTGGCTTTGGTTACTTCTTCTACAATGCTTTTGTCCACCCTTTTGTTACCCTCACAGGACAAAAGTATGTTTAAGAGCAGCAGGATTGAATAGAAAGAGAAATTTTTCATGACCTCATCATTTTTTCTGATCCCAAATTAATGACTATTCACCAAAAATATACTAACCGCTGGCATTTAATTGCCTGCTGGCCTAATTTGATGTGTTGATGATTTGATGTGCTGATGATAGGTTGGTGAGATGGTCGCTGTTCGGTATTTGCAATGCCGAACCCAGATAAGTCAGGGTTTACAACCCTGATTACGTGAACGCCATTTTAAAAGGTTAAGGGTTAAGGTCCTTATTTGTTTTTGTTAGGGTATTTCTGTGGTTTTATTGGTTAAGGAGTAGTTAACCATTTTGATGAATTTGTTAATGGTTAATCTGTATGCATAGATACAAGTCCCACCTTTTAACCCTTAACAACCACTTTTCTACCAAATACCAGCTCAAAAGCCAAATGGTGGGCTGAACGCTCCAGCCCCACCCCGACCAATTTAACCCTTAACCACCACTTTTCGATGGTCCGATAATTTGATGGTTAACAGCGCCTATCGACCTATCAACCAATCGACAGCTTAAAACCAGTTAAACAATTAACCAGCTAAACCCTTTCCCTCCCCCAGTGTAAAAAGCGATCCCAACCCATCGACCTATCAACCATTTCGCCTGCGAAGGCATAAAAGAAATGCCTAAAGGAGCATTCGTCAACATTAATGCGTAATTTTGCCCCATTAATGTGCAGACTATGCTTGATAAACTTGAGGAAATAAAAGAACGATTTGATGAAGTCGGTCAGTTGATCATCCAACCTGATGCCATGTCTGACATGGGCAATTACACCAAGCTTTCCAAAGAATACAGAGACCTGGAAAAAATTGTTGAGGTATATAATGATTACAGGTTGGTGATGGAAAATATTACCAGCACCAAAGCGATGCTTGAAAAGGAAAAAGATCCTGATTTCAGGGAAATGGCAAAATCCGAATGGGAGGAATTAAAATTCAGGCAGGAGGAGTTGGAAGATGAACTAAGAAAAATGCTGATACCCAAAGACCCCAATGATTCCAAAGATTGTATATTGGAAATTAGGGGAGGTACAGGCGGAGATGAGGCCGCAATTTTTGCCGGTGACCTTTTTCGGATGTATGAGAAATTCTGTGAAAAACAAAACCTAAATCTTACAGTCCTTGATTTAACTTTTGGAACCTCCGGTGGATATAAAGAAATCATCAGTTCGGTATCCGGCACCGATGTTTATGGCATGCTCAAATATGAATCCGGGGTACATCGGGTCCAGCGGGTTCCTGCTACGGAGACGCAGGGAAGGGTGCATACTTCGGCTGCAAGTGTGGCCGTACTGCCGGAAATGGAAGAGGTGGATGTGGAAATCGACATGAATGATGTCAGAAAAGACACTTACTGTTCTTCTGGCCCGGGAGGACAATCGGTGAATACGACCTATTCCGCCGTCAGGCTGACCCATGAACCCAGTGGAATCGTGGTTACCTGCCAGGACCAAAAATCACAGATCAAAAACTTCGAAAAAGCACTAAAAGTGTTGCGATCGAGGATTTATGAAATAGAATTGGCCAAACACAATGAAGCTGTAGGCGCACAGCGTAGGTCCATGGTGGGTAGTGGAGACCGCTCTGATAAAATCCGCACCTATAATTATCCCCAAAGCCGCGTTACGGACCACCGCATCAATAAAACCGTCTATAACCTTCCCGAGGTGATGGAGGGTAATATTGAGGAATTTATCAGTGCCTTAAGGTTTGCTGAAAATGCGGAAAAAATAAAAGATGGCGGCATTGAAACCTGATCCCAGGCAACAGGCCTATTCCATAAATAACCCCTCGGGTCAATTCGTTTTTAACGACACCAAATTTTCTGGGGAGTTCGGTTTTTCCCAAGAGTCAACTCTGAAGGGATGACTTTACCCTTACCGCATGTAGGAAATCAGGATTACAAACCCTGTTTATCTGAGGTTTGGCATTACAAATACCAAACAGCCGGTGTGCTGCTGATGCTAAGGATAAGATCCGGCCAAATGTAGCTGAAATATCAACGAAAAGTATTACGATATCCAAATCCCCCTTTCTAAAGGGGGCTAGGGGGATTTTTTTGAGTATCCACCAACATTTCAGTAAGTTATAACTTAGAATTTACGTCATTAAATCCCTCCCGACATTCGGGTGGGATTTTTTGGGCCACCTTAATAGACCAAAACCCTCCTGTTATAACGTTGGAACCCGGATTTGAACCGCAGGACGTATAAGCCCTTGGGAAGTTCGTTGATTTCATAAACAAACTGACCGGCATGGGTTTTCAAAGTCCTGGTTTTTTGGCCCAAAGCATTGATCACTTCAATTTCGCTTAAATCTTGCAAACCATAAACCGTAATACGCAAATCCCCCTGGGAGGGATTTGGAAAAACATTGATGCTTACCTCCCGATCGGGATGCTCCAAGGAGGTAATCAAATTGACGTTTACCGCCAATGTCCTACTGGAACCTTGATTACAGGCATTCATTGGAGTAACCTGTAATTCATGATCCCCCTCATTTTCCCAATTGATGCGGATCAAATTAGTACCCTGCCCACTTACAATGGTGCCGCCATCTCCCGCTGTCCATTGGTAATTGATATCCTGAATGCCGACAACTTCATATTCGGCTTCCTGAATGCCCACCCTTGTTGGCCCCTCAATAGCCGAGGGCTGATCCGGTATGGTCATCACACGGATGGGTTTAGCGGTGCTGGGGCCTTCACCACAGGGGTTGGTGGTAGATACGGATAAAGATTGGTCCGCAAGGTTGGTCCATTCAATGGTAATATTGGCGGTACCCTGCCCTCCTCTCACCACCCCTCCGGTGGCCTGCCATAAATATACCGTACCCGGAATGGAATCAACGGCATAGGATTCCAGGGTATTGATACAAACCACGCCTTCACCCTGTATAGTGGATGTCTGAGTAGGCTGTTCTGAAACTACCACTTCAAGGGCCGTAGTGATCCCGTTGCCACAATTATTCTGTCCCCTCACCATAATGGCATTTCTTCCCGGGCTATCCCAACGAATTACCGCTCTGCTGGTCCCCTGCCCTTCCAATACCGTACCTCCGTCAATCCGCCACTCATAGCTGGTCCCTTCCTCTCCAAGGTCCTGGATAGTATAAATCTGCTGGCTAAGGCAGATATTATCCTCCCCGAAAATGGTCGTAATCTCTTGGGGTACCTGACAGGTGTACTGGTATAAAATCCCGTTTTCTCCTACGGCATAACCCACATTCAAATCCCCAAAACTCAGGCCTGTGAAGTTTTGGAAGGTCCCGGAAGGTAATATCTCCCAATTGTCCCCGGCATCAAAAGTCCTTAACATCAATCCATTGTCCCCGGCAATAAAGCCTACCGATTCATCCAAAAATTCCACATCATTAAAATTGACCTGGGAACTGACTCCAAGTTTTTCCCAGGAAGCACCCTGGTCTGAGGTTTTGAATGCCGTACCGACATTACCCACCACAATGGCCGTATTTTCATTTAATGGGGTTATGGCATTCAAGTCCTCATTAGTCGAAACTTTGATTGGTATCCATTCCTCACCATCATTGGTTTTACTTACAAATCCCTCTTCTCCGATGATAATCCCAGCTTCTTCATCAAAAAAAACAACCTCTTTAAAATTGGTTTCTGCTTCAGTGGAGGGGATTTCGGACCAATTCAATCCCCGGTTTTCTGTTTTGGTGATTAGACCCCGGTCACCCACGGCATAGCCTTTATCCAAATTGAAAAAGTAAAGTCCGTTGACGTTTCTATTGGTCCCCGGGTTTAGGGTGGTCCAGTTTGCTCCCGAATTGGTGGTGGTGATGATGTTCCCGTTATTTCCTGAGACATAACCGGCAGAATTGGATGTTAGAAAAAGGGCATTGAAGGGAAGGGATATGGGTCGGGATCTGTCAGTAAACGAGCTCCCCCCGTTTCCTGTCAATAAAATCAATCCGTCATCCCCCGTGATGAATCCTCTCAAATCCGTAGTAAACTGTACTGCTTTATAGTCATTGGCCCTCCCGGATAAGCGGATTCCCCAATTGCTCCCCGAATTATTGGAGGCAATCAAAAACCCACTCGAGGCCACTGCAAACACCATATTGCTCTCGTGCAAAAATGACAAGGCATGGATGTCTTCAGAGGTCCTGGATGCGGTGGCCACAAAAGTCAATCCTCCATTGGCTGTTCTCAATGTAGTCCCTTTTTTTCCGGAAACCACTCCTATAAGTGGGTTGGATCGGTTAAATGCCACATTGGTCAAATCGGTATCAATTCCACTGTTAATAAACTGCCAGTTTTCTCCCCCATCGATGGTTTTTATGATTGTTCCCAAATTTCCTACCGCATAGCCGGTAGTATCATTGGTAAAGTAAATGTCATTCAGTGTTGCTTCGAAACCGGAGGTAGTTACTTCCCAGTTTTGACCTCCATCTGTGGTTTTTAGGATTTCAGACTGGGAGGAAACTACAAAACCATGATTCTTGTCAAGGAAAAATAACCCATTTAAATCTGCTGTGGTCTCCGTATCCTGCTTTTGCCAGGTAAGCCCTGCATCCTTAGATAGGTAGATCACCCCTCCCTTTCCGGCTAGGGCCAGTTTATTTTCATCCAGGTATTGGACATCCATAAGTGTTTCATCGCTATTGAGTTGAATGGTTGTCCAGGTTTCACCCCCATTGGAAGTTTGGTACACCATCGCATTTTCAGCAATCAACACTCCCCTTTGTTCATCAAAAAAAGCCAGTGCCGACACCTTTTCCCTTGTTGGGGATTGTCTCTCCATCCAACTCAGGCCACCATCTATGGATTTCAGTAGAATATTCTCACCTGCAATATAGCCGACCTCATTGGTTACCCATTGGATATCATAAAAATCATTTCCCCAGTTCCCAACCCTTCTCCAACTTTGACTAAAAACAGTCTGCCAAGATAACAATAAGACGAATAAAAAAAATGAAGCCTTCTTCATACAGATCCCTAACATTAAATAATATACCCCCACAAAAATAACAGATAAATCAGGATAAAACAGTAAAATTTAGGTTTATGAAAGGCCTTGTTCCCAAACCCATTTTATTGAATATCAAATGAAAAAAAATGATAATGAAAAAAGGGCCCATAAGGCCCTTTTATAAATTCATAAAGATTTTTTCTGTTTTTACCGGTCTGTTCCACCAACTGCAATCATAGCACACCTAAATCCGATATGGTTGGTAGCAGAATCCTGGTGTAAAAACCTTCTAGTTCCGGGAGCCAGCCAATAAGCTACATCCTTCCATGAACCACCTTTAAACACCCTGAAATTATCATCGATCATAGTGGTATTATAAGTTGATTCCTCATCATAAACACCATCTTTTCTTAAGGGGTTAAGGTCATCGAAATCCTGGAAGGACAAGGGCCGATAAACATCCTGCACCCATTCGTTCATATTTCCTGCCATGTTGTACAAGCCAAAATCATTGGGTGGAAAATCATACACATTGGTAGGAATGATTTCACCATCATTGGTAACACTTCCTGGAATCCCAGCATAATCACCCCTGCCTCTTTTAAAATTGGCCAGGAAATCTCCCTGTCTGGATTTTCTTTTGATATTATAGGGATTTCTGGGTCCCCTGCCATCCCATGGATAAATCCTGCCGTTTTCCTGGTTTTCGTCCATATATTGCGTGCCGATCATGGCTTTGGCAGCAAATTCCCATTCGGCTTCACTGGGCAATCTGTAATCCGGGAATACCACCCCTCTCTCCACCAGTTGACCCTGTGTCAGTGTAGAGTCCAATTCGTTCTTTTCTCTGTTCAGCTCATTGACGTAAATGGTTCGCCATTTACTATAAATATTGGCCTGGCTCCAACTTACGCCTGCTATGGGATAGAAGTTAAAACCGGGATAACGGAAATAATAAGTGGCATAGACATCATTGTAAGACATGGTGCCATCCCAGACATCCTCATTCGGCTCCAGTTTAAGAATGGAATCCGCACTTACCCTCTTGGCCATATTAAAAAGGAATTCCTTATAATCCACATTGGTGACTTCCGTTTCATCCATATAAAAAGAAGCTATGGTCACCGTCCTTTCTATATTATCCCGAAAACCCATAATATCCTGTTCCTGAGAACCCAATACCGTTCTTCCTCCCTGGATAAATTTTAACCTGGGCCCCACCACTTCCCTGGGGAGTCGGAATACCTGAAAAGAAGTAGAATCGTCCTCATCAAAACTGAACCTTGCTCCAGTAGAAGCACTGACCCCACCTGGATCACTGGCTGTCCTTCTCCCGGATTGATTTCCACAGGAGGCCATCAGTAATCCGATTAATATGAGCGAAGCAAAAAAGCTTATTTGATATATTTTGTTCCCCAATTTCATTTGACAAGAATTTAATTCAGTCCTATTAAAACGCTAATATATGATCAATAATATATTATAACAATACTTTACATACAAGGTCCCAAGTCACTAACCCCGAAAACCAGGCAAAAAGCGTGAAGTATTACAATAAAATTTATATCACATCAATAATTAGTAATATGAAAATATTTGATTTTTTTTCTGACCATGCCTGCCCATCGCTAATTTCATTCCTTAAAACCAATTAGATCAAACTCCTATCTGAGTGAAAACCGGAATGATGTTCAGTTTCCATTTAAGTTGGATTCATCTATAAGCATATCCATAAGCCATGTTTTCGCTTTGGGAATGGTATCTATTCCTTTAATTATAAGTATCAAACGGTCTTTCGTTTCTTTTATTTTACAATGTTTCCCCCTTTTTTGTATAAAACGGATGATGTTTAAAAATAGCGGGGAATTAAAATACGCCTCTTTTGCTGATGAAACGAAGTAACATTTCATTTGTTCGTTTTTGAGAGAAAGTTTTTCAAAGCCCAATTGCTCGGCCAGCCACCTCAATTCGACGGTTTCAAACAAGGAATTGACCCTGTCCGGAATGGGGCCGAAACGGTCTTTGATCTCAGCAACAAAAGAAGTAAGCACTTCTTTGGATTTGATGTTGTCCAGTTTGGAATAAAGGCTTAACCTTTCAGAAATATTGCCAACATATTCTTCAGGAATCAGTAATTCCATATCTGTTTCAATCACACAATCCTGTACCAGAGGGGCCACTTTTTGTTTCAAATCCACTTCAAATAAAGAGGAAAAGGCGGTTTGTTTCAACTCTTGTACGGCTTCGTCCAATATTTTATGGTACATTTCAAAACCCAGGTCTGAGATAAAACCACTCTGTTCAGCCCCCAGGAGATTTCCTGCTCCCCTGATGTCGAGGTCTCTCATGGCCACTTTGAATCCATCACCCAGGTCCGAAAACTCCTCCAATGCCTGAAGTCTTTTTCTGGATTCCACACTTAAAGTAGCTGTTGGTGGGGTTAACAAATAACAATAGGCCTTTCTGTTGCTTCTCCCTACGCGTCCCCTCATTTGATGAAGATCACTCATGCCAAACATATGGGCCCGGTTGATAATGATGGTGTTGGCATTGGGTATATCGAGACCGGATTCGATGATATTGGTGGAAACCAAAACATCGTATTCTCCTCCTATAAAATCAATCATGATCTTTTCCAGTTTTTTTCCATCCATTTGCCCATGCGCGCCTACGACTTTTGCATCTGGCACCAATCGAAGGATCAGGTTGGCGATGGAATCAATTTCTCCAACCCTATTGTGAACAAAGAAAACCTGGCCACCTCTGCTGATCTCATTAGAAATGGCATCCCTGATCACATCTTCCCGAAAGGTATAAATTTCGGTCGTCACTGATTGCCGATTGGGAGGGGGTGTGGCAATTACGGATAAATCCCTGGCGCCCATCAATGAAAAATGCAGTGTCCTGGGAATCGGGGTCGCCGTAAGCGTCAGTACATCTACATTTACCCGGATTTCTTTTAGTTGGTCTTTCACCTTCACCCCGAATTTTTGTTCCTCATCAATCACCAGCAGGCCCAGGTCCTTGAATTGAATGTCTTTGTTTACAATCCTATGGGTTCCAATGAGAATATCTATTTCACCTGACCGGACTTTTTGAATGATTTCTTTGGTTTCCCTGGCAGATCGAAACCGATTGATATAGTCGATTTCAACCGGAAATGAAGCCAGCCTTTCTTTAAAGGTCCTGAAATGCTGCATGGCCAGAATAGTGGTGGGCACCAATACGGCCACCTGTTTCTGATCATTGACGGCTTTAAACACAGCCCTGATGGCCACCTCTGTTTTGCCAAATCCCACATCCCCACAAACCAACCTGTCCATCGGATATTCCTTTTCCATGTCTGCTTTCACATCGGAGGTAGCCGTGGCCTGGTCTGGGGTATCTTCAAAAATAAACGAACTCTCTAATTCCACCTGTAAAACGCTGTCTGGCGAAAAGGAATGCCCAGGTGCGGCTTTCCGCTTAGAATACAGTAGGATCAGGTCTTTTGCAATGTCCTTGACTTTCCTTTTTACCCTGGTTTTCTTGTTTTCCCATTCCTGGGAGCCAAGCTTTGACATGGTGGGCATGGCACCCTCCTGACTGCTGTATTTTGAGATTTTGTGAAGGGAATAAATGTTTACATACAATAAATCATCATCCCGGAAAACAAGGCGTATGGCTTCCTGTTGCTTTCCGTTAACTTCCACTTTTTCAAGGCCCGCAAATCTCCCAATGCCATAATCAACATGGACGATATAATCCCCAGGGTGGAGCTCCTTGATTTCTTTTAAAGTTAATGCTTTGGATTTAGATGTTTTGGAGCTCGATTTATAACGATGGAACCTTTCGAAAATCTGATGATCTGTATAACAGGCGATTTTCATGGAAAGGTCAATGAAACCCTCTCTTAAACCAATAGGCAGCGTTTGAGTGCGAAGGGTGGGGTCCAATTCGGAAAAAATATTGTTCAATCTGCTGATTTGTTTTTCGCTTTCCGAACAGATGATGTTGGCTATCCCTTTGCTTTCATTTTCCTTCAGGTTTTCTACCAATAAATCAAAGTTTTTATTAAACGATGGCTGAGGACGGGTATGAAAGTCAAAAGTCTTACCGGTGTTGAATTCAAAAATATGGCCAAATTCCACCAATTTGAAAGGACTTGTTTTTTCCCTAAATTCGGAGGCATTGATGAATAATTTTTCGGGTGCAAATAAAATGGATTTACCCGTTTCTCCAACCTGGCTCAGATTTAAATAATTTTCTTTGGCTTTACCATACAGGGTATCCAACATCCCAATACAATGTTTATGGTCCTTGATCCAAATGCAAGTATGATCAGGAAAATATTCCATGATGGATTGCCTGATTTCCTCTTCCAGCTTTGTCTGGATATTGGGAATAATGCTGATTTCCTGTATCGAATTGATGGACAACTGGGTTTCAGGATCAAAAGTCCTGATGCTTTCAATTTCCTTACCAAATAATTCCAACCTGTAAGGCAACTCATTGGCATAGGAAAATATGTCGATTATCCCGCCCCTTACGGCAAATTGTCCCGCTTCATATACAAAATCAGATTTTTCAAACCCATAGGTGGTAAGGAGTTCCTCTATAAAGGAAAGATCAACCTTCTCTCCGGTTTTTACTGTAAAGGTATTTTCTTTAAGGCTTTTCCGGTTAATGGCCTTTTCGTAAATGGCATCCGGGGAAGTGACCAGTATCTTGCCGGCTGTAGGAAGGGTGATCAACTTATTGAGAATCTCGGCCCTCATCAATATATTGGCATTATCGATGTCTTCATGATGGTAGGGTTTTTTATAGGTTGCCGGGAAATGATAAGGTTGATCGCCCAACATTTGAAGATCACTGCTTAGATAAGCCGCCTCCTCTTTATCATGCGCCAAAATGACATGAAAACCCCCTGAAAGCTCCGCAATGGAATGAATCAAAACCATGTCCATACTTCCTGATAGCCCCTTTACCTGAAAATGGGTGTTTTGTTGGGCCTTTATCTCAAGGGCCAGGTTATTCACAAAAGGATCCTCTTTATAAAGCGTTAAGAAAGCTTGTTTATCCAATTAATTTGAATTTAATGTACATGGTTGGAATTTTTGGCAATTTATAAATTTCCTTTTGGATGCCATCATGGACTTATAACAGATGTTCACAGTTTCTCCCCAACTGCTCTAGCTGACGCCATGAATGCCCAAAATATTTTAAATACTTCTATGTGGTCACGAACCAAGCAGGATGGAATTTGTTTACTGAATAGGATAAACGGAAAATGAAAAAGGATAACTCGGGAAACTGGTTTTATAAATTAGAAAAACTGCACCCATATAAAACCCTGCTTTATTTGGGCATGTTTGGAAGCGGATTGATTTTCTTATTCCTGGCTATTGCTTTTATGGCTTCTCAGGATTCCCCGGACATGTATGAAAAATTCAATCTGCCCCAATCATTTATTGTCAGCAGTATGTTCTTGGTGGCAAGTGCTTATACCTCCACTAAAATATTGCCCAATTTCTTGATGAATAGCCTCGCTAAAACGAAAAGATTTTTGACGGGCACCCTAATGCTAGGACTTGCCTTTTCGGGATTTCAATTTTTGGGTTGGAGGGAATTAACCACCATCGGGGTAGATTTTACCGGTCTTCCCTCGGGAAGCTTTTTATATGTCCTGAGTGGCATCCACTTATTTCATTTGATCGGGGCCATGATTTATGCCCTGGTTTTGATTATCCAAATTCAAAAATCCGAAAATGATCAGGTAAAAAGTCTTATTCTATTGTCTAATCCTTATGAAAAAATGAAACTGGATCTTTTTTCGGTTTATTGGAAATTCATGGATTTGGTTTGGATCGTACTTTTCATTTTGTTTATTTGGATGTTTCATTTCTGAGCTCCATTTATCTAATTGAAACTCAGAATTCAAGACCAAGACCGGAATTAAAAAGTTTTTTCAATCATTAATCGTACCTTGCAAAAAAAAAACAAAAAATGGCAGACAATCAGTTTGAAATCAATGTCAATCCAGACTGGATAAAAAAATATTTGTTAAAAATAATTTTAGGATTGGTGGTAATCGTCCTCCTATTCACAACTGTGAAGACAGTTGGACCGGAGGAAGAGGGTGTAGTGATCCAGTTAGGGGAGTACAACCGGACGGTTTTACCGGGTTTGAACTTCATCATCCCCTTTGCGGAGACCATGTACAAAATACCTGTTCAACGCCAGTTAAAGCAGGAGTTTGGGTTCAGGACTGCTTCCGCAGGCCAACGATCGGAGTATGTTAAAGCCGGCTATGGAGACGAAAGTATGATGCTGACGGGTGACTTAAACCTTACCGATGTGGAATGGGTGGTGCAATACCGGATAGTGGATTCATACAATTACCTCTTCAAGGTAAGAAATGCGGAAAAAACCCTCAATGACATGTCCGAAGCCGCTATGCGGAAAATCGTTGGGGACAGGACAGTCAATGAAGTATTAACCGTAGGAAGGCAGGAAATTGCTACTAGCGTGGAAGTCTTGCTACAGGAGTTGTGCGATGAATACGAAAATGGCATAAGGGTAGATCAGGTGGTTCTACAGGATGTTAACCCTCCGGAACCTGTAAAACCCAGTTTCAATGCCGTCAATGAAGCACAACAAGAACGGGAAACCCTGATCAATCAGGCTGAAGCGGAGTACAACCGTGTAATTCCCAGGGCAAGTGGGATAGCAGAAGAAACCATTCAATTGGCAGAAGCCTATGCGCTGACTCGAGTAAACGGTGCCCGGGGTGAAGCCGATCGTTTCAATTCTGTATTTGAAGCCTATATTAAGGCTCCAGAGGTAACCAAACAAAGAATTTATTTGGAAACTTTAGAAAAAATCCTTCCTAAAATCGGAAATAAAGTGATAACCGATGAGGAAGGGAGCAATGTTTTACCCTTATTAAACCTTAACAACCTGGACAAAGTCACCCAACCCTAATACCATTTCATTCCAGGAAGTTTAAATTAATTATTAATGCCTATCAAATATGAAAAAAAGTAAAATAATATATATAATAATTACGGTTGTCCTGCTCATCTTTTTAGGAAACAGTGTTTTTATTTTAAGTGAGACAGAACAGGCCATTGTAACCCAATTTGGTAGGCCTGTAGGTGAGCCCCGGACAGATCCGGGCATAAACGTCGTCATTCCATTCATCCAAAAGGTGCAATTTTTTGACAAAAGGTATTTGGAATGGGATGGGGATAGAAATCAGGTACCGACAAGGGATAAAAAATTTATCTTTGTAGATACCTATGCCAGGTGGGAAATTACGGATCCATTGCAATTCTTTATCAGATTAAGAGATGAAAGATCAGCCCAGTCAAGGTTGGATGATATTTTGGATGGTGAGACCAGAAATGCCATTGCCAGCCATGATTTATTGGATATCGTCAGGTCTACCAATAGATCCCCGGAGGTGACCGAGGATTTTATGGAAGAAATCGAGGTTTTGGAAGACATTAAGGTGGGTCGGGAAGTCATTGAAGAAATCGTGTTGGAAAAAGCGAATGAAAGAACCTCCGATCTTGGAGTAAGAATATTGGATTTTAGGTTCAAACGGATGAATTATGTGGATGAAGTAAGGGACAGGGTCTACGACAGAATGATCAGTGAAAGGAACAGGATTGCGGACCAATTTCGCTCTGAAGGCCAAGGTGAGGCCAGGGTCATTGAGGGTAACAAGGAAAGGGATCTGGCGAAAATTCAATCAGAAGCTGTCCGTGAATCAGAAGAAATAAGGGGCCGTGCTGATGCAGAGGCCACAGAGATTTATGCTGCCGCTTATAACCGTAACCGTCAATCCATCGAACTATACAAATTTTTGCGTTCCATGGAGGCCCTTGAAAAATCGGTCGATGATAAAACGAGTTTGGTGATTTCTTCCGACAGTGAATTGTTCAAATATTTCAAGAATATGCAATAAACAATATTGTTCTGCAAGGCGACCGGGCATGAAAATCAATATAACCACTGAGGTAGACCAAAACTACCTGCTGGTGAAAGGAGGGTTCAACGAAAAATTATTTTCTGCTTTGCAACCCCCCTTTCCTCCGGTTAAATTATTGCGTTTTGACGGTTCTCAAAAAGGGGATCTGGTAAGCCTGAAATTGGATTTTTTTCTGTTTAGCCAAATTTGGACCAGCGAAATCATCGCAGACAATACGATGGATGGTGAGTTTTACTTTATAGATGAAGGTAGAAAATTGCCCTTTTTCCTAGGGAAATGGAGGCATAAACATCGAATTGTCAAAAAAGAAGCACAAAAATCGTTGATCATAGACGAAATTGATTTTAATGCCCCCAACAGGATATTGGACTTTTTACTTTACCCCATCCTTTATTTGCAGTTCTATAGGAGAAAACCCATTTATAAAAAATACTTTGCGAACCCGCCAAATCCGGCATCCACAGCCGATTAAATCACCTGAAGATTTTCACAGTTGGGGATCTGGCAATCGCCGTACAGGACAAGCGAATGGCTGGTTATTTTGGAGGTAAACTCCTTACCCATTGCGTCCTTGATCAATGTAATCCGCTGATCAGAAAATTCTTTGATTTTCCGGCATTGGTTGCAAACATAGTGGTCGTGGTGTTTATACGTCAATGCCTGTTCATATAACGCCACTTTATCCTTAAATTGGTGCTTTACCGCCAGTCCACATTCTACCAATAAATCCAAGGTATTGTAAATCGTAGCCCGGCTAATGGAATAGCCGCTGTTCCGCATCTTTAAAAATAACCCCTCCACATCAATGTGTTCATCCTGTGGCAAGGCGTACAATTCATCTATCACCGAAAAACGCTCTGGCGTTTTTCGGCTTCCTTGACGAATCAAGTAATTTTCAAATATTTTCTTCGCTTTTTCAATTATTGACTTTTCCGCCATGATTTTATTTCTAAGGAATAAATATGAGGGTTTTTTTAGATTTATCAAACCATGACTCTTTATGATTCCACTGTTGATGTCTAATTTTCAATCTTTCTAAATAAACTCCTTTCCAGAAATACAAACTTCTGCAAAGAATATGGCCTAGGCCCTTTGTACTCAAATATATTTTATATATTAAAGGAATAATTAAAGATTAGACCCATCTATGCACCAAAGCATCAAGTTGATATTTACTTTTATCTTTTTATTCTACTTTGCTTTTTCAATCTATGGCCAGGTGCCTGGTTTTTATATGAAAGAGGACAAAAGAAAAGTAAAGATCCCTTTTATAGACTCCAATAGCCTGATTATTATTCCTGTATCGGTAAATGGTGGACCGGAAATCAATTTCTTGTTTGATACCGGTGTGAAATCCAATATATTTTTCAGTAAAACCGTTGCCGATCAGATGGAGATGGAATACACCCGCAAACTGAATCTGGTAGGGGCCGATGGAAAAACGGTGTTAAGTGCTTCTGTCTCCCCAAATAACCATTTTGATTTGGGGCCTGTAGAAGGGATTTTTCAGGCCATCCTCGTTCTGGATGAAGATTTTTTGGAATTGGAAAAAGTAATAGGTGTGCCAATATATGGCGTTATCGGTTATGATTTTTTTAAAAACAATCCCGTTAAAATAGATTATGACAACATGATTGTGTCATTTTACCGAAGAACAGCCTTAAAATGGCGGCCGTTTGGCTTTAGAAAAATGGATATTCAACTTATTGGGAGCAAGCCCTATATCCAATCCCTTGTAAGGCAGGTAAATGGCCCCAGATTAGACGCTAAATTGCTGATAGATACAGGAGCCAATCATGGATTATTGCTCAATAGGGTAACATCGGACCAAATTACACTTCCTCCCAAAACCCTGAAGAGTGACCTTGGCAGGTCATTGGGCGGTGATTTGTTTGGATGGGTAGGAAGGGTAAGAAGATTGGATATAGAGGGGCTAAAATTCCGAAATGTCATCACCTCTTACCCAGATAAAAATGAGTTTTCCGATATTATCGTAGGAACCGGGAGGCAGGGAAGTCTGGGCTCGGAAGTTTTAAGCAGAATGAAAATCATTATGGATTACCCCAGGGAAAGAATGCTCTATAAAAAAGGGGCTCAATTCAGTTTACCTTTCAAATACGATATGAGTGGGATGATGGTAAGGGTATTTTCAGCAGAAGTCAAGCGATTTTATGTCAGCCAAGTAAGAGAAGACTCTCCCGCAGCCAGGCAAGGTGTTAAAGAATTTGATGAAATAATATCCATCAATAAGATCCCCGCCATATTTTGGGAATTGTCGGATATTACCGAATTACTCCGATCAGAGGAGGGAAAAGTAATATCCCTTGAACTATTGAGAACCGAAGATAGGGAAGAAAATACCACGACTTTACATAAAATCACCTTTTTATTGGAAGAACAGCTTTGATCCCAAAGGCTTTCAATGCTAGAAAATTGCCTTTTAAATAGGTTAATTTGAAAAGTAAAATTTTTTTATATAATACTTATAAAATTTCATAATTTTATGAGTATTATAAAATTTATGACTCTGAAATTTTCAGTGAGGGTCTCGAAATATGCCTGAAAAAAACATCAATAATTTACTGCTGACTTTTAAAAAATACGGGGACGGCACAATGGAAGTTTCCTATTTGTCCCAGGCATTTTTAAATATATTAAAAGACCCCTCCAGCCGTCTTGATTGTATAACTATTGAAAAAAATTTTCCTACCGAAGGACGGGATTTATTCCCTCAACTGGTTGAAGGCATACTTGAAAAACGTGGGCTGGTCTTACCTTTATTCCTCTTTGAATCTGGCTTCACCTGGGTCAAAACGGAAGGCCATTCCATTCTTCAGGAAAATCAGGAACTTTTGATCAACATTTTGTTCGTTCCTGTGGTCTTGTCGGAAATTATCGCCTCCTGGATAGTGGCACCTGATTCCCGAAAGGTTTTTTCCCATCAATCCAATCCCTCTTCCTACCAATATTCCTCCTTGGCCGGATTAAAGGAATATTTACAAGACCAAAGCAAATTAGAGCCAAACACCGGATTCGATCCTTTCCTTCTGAATCGCTATGATGATGCCTTGCTTTTTAAAAACAAAAAATTGATTTCCAAGGGTTTAAAAAACGGTTTTTCCCTTGTGGAATTATTGGAGGAACGCCCAAATTCTGGTCCATCCAATCATTCTGATAAAGTAAATATTCATCATTCCCATTCTGAAAACACTTTTTCAAACCAGCTATTATACCGGCTAACTGAAATCTCAACTTTATACAAAGGGAAAAAGCTTTTCGATGAATGGCTTAAATTTTTCAGCATCGAATTTGGGTTTAAATTCAGCATTATCGGGGATTTTAACACTAATATCTCCAAACCCAATATCCTATCCATATTCCATGAAGGACGAATTAAAAATAAATTAAATTCGAAATGGGAAAAACTGGTCGATTTTGAGCTTGAAACCACAAAAGGGGAAGCCAAACCATTTTTGTTAAGAAACCACATCCTAGATGAAAAGATCTTCCCAAACATTTATAGGGAGTTGAAGGTCTGCTCCTCCATATACATGGATTTATTTGATCAAAAAAATGGGAAAATAGGTTTTTTGTGTTTTTTTAACGATCATCCCATTGACGATACCCTTTCATTTAAGCCTGTTTTTAACCTATTGGGAAATTGGCTGGGAAAAGAAATGTCCCGGTTTAAATTGGAGTTTGCTTTACAGGAATCCAATTTTATGCATGATGCGATTTTAAATGGAACAGCCTATGCCATTTTTGCTGTAAACCAGGACCATCAAATCGTACTTATCAACGATAATACCTTACCGGTATTCAATTTAAAAAGTAAGGATAATTTGATGGAAACTTGTCTGGTTAAAGGAGAAAAATCCTTTAACCTCTCTGAAATAGTAAAGGATTTTACTGATTCCGGCAAAAAAACAGATTATTTTATATTGAAAGGCGAGGAAGATAATTTTAAGGAACTTAAAATATCCATTACCAGAGTTCGATTGGAAAATAAAAACCAGGTTTCTTATGTCATATTTGTGGACGACATCACTGACAGAACGCTTTCAGAAAAAAAATTGATTGCATCTGAGCAGCTTTTCCGGAGTATTGCGGAAAATTTTCCTAAAGGAACCATAAATGTACTAGACAAATCTTTCAATTATATCTATTCGGATGGGGAAGAATACCGGCAATCTGGTCTGAACCCAAAAATCCTAATAGGCAAATCCCATTTGAATAAATATACCGGGGAAAATTATAAAATCACCAAAAGTAAACTGGAAAAGCTGCTTTTGGGAGAAACAGTCAATTATGAACTTTCCTTCCGTAACGAAACATTTTTAAAAAGCGGGGTGCCCTTGACCAACCATACCGGGGAAATTGACCGGATACTGTTGTTCAAGCAGAACATAACAGAAGCCAGGAAGCTTGAAGCAGAAAGAGAAAAATTAATCAAGGATTTAAAATCACACAATGAAGAATTATTGCGCTTTGCCTATATCGTTTCCCACAACTTAAGGGCCCCAATTGTTAATATTTCATTATTACTGGATTTATATAATGAAAATGTCCCGGAAGATCCTGAAAATACAGAGGTCATCGAAAACCTAAAAATTTCTACCAACCTGCTGGATGCCACCCTCCAGGATCTGATAGAGGTGGTCTCCATCAAAAAACAAAAAATACCAAGAGTAGACTTGATTGATTTTAAATTGCTGCTCAATAACGTTGAAAAAAGCCTCTATAATCAGTTAAAAGAATCCGGAATCATCATTCATAAAGATTTTTCAGCTTTGGAAGAGATGAACTACGTATATGCACACATGGAGAATTTTTTTATGAACTTTATGACCAATTCTGTAAAGTACAAACATCCAGATAGAACCCCTGAAGTTTGGATCAACACCTTTAAGGAAAATGATTATTGTGTGATCAAATTTGAAGATAATGGAATTGGATTGGATTTAAAAAGATATGGCGATAGGCTTTTCGGTCTCTACCAAAGGTTTCATAACCATGTGGAAGGAAAGGGCCTAGGCCTGTACCTGGTAAGGGAACAAATAAGGGTCAACGATGGAAAGATAGAAGTGGACAGTAAAGTAGGAAGCGGTACCATCTTTAAAGTTTACCTGCGAAACCTGATTCTGAACAACCAACAATGAGCCCTTAACCCCAAAGCCCTGCCATATAAAGCTCCTTATTTATAGCAGGGAGGCCGCTTCTTCATTCAGGAATAGGGTTACATCCGCATGATTTTGCAGGACAGAAGCCGGCAAGGATTCGGAAACAGGTCCGGAAACCATACCTTTTATGACCTGGGCCTTGGAAAGTCCCAAGGCAATCAAAAATATTCTTTTTGCCTGAAGAATGGACTTAATTCCCATGGTAATCGCCCGTGTAGGCACCTGATTGGGGGATTCAAAAAATTTAGAATTGGCAAGGATGGTATCTTCCGATAATTCAGCAGCATGGGTATAGGTATCGAAGGAGGTACCCGGTTCATTAAAACCGATATGGCCATTGATGCCGATTCCCAACAATTGAATATCAATGCCTTCTGCTGACTTTATGCGGTCCTCATAATCCCGGCATTCCTTTTCAATATCGCCCGTTCCCAGCGGTACATGGGTGTTTTTTTGGTTGATGTTTAAATGACCAAAGAGGTGTTGATTCATAAAATGCCTGTAACTTTTAGGATCATTTGGATCCAGCCCCTCATATTCATCCAGGTTAAAGGTAATTACCTGTCCATAATCCGTTCCATTTTCCTGATGGTCTTTTACCAATTCCGCATAAGTACCTAAGGGGGTACTTCCTGTAGAAAGCCCCAATACCAAATTGGGACGCTGTTGAATCGCCTCAATGATCTCTTTTGCAACTGCCCGGTGAACCTGGATTGGATCTTTAAATGTATTTATTTTCATTTATAAAATAGATTAAAATTAAATGTATCGATGTTTTTTCGGCATTCCAGTTTTTATGGATTAGGTTTATCAAATAAAAACATGGTTTTCCTTAACTTGGCCAAAAAGGGAAAAAAGACAAAGGTAGTTATCAAACCGGCAAATATGGCATAAAGAAAGTTAACGTTTCCTATCCAGACCAGTGGATAAGCACCCAATAGTATATCACGCAGGCTTCCGCCACCTATGGCCGTAATAAACCCGGTAAATCCTGCCCCAAACAAATCATGTTCCCTGTCCTGAACCGCCAAGGCACCGGATATGGCGAAAACATAGGTGCCAATAAGTTCTAGTGCATATTGTAAATCCATTTAGAATGGTTTAAAACCCGGTGCGAATATAAATCTAATGTCCATGCCAGACCAAATAATTGATGGTTTAATAACCGAAAATCACCTTCCCTTTTGAAATACATAGGTCCCCATTGCCCGCTGTCCATGTACCACCACAGATTTTGGGGGCTCCAGAACATTTAAATGAAATTCCCTAATCAGTGCTTTTGTTAGTTTTTCATTCAGGATAAAGCGTTCTGTTCCATCAGGCAGCAATTTTCTTCCCTCTCCGGTAGGGGTGCCTAGCTTAAATAGCCCTCCTGCATCGCTACACATCCTCAGCCAAAAAATCCCCCCGGATTTCAGCACCCTCATTTGCTCGGAGAACATGGATAAAAAGTGGGCTTTATCTCTGGCAAAATGCATCACAGCACTGCTGATCAATACATCAAAAGCACCGCTATGAAAAGGGAGTTCCTCCACCGGAGCTACCTGGAATCTTAAGGGATCAAATTGGCGATCCAAGGTTCTGGCATACATCCTGGCCATTTGAATGGACATAGGATGAATATCCACCCCAAAAATCTGATACCCCTCCTGTATAAAAAAATGGGTGTTTCTCCCCTCTCCACATCCTGCATCCAAGATTCTCATCGAATGATCAAAACGGTCCTTTAATATCTGATCCAAAAGATAAATATCTATATTTCCCAATAAGTGATTGATCTGCTTAATATCCATTTTTCATTTGTAAGTTTAAGATATCAATGGTCACCTTTCTTCAAATTACTTCATTTAACCCAAAATAAAAGGCACTTTGATCTCCAAAGGCAAAGTCCAGGCGGAAATTCAATCCTTCTTTGTTCAGTTTATACCTGATGCCCATTCCGCCTCCAAACCGGAACCTTCCCCAGCCAAAATCCGAAAGCGCGGGGGCAACCTGTCCGGCACTTCCAAATAGTACCAATCCCAGATTCCTATATATAGGAAGGCGGTATTCGGTTTGATAAACCATGGCATGCCTGTCCCGGTATCGCCCTTCAAAATAACCTCTCATCACATCACTTCCCCCGATTAATGAAACATGTTGAAAGGGGGCCCTACCATTCGTAAAGCTCAACCAGGCCTGGCCTACCAAAACATGTTTTCCCCATAACGCCTGGTATTTCCGGAAATCAAAAATCGTTTGACCAAAATCAAAATTACTTCCGATGAAAGAATGAAACGCCATATAGGAAAGGCTATGAAAAGATCCCCCCGTGGGTTGGAAAATATTATTCCGGGTGTCATAATTCAATACTCCACCAATACCTGACAATCTTTGTCCCTGGCTTCCCGGAATATTGCCCTCATCCAAAAGACCACCTGGTTCTTTTTCGTATATATGGTCTGTCCTGAATTCATACCGGGGCCCCAGGTATAGACCCCTAGCTATTCTTTGTTCATAGTGAAGGTGAAAATACACATACTTTGTAGCATAATGTTCCTCTTGATTGACGGTGACATTCTGGCCTATTCCCGAAAACTTAAACGGGTAATCACTTAGGGCCAACCTGCTATTTAAAAATCCCTGGTTGTCTTTTCTCCAAAGATTAAGCTCACCTGTCAAAATGGCCTGCCTGTTTAGGGTATAAAGGAAGGTCAAAGGCAGAGTAGAAGGCCTTGTTATAGTGTCCGGTGTGTTCTTTGGCTTAAAAACCTTTATACCTCTTCCTCCAATACCCAAACTTGTTTCAGGAGAATAGGTGACCGCTGGAATGATTGTCCAACTCCCCCTACTGATAAAATCAACCATTTTATCAGCGGTATCGAAGAGTTTTTCTATCGGCTTGGGATTTTTTTGTTGCTGTGCCAATGAGCACATATAAAGTCCTGATAATAAAATAGATAAGAGCAATTTTTTCTTCATCTTACCCATCATTCAAATCAATTTATTCATATCGTTTTTTCGCTGTGGGATAAAAAGCCCTAAAAATCCTTCCTGCTTTGGTATTGACATTCCTTCCTATATCCATATCTTCATTCACCCATTACAATATGGCAGATAGTTCGGAATCAAAGATAGGGTATTATTGAATCTGGCGGAAATGGC
>JBBDSB010000218.1:26236-45333 GCA_040905205.1 Cyclobacteriaceae bacterium
ATGGCAGATAGTTCGGAATCAAAGATAGGGTATTATTGAATCTGGCGGAAATGGCATTCGATTTATTCTATCTAAGGAGTTAAGGGCTAATTAAAAAGATTTCCCTTTCACAGGTCAGGATTTTAAGGCCAGAGCTGGAAGAACATGAAAAAAGGTGGCATTACCAGTGGGCAAGCCAGACCATTGGTGACAGTGTAGCGATCGGATTGGGCATGCTGGGTGCACTGGCCATTATTCGCTTCAGGACCAATTTCAGGAATCCAAGAAATATAATATTTCTATTTGCCTCCTTGGCTGTTGGAATATCCTGTGGGGTTTGTGGTTACGTAATCGCGATTGTGGGGACCCTGTTTTTTTGCCTGGTTGCTGTCATTCTTAATTTTTCTTACTTCGGTAAAAAATACCTTCCTTCCGCAGTCATTCGGGTCAGTTTTACTGGTGAAATTTCCAATAAAAGTAAGGTGGAATCGGTTCTTCACCAATGGTGTGAAGGCTTTTCGCTTCTGAATATCCGTTATTCCCAGCCAATTGAAAATGAGAAAAAAGTTCAATTGGCTTACCAAATCAGGATGAAAACTGAAAATATAGATGGTCAATTAAAATTCCAATATTAACCCGATTGTAGGCAAGACGGTTCCTGCCGGATTGGCCACCTGTCTCAAAAGGTACCTGCTGGAATCGGTAGGATCCACTACCAATTGTCCCTGATCATCCCTTTGAGGCACCAGGATATCCGGTTGTTCTGCCTGAAAGTTATAGGCGTTTTGGATATCAAAATACCAGTTGAGATTCCAGTTTTTGAAAAAATACTTTTTATCCACACGCAAATCCAATTGGTGAAAGCTACTTAATCTTTCCCCGTTTACCTGGCCGAAATTAAACAAACCTGCATTGAATAAATCCCAATTCGAACGTAAAGCAGAGGCCTCGATATCATAAGGGGTATAAGGGGTTCCTCCTAAAAACCTCCACCTTGCACCCAATTCCCAATTTCTTTTCAGTCTTTTGCCGGCAGTCAAACTGACAATAAAACGATTGTCCCAGGAGGAGGGTAAATAACCTGTATTTGGATTGGTAAATTCACTCCTTACCAGCGTAATGGCTGCAATTCCATAGAAGTCGTTATATAACCTTTGCTGAGCCAGTAATTCCAAACCGTAAGCCCTTCCTTCCGCATCTGAGTTGACTGGTTCGTTGCCAATGACCCCAAAATCTGCTCCCAGGTTGGCCAGGGCAATGCCATTTCTGATGGAACTGGGATAATCCCGGTAAGTCTTATAAAATAATTCAGCGGATAATTTTCTGTTTTTTTCAGGGAATTGCCATTCCAAACCGGTGATTAAATGGGTGGACTGGATAAACTTCACATCATTATCCTGGTTGACAAAATCCCCTTCATTGTTTTGAAAACCCAATACGGTATAGGGTGGTTTTTGATAATAAATACCTGCGTTGGCAGTCCAGAAAAAATTGTTTTTCAATTGCCAACTGGTGGTAAACCTGGGGCTTATTTGGTTGAAAGGATTGGTTGCGGTTTCACCAAAATCACTTCCATCCATTCTCAGCCCGGCATTTAGCAACAATTTATCATCCAACCATTTTTTGCTGACCTGAAAAAATCCGCCGTAGGAATTGAAAAAGGACAGAGAGGAAATATTAAGTTCCTGCCCATCTTGAACCAAAACCTGACGATCAAAATTTTCTATCTTATAACGGGTGTATTCATAGTTGATGCCGTATTGAAAGGTCAAACCCTTTTTAAAGCTATTGTTCTCTACCCGAAACTTATTTTCACTTTCCTGGGAAAGGTAATTGAAGAGTAGGTTTTGGGGATCGGATTCATCATTACCGGCATACTTATAGGACCTGTTATTCAACATGTTTCTACTGAGGATAAATGTCAAAAAGCCATTCTCTCTGAACCGCTTCAACTTTAATCCCGTGGCATAATTCCACTGTGTGGAAATGGGAAGGTTATCCAACAGGTACAGCCTGTTTTCCCGGTCCTCTTCCGTTTCATCATTGGGCACATCAAAATTCAGTGAAAAATCATCAATGGCCCCCACGCCCAAAAAGGTCAATTCTGTTTTATCATTTATTTTGGTTTTGGTTTTAATGGTGAAATCATGGAAGGTAGGTAAAAAAGGCAAACCCAGCAGGCGGAACAAACCTTGCAAATAAGACCTCCTGGCAGAAAATATATAGGTGGTGTTGTCACCCAGGGGACCTTCATTGGATAAGGTAAGCTCACTGGCCCCTACGGTGACCTGGGTAAACATTTTATCTCTGCGGCCGTCCTTTAGTTGAAATTCAAAAAATGAACTCAGCGCATTCATTCTATTGGAGGGAAAACCGCCACTGATCACTTCGACATTTTTGATTAGATTTACATTAAGGATGCCTGCCGGCCCCCCTGAGGAACCTTGGGTGGCAAAATGATTGATCACAGGTACTTCAATTTCGTCAATAAAGAATTTGTTTTCATTGGGTGCACCTCCTCTGATGATGATGTCATTCCTAAAACTGGCAGTACTGGCCACTCCGGGGAGAGATTGAATGACCCTGCTGATGTCCCGGTTACCGCCGGGATAACGTTCTATTTCGTTGGCATTCAGTTTCCGTGCAGAAACCGGGGTCTCCTCAGACCTGGAAAATTCCGAGTCCACAACCACCTCTTCCAAATCTGAGGCATCCTCCTCCAATTCAAAATCCAGCTGAACCGGTCGCACCAAAGTAACCTGAACCTCAAAGGCGGTTTTATCTTTATAGCCGACAAAGGAAGCTTTTACGTTGTAAAGCCCAGGGGATAGACCTGAAATGGTATATTCCCCCTCTTCATTTGAAACGGCACCTTTTTCCTCTCCCTGTACTGTCACATTGGCATAAGGAATGGGTTGATTGTTTATAGGGTTAATAATTCTTCCAGTAATGCTTCCCTCTTGCGCCCGGGCCAATAACACAACAAAAAAAACAAACAGTAATAGTAAATATTTTTTCATTATTATAAATGTTATTAAACCATAATCAAAATGAAACCATATTGTTTGTAAATGAAGGGGAAAAATTAAGGGAAAAGTCTAATTTTTAAAATTAATGTACTTTTTGGTTTTCCAAAGCCTCCACCAGGGCGTATTCGGAAGTTCGTGGTGCTCATAATGGTAACCGAAGAAATAACAGGATACAAAGGCCCAAATATGGTTGGCAGACAAGGTACCTGATTTGTGTTTATTTGAATGAGTCCCCTTATGGGGCTGATAAGTCCCAAAATAAAAGAGTTGAAGGGTGGACAAAATGGCTGGAAATATCCAGAAAATCACCAGATTGGGAACAGGGAAAACCAGCTTCAGCAAATTAAAGGCAATGGCCATCAATAGAAATTGCCAAATATTCACATAAGTGAATATAAAGCTGATGTACCAAGGGAGAAATTGGGTTGGCTCATGGTAATCCGGGTCTTTTCCTGTAGCTACGAATTGATGATGTTGGTGATGTTTTGGAAACAACCGCCAATAAAAATTAAAGGAAAACAGCAGGGCTGCGAGCCAACCAATAAAATGGTTGATTTTGGAATGTTTGGAAACCACGCCATGCATGGCATCATGAGCTGTAATAAAAAGACCGGTATAAAGATGAGTTTGGAACAAAATCCCAAGGTAAAGCAAGGGATTAAAAAAATCAATGGTAAAATTCAACCAATATGTTAGGGAAAAGAACCATATTCCAATGAGGGCGATGGCAATGATCACTCCTGTGGGGTCAATTTTTGATGAAAGTTCACTTCTGTATCCCATTATGATGGCAAAACATCCGAAAATTTTAAATCATTCAAAAATCACTGATTTTTTCCTTTATCTTTTCCATCAACCACATGGGCGTGGATGTGGCGCCACAAATACCCACCCGATCATTGGGTCCAAACCAATTTAATTGCACTTCATCTGGACTGGAAACAAAATAAGTTTGGGCATTTTTTTCTTTACAAACATTGAACAACACTTTTCCATTCGAGGATTTTGTCCCGCTTACAAAAACAATATGGTCAAATTTAGCTGCAAAATCCCTTAATTCTTTATCTCTATTGGAAACTTGCCTGCAAATGGTATCATTGGTATTAATCGTGATGCCATTTTCCTTTAAAATTTGATTGATTTCATAAAATTTGTCTGTGCTTTTTGTAGTCTGGCTGTAAAGGGTAATGGATTTTGGAAGAGATGGAATATCCAATTCATTGATATCCTGAAAGACAACAGCCTTATTCCTTGTTTGACCCAGTAATCCGATTACTTCAGCATGACCATGTTTTCCATATATGTAAATATGCTCTTTTTTATCAAAGGAGTTTTTTATTCTGTTTTGAAGCTTCAATACTACCGGACAACTGGCATCTATTAAAGTGAGGTTGTTTTTAACGGCCAGTTCGTAGGTAGAAGGAGGCTCACCATGGGCACGAATCAATACTTTTTCATCGACCAGTTTTTCAAGGTCCCGGTGGTTAATGATGATGAGGCCTTTTTTGGTCAGCCTTTTAACTTCCTCATCATTATGTACAATGTCCCCCAGGCAATAGAGTCGTCCCTCTGTATTGAGTATTTCTTCTGCCATTTCTATGGCATATACCACCCCAAAACAAAATCCCGAATGCTGGTCAATATGTACATCCAAATTTAACATAAATTATAAACTTACAACTTGGCGAATTGTTTTTCCAACTTTTATTTTTTCGTAAATACTGATATTAAGCAGCAACAATCCTAATAAATAAACGCTGTCTTCTATCGGAACAGTTCCAATCCTAAGAGAAAGGTTTTCGGTGTTATCATAATTAACTATCGGCGCATTCAGCCATGTTCCGGTAAGTACACCATTGACCAACATGAAAGGAACCAGAGTGACCAAATAGCCCATAATAAACCGGCCCAAATACCGGTCTTTAAAAAGGATAAAATGAACCAACATAATGACTGCCGTAAAAATAAAATTAAAAGAGGTGTATAATTTATCCAAATGAATGAATCCCAAGATCGTTAAAAAAGGGACCATGACAAAGATGAACGGTTTTCCCAGTGGTTTGAACCAATCTTTTTTTACATAATAAATCAACACCTCATAAATAAAGATGCAGGAAAAGGGCACCACAAAAAAGAACATAATTTCCTCCAGGGGAAGCTGAAACCAATAGATCCCAAAAAGGTAATCCGGATTAAACCACCAAACGCCGACCACAGTGAACCAATGGTCCCAAATTATGTAAACAAGGGCTGTCACAACAACGGCAGGCCATAAGGCATACCATTTTTTATAATATTCAATTCTGTGCTCGAAGGATTGGGCCAATGGATATATAAGTGTAAAAACCATCAAACCCAAATAATAATAATTTTCCATGGTTCAACTTATTCCCATTTTATTTTCAAAATAAGTCCCAACCAGCAATGCTATTTTTTTGGCATTTGGAATTCGGATCCTTTTTTCGGTGATGACCTCCGGAGAAAGGGATTTCATTTTATTAAATAGTCTAATATAATAAATATAGGCAATTTTTACCCCCAGCATTGCCCCTTTGGGTAATTGTTTGATCCCAATTATAGCAGCCTCAAAATCCGCCTGAATATCCTTTTCAATTTCAGCCTTGTTTATTTGATTAAAAGCCAAATAATCCACACCGGGAAAATAAACCCTTCCCCTTTCTTCAAAATCACTTTTCAGATCCCTTAAAAAATTAACCTTTTGAAAAGCGGAACCTAATTTACAGGCAGGGCCTTTAAGTTTATGATATTCAGCTGAATCCCCTTCACAAAAAACCCTAAGACACATAAGGCCAACCACCTCTGCGGAGCCATAAATGTATTCCTTATATTTGGAGTCGTTGTATTCCTTAAAGTCAAGATCCATTTCCATGCTGTTTAAAAAAGCCTCAATAACCTCTTTTTCAATATCATATTGATTAACAGTAATCTGAAACGCATGTAAAATAGGGTTAAGACTGATGCCCTCATCAATGGCTTTGAAAGTGTCCAGCTTAAAATTGAATAATAATGTTTTTTTATCCTTATCATGAAAGGTATCCACAATTTCATCCGCAAACCGGACAAATCCGTATATCGCATAAATGGGAAGATGAAATTTACTGTGCAAGGTTTTGATCCCCAGGGTAAAGGATGTACTATACCTTTGAGTTATCAGTTTACTGCATTCAAAAGCAGTATCAGCGAAAAGTTTTTTCGGGTCTACCATAACATTAACAATATAAAGATATTTCTTAATTTTTTGTTGATTTCATAACTTCCTTGGCAACCACTTCGCCGGAAATCAGGGAAGGGGGCACTCCAGGGCCTGGCACCGTCAGTTGCCCGGTATAAAACAAATTAGACAAATATTTGTTTTTTAAAGACGGTTTTAAAAGGGCTGTTTGTTTTAAGGTATTGGCCAATCCATAGGCATTTCCCTTAAAAGCATGGTAATCGTTTTTAAAATCTCTATGGGCATAGGACTTTTTAAAATTGATGAACGGCCTTATTGATTGTTGGGTCAGCTTTTCCAATCTGTCCATCACCATATCAAAATACCTTTCCCTTATGGTATCCTCATCATTCAGGTCAGGAGCCAGAGGGATCAGAATAAAAAGATTCTCCTGGCCCTCGGGGGCCACACTCACATCTGAAACAGAGGGTGCAGACACATAAAATAAAGGCCTCTCCGGCCAGCGGGGATGCCGGTATATGGCATCAGCATGCGGTTCCAGCGGTTCATCAAAAAACAAATTATGATGATGGAGATTTATCAGCTTCTTATTGATACCCAAATAAAAAAGGAGAGAAGAAGGAGCCATCACCCTCTTTTCCCAATAGGCCTCTGAATAATTCCGGAACTTCTTTTCCAATAAATTATTGTCTACATGGTGATAATCTGCACTGGCAACCAAAACATCACAATTAATAATTTCCCCTGAAGAAAGAGTTACCGATTTGACCCGGTTCTTATTGGTATTGATTTTTATTACCTCGGCATTGGTTTGGAATTTCACCCCTTTTTCTATGGCCAGGGATACCATTCCTTCTATGATTTTGTGCATGCCACCCATAGGGTACCAAGTGCCCAATGCGATATCCGCATAATTCATCAAACTGTATAAAGCAGGAATATTTTGGGCAGTTTCTCCAAGAAACAAAACCGGGAATTCCATCAGCCTGATAATTTTGTCATTTTGAAAATACTTCCTGATATGACTGGACATGGACTGGAAAAGGTCCATTTTAAACAAATCTTTCAGCAATGAAAAATCAGTGAATTCCAACAAGGAAAGACCAGGCCTGTGTACCAGGTCATGCATACCCCTCTTGTATTTATAAGCCGCCTGAGCCAAAAACTTATCCAGTTTCAACCCTGCACCCGGTTCCAACCTTTCCAGCTCTTCCTTAAAGGAAATTAAGTTGGCGGGAATCAGCAGCGTATCCTGATCTCCAAAAATAACCGCATATGAAGGATCAAGTCTTATCAGTTGATAATAATCCGAGGTTTTTTTTCCAAAATTCCCAAAATACCTGTCAAAGACGTCGGGCATCCAGTACCAACTGGGCCCCATATCAAAAACAAAACCCTCAGCTTCAAACTTTCTGGCCCTGCCGCCAAGGGTATTGTTTTTTTCCAATACAATAACTTCATACTTTTCATTCGACAGGTGGGTTGCTGTGGATAACCCTGAAAAACCGGAACCGATCACCACAACTTTATTCTTGATCATATTTTATCAGTTCTTGTTTTGATAAATACTTAAATCATCTTTCAAAACCTTCCTTGCAATATGAATTCTATTTTTTACAGTTCCTATAGGGATATTTAATTTTTCTGCAATCTCATGGTATTTGAAACCCCGAAAATGCATCATAAAAGGAGACCGGTAAACTTCATCTAGATTTTCAATGGCCTCCGTGATATCATTCATGGCAAATTCAGAAAAAGCATCGTTTTCAATCACCCCTGATCCGGAATTGATAAAATGTAAATTGTCTGAGGTATCCACAAAAGTCCCTCTTCTTACCATCCTTTGATAATTGGTAATAAAAGTATTTTTCATAATGGTATACAACCAGGCTTTTAGATTGGTGCCATCCGTAAATTTGTCTTTGTTGGTAAAGGCTTTTACCATGGTATCCTGTAATAGGTCATTGGCATCATCCATATCCCTGGTTAGTTTTAAAGCGAAGGGTTTTAAGGAGTTGGTCAGTTTGTTTAATGAGTAGCTAAATTCTAGAGTAGTCATGGTTTAATTTTTTTTGTTTAATCAAATTTATATATTATTAAACACTAAAACAAATATTTTGTCTAGTTTATTTTTATTTTTATTAAACAAAAAAAGGATTTTTTCGAAAAAAATCAAAAAATAAGCCTTAAAAGTTATTTAAAGCACTATTTTAGAAATCAGCTAATTAATAAAATTTTATTTTCTGTTTAATTATTTATTATAAAAATTGAATGAAACACTCCTGACTCCGACAATTGTGAATCATTTTTTCCAAAATTTTTGGATAATCTTTATGATCCTTGTTTTGATTAATAGTTTTGGGTGTCCCAGAGAGATTTTATGTGTTTTCAAATTTTCTATTGATCTGAGATTCGGGGCTAGTGTCATGTCAAACGTTAAATGCCAATTGCCCACGCTCGCCCCTCGGTCCCCTTAAGGGGAAGACAGCCCACGGGACTGACCTTTTAGTAGATCTAGATATGTTGGTTTAGCGTCATAATTGATATGACATGACACTAGGTTGTTTTAAAAAAACCGGCTAAATCGTCACTGCGAGAATTAACTTTTTTTAAAACGCAGAAATCGAGATGACGATGAGTTTTTTGCAATATATGGGAATATTAATATTTCTATATTTGTTGGATAATGATGGAGCAAAAGTTTTTTTGTGTTATTAGGCTTGTTTTTATTGTACTTTTGGCTCTTAAGAAACAGTTTTAAAATGTCTTGCCTTGCCCAAACCAAACCCGAAGCCTGAAGGGCTTCAAGATCAATAACCCCGGGTCCAACCCGGGGGCCATAACAGAAACGTCCCCACAACCCCGGGAGTGGGTTGAACATAACTGTCCGAAAGCTTAATAAATCGACATCAATGTCGGCCACCTGTTCGGATAGATAGAACATGATGCGATGGACCAGGCGGAAGGTGATAACTAACCAAACCCGTACAGTTCAACCCCTACCAGGGTTGGGGATTTCATGAGTCAGGTCCTAATCCGTGGGTTGGCACCCACGGTTATTGTTGTTACGGCCCTCCAGGCCTGAAATTCGGTGCAATTACTATGTTTAGACTGTAACACCTGGACATTTATCATATCCTTTTCTCAGCCTTATCGAATTTAAAAAATGAAAGGCTTCGACATTCCTTGCCCCTACCCTATGTTTCCTTTATTTATGTCATATTTTAAAATGCAGTTCACTTGATCCAAAAGTACCAAACCCGCCTGCGGCAGGCAGGAGATCAAGACAAAAAAATCCTTCCCCCCACATACCTGCCACAACCTTCCGAGAAAAATCGGGACAGGCACGGTTTTTTGTCGGGCCATCCCTCTTTGCGCATTTAAACGTCATTCTTCGTTTTTTATCAAATTTTTTCTTGGGTTCTGTTTTTTTAAACAACGGTTTTATTTACGTCATTGGTAGGAGCTACCAATTAACCCTTAAGTTGACCTCATTCCTCGGTGCGACGAAGCAATCTCCTTAAGTAATCACTTTCCTTTTTAAAAAAAACGAGCCGCTTAGCTGTTGGGATTGCTTCGGATTCGTATAGAATATGAATATTCAGTTTCGAATCCTAGCAATGACGTTGACTCGTCTTTGCTAGATATCCGGCATTCTGTTCGAATGACTCACGGGCACTTAAAGTGGCACGCTTCATTTTTCAGGAATACTTTGTCAGCTAGGTCCTTATGGCCTTTAAAAAGTCTCGGAACAATAAATTCAAACCTTTAATTCTCTATACTTTTGATCCTAATGTCGTTGGAAAAAAACAGCCCTTAAAGTTATTTCAAGGGCTGTTTTAGAAATATTTAATGAAACATTAATCCGATCCTCCCCTGTATGGGCTACTTCCAACTGTTTCTTAAAAATCTGATCCAATTTCCATGCATGACGTTTTTGATATCCCCTTCTGAATATCCCCTTTTGGACAACATATCAGGAATTCTTTGAAGATCCGCTATGGTCTCAAGATCATAAGGACTTTGTTCCCTTCCATAGGCACCATCCAGGTCGGTACCCAGTCCCACATGGTTCGCATTTCCCGCGATTTGACATATATGATCGGTATGGTTCAGCACTTTTTCCAAATCACAGTCCATTTCTTTGGGAAGGGAGACTCCGCGGTTCCAGTTGGGGACCATCATCCAGGCATCCAAGGCTCCTCCGATGACGGCACCCCTGCTGATCAACTCCCTGATTTGTTCATCATTAAACTGTCTGTTGTGATCCACCAGCGCCCTGCAGTTGCTGTGGCTCGCCCAAACGTGTCCATGAAAATGATCCATGGCCTCCCAAAAACTATCATCGCATAGATGGGTAGCATCAAGGATAATGTTTAAATTTTCCATTTCCTTAAGTAGTTCCCTGCCTTTTTTTCCCATAGTTCCTGTCGCATCCGTACCCTGGGCATACCTGCCCGGGCCATAATGGGCCGGGCCCAATGCCCTTAATCCTTTGCGGTAAGACTTCTCCAGGTAGCTAAGGTCCACAATGGAGTCCGCTCCTTCCAGTGAAAGCATATAGCCGATGGGCTTTTTTTCTGCAGCCGATTCTTTTTGCATCCACAAATGAAGGTGGCTTTCCAAAGTATCCCTATCTTTTACCTGCACCATTTCCCCTTTGTTTTCCATGGCCTCATACCAGGATAATTGCCCCTGGGTCTGTGCCCAGGCTTGTTCTGGGCTATGCCATCCCGGTAATGGATTGTCCGGTGCCACATATCTCGCAATTTGGGTAGCTACCACCAATCCAATGTTTGCTTCTCTTAATGCGGTCAAAGAAACCGTTGCATTTCCCCTATCAGGTTTATCCGACAGTCCATGCTCCCTTTGATTGATTTCAGCAACCGTCTTTTGTAGGTCTCTGTTCCATTCCAGGGCATTCATCGCCAGGTCTAAGTGTGCGTCTATAGTGAACATATTATTATAGTTGGTATTAAAAATTTTTAGGTGATTTATATCGTTATTTTCCTGTCCCTTGCAATAATTTTCCATTCTTCCCTGACCTGGGCCAACTCAACAACAGCAGCCCGGTCAAAGAGGGCTACAGTTGGACATATATGATAGGGTATGCCATATAGCACATCTCCAATTTTAAATTCATGCCCCATATGGGTTTTCATCACTAGATGTTCCTCACTCTGACTGACGGGAATTAATTCAGGGGCATTCAAAAAACTCACCCTGTTTTCAAGGGGGTTTTCAGAGGAAATGGATTTGTGCCCCAGGTCAAGACAAACCAAGTCCTCCGAAGGTAAGGCTATGACCCTGGTCATTACTAAAGCCGCATGGGAGAAATCTTGTTCCGGCAAGCCTTTTCCATATCCGTTGTCCCAATATATAAAGGTCCCCGGGCCACAGATCACCCGCTCTCTTTGGGCATGAATCGGAAAAGTAGTGGATCCTCCGGCGATCATCTCGAGTTCAACACCATTTTCTTTTTCGATTTTATCCCGCATGGCCGCAATGGGCAAAAAGGCTTTATCACATTCCTCTTTCCTGATTTCAAACACTGGGTTTCTTAAGTGTCCGTCATAAAGGTGAAATCCGGTTATTTTCAGATTTTCTAAACCGGACAACTGGTCATATAATTTCTCCGCAGGAGGACCTGGAAAAACCCCCGTCCGGTTGGTGCCTGCATTTAAATCTATGTAGAGGGAAACCGTTAAGCCCAAATGGCCAGCTTCTTCATCCAATTTCTTGGCAGCATCTATGTGATCCACAAGACAATGAAATTGGATGGCATTATGATCAGTCACCAATCTTAAAAAACGGTGGACTTTAGGACCGACCGGTTGATAGGCAAACAGGATATCCCTTGCCCCAGCCATTACCAGCATTTCTGCTTCAGCTATGGTAGCGCATTTAAATTTCTCAATCCCGGCATCCATCATCAACCTACAAGCCTCTATGGATTTATTGGTCTTGACATGTGGCCTGAGAAATTGGGGACCTCCCACTTCCTTGATGGCCTTCTCAATATTTCCTATGGCCCTCTCTTTATAAATCAATAATGCGGGGCTGTCTGTTTCTTCAGGCTTTTGCAGTTCGTACCAATTTTGATCCATTTTCATTAAGTGTTTAATTCAAACATGGCTTCAATTTCAACGGAAATGTTTCCCGGCAAAGATCCAAATCCTACCGCACTTCTCGTACCTATTCCATGTTCTTCTCCCCAAATTTCGGCAAACAATTCACTGCATCCATTGATGACATAAGGATGATCCTCAAAGTCAAGGCTGCTATTCACCATTCCCAAAACCTTGATTACCCTTTTGATTTTGTTCAGGCTTCCCAGCTGGGTCTGTAATGTGGAAAGCATGGTAAGACCAACTTGGCGGGCAGCCACCTTCCCTTGTTCTTTGTCGATGTCAATTCCAATCTTACCCCTCATTAAACTGCCATCTTCCAGAACCGGGCCATGTCCGGAAAGATATAGGTGGTTTCCCACTATCAAAATCGGCCGATAAACACCCCCTGGAGGCGGTGCTGGAGGTAATTTTAACCCCAAAGATTTTAATTTACTTTCTGCTGATGTATTTTCCATTTTATCTGGTTTTAATTAAGAATTTAAATTTAAACAATAATTTCCAAAACCATCACCCCGATCAAGCCTAATATCGCCACCACCGTTTCCAATAAACTCCAGGAAAAAAAGGTCTCCTTGATAGTCAGATTAAAATATTCCTTTACCAACCAAAATCCCCCATCATTCACATGAGACAGAATAAGGCTCCCACTTCCTATGGAGAGCACCATTAAATTGGGGTTGACATTACCTGAAATTACGAGTGGGGCAATGATACCAGCCGCCGTCAAGGCCGCCACTGTAGCAGAGCCAACTGAAACCCGAATAATCGCTGCAATCAACCACCCTAACAAAAGCGGGTTGACTTCCAATTTCTCAAGGGAAGACCCTATGGCTTCACTGACCCCACTTGCCACCAATACCTCTTTGTATGCTCCTGCTCCCGCTATGATCAGTAATACCAGGGCAATGTCTTTAACCGCAAGGGTATAACCTCCCATGATGGCCGGAATGGATACTCCTTTAAAGATACCCAAACTGAAAGTAGCCCAAATCAAGGAGACCAACATGACTATACTGGGATCGCTGAAAAATAGGATGCTGGCGTACCCTGTCTGCTCAGGGCTTAAATTTAGAGTCAACAAGGACAAAACAATCAATAAAAAAACCGGCAATAATGAGGTAATAAGACTATTGGCCAAGCCTGGAAGTTCTTCTTTTTTCCTTTCCTTGCCCCTAAAAACTTCCAAAGGATGAACTTCCATTTTTTTTAAATAGGACAACTTTCCCAATAGAGGCCCTCCCAAGATGATGATGGGTATGGCCAACAAGAGCCCATAAATCAAGGTCAAGCCCATATTGGCATTGAATTGGGCAACCAAAGCAACGGGCGCAGGGTGCGGGGGAAGCAATCCATGTGTCACCGACAGAGCCGCCAACATGGGAATTCCAAGTGTCATTGCTGGAAGACGGTATTGGTAAGAGACGGCAAAAACCAAAGGAACCAATAAAACAAAACCCACATTGAAAAAAAGTGGAATACCTACAATAAAACCGGTCAAGGCAATGGCCCAGTGGACATTTGCTTTTCCAAATGTCGACATAAGAAAACCAGCTATTCGCTGCGCCGCACCACTGTCTGCAACAATTTTTCCCAACATCGCCCCCAGGGTAATGATAATCACCAGGGAACCCAACAAATCGCCAATCCCCTTCTGAACAGCCGAAGATATTTCATGGATGGGAATTCCAAGGAATATCCCTGCCAGAATCGAGGAAATCAAAAAAGCTAGGAAAGGTTCAATTTTGATCCAGACGATCAAAATCACCAATAGCAGGATACTGAGAGCAATGATGATAAAAGTCATGTAAGGAAGAACGGATGGAAAATAATCGAAAAAATACTGTTTTATATCATCAATGCCAATTAATGACGAAAAAAATACCCGATATCTTCTGTTTTTTATCCATAGTAAAATAATTTAAAAACATTATTTTATTTCGAAAGGTAAAATTACCTATGTGAAATACAATTTTAATAACCCGATTTGATCCATCGGAGGGCAGAGGTATGGGTAATTGAATAAAAATGAATCAGATAAAATCCCGGGGGTATTTTTTTTAATCGGAGGAGGAAGTCACCTGTTGAAGGCATGGAATTTATTTCACCTTCAAGTACCTTTATTCCCAAACCGTTGAAAACTTTAACCCAGGCCTGGGGTTGTTTTGAAAAATCACCTATGTCCCATTCCAAATGCCCCCCAGAATAGGGATTGGGAAAAATTTTAGGGTAGGTGCCAGGCATGGCCGGGTATTCCACCCTGAGCAGGGGACTTTGGTGAATGGCTTCATTTCCTTTATAGACGGTGACTTGGTAATAAATAAGGTTGAATATTTGTGGTAATTCTTCGTCTAAAATTGAAAGTTTACCCTTTCCCGAATTACTTACCATTGCATTCACTTCTTCAAAATCCAATCCATTATCCAGCGCCCGGGAAAGTACATAGGTCACTTCACCTTCTTCTTGGTTTCCTTCGCTTTGCCAGGAGACCAATACACCCTCTTCGGTCCATCCGGCTTCCAACCCGCTCCACTCCAGGGGTAAAACGCTAAAAGTACTCGTGCTGGCCAGGGTCAATAAACTATTGGCTGCTGCGGAGAAATCAAATTCCCTTTTGGCCCATAGGGATCCATCTGCCATTTCCGCCAAAACATGGTGCCCCAGTGTAGGTTCACCATCTGCCACAAGCCTCAAATCTGCTATATCTTGGAGATTCATATCCTCTGCCAACACCCATACCTGTACTGCACTGGGATCATTGCCCGTAGTGGTAAGGCTAAAAAAACTGTTAAGATGGTACACCACTGCTGTGCCATCATTATCTGGAAATCCAGGATCATAACTCACCCCCGGTTGCTCCAGGTAGGAAATGGAAATGGATTGATTCGAATTTACCAAATTCCCATCCAATCTTAATATTCTGGGGGCCGATAACTGGCTGTCATAAAAGGGAAAACTGGAATTTGTGCCATTTAAGGTCAATGGCAATTGAAGGTAATGAAAATGAGCCAAATTGGCCCAATATCCCTGCAAGTAAGAATAGGAACCGGTTTCATCAAAATCCAGGGTAAGTGAATGACCCTGAAAATCCACCATACCGTTCACCTGAGAAAATGATGAACTGACCCTCAAATCGTTTTTGACTTCCAGGATACCCTCTGATTTATCAATGACCAGGCCGGAAATTTCAAAATCGGGAATAAATAATTCCTGGTCAACATCACCTATAATTGCCAAGGTAGAATTAGCGCCCACCACGGCTCCCCCAGACAAAAAAATCATATCACCAATTAAAGAAAAATTTTGAGGAAGATTTTTAACCGCTGCTCCTGTAAAAACCAGATGATGATATTCATCAATAACCTGGGAAGCTGCAAAAGTGGATTGGACGAAATTTTGAACTGGGTCATCCGAAGCATACTCAACTTCCCCCTCCAACCTGACTTCTGCTGCATCTATTTCCGGTTGTGCACCCAGCAGGACCAATTTCCCTCCCTCTTCCAGGATGAAGGAACTGGCCGATTTAGTTTCAGATCTACGAACGATTTGGCCAAAAGGCCCGGTTGCTTCTGATATCAAAGTCGCCCCGGAAGCTACACGAAAATTGCCATATTCCCCTTCACCAAAATCATCCTGGGTATTGAAGGAGAAAGTAGAACTGCGCTCCGTCCCTTCCAGATTGAGGGTTTGCCGGACGGTACCGCTTTGGACCAGAAAATCACTTGCCTTAAATCCGGCATTGACCACCAGCTCGGCACCGGGGTCTGGATCAAACACCACCGAAAACCTGCTGTTCAGATTATTGGCACTCCAGGAATCTCTGTCCACCACAATGCGGGAAGCTCCTTTAAATACAATTTTTCCGGTTTCCGGGTAAATCCAGTCTGTCGTTCCTAAAGTCGCATTATGAAGAATGAAATCCTCATCAATAACATTAAAACTTCTCAAAGCCCCATAAACATGCAGTTCATTGGATTGCAGGTTAAGTTTAGGTCCCGGAGCATCAACTCCATAGAGGTAAAGATGCCTTACTTCCTGGTTCTGGTTCAGGGTAATTTCATGACCTTGCTGTATGAAAACATCATGGTTTTGGTTGGGAACATCCCCAGCAGGCATCCAATTGGCTCCATCCCACCTTAACCAACTGCTCAAGTCCTCCCAGTTACCGATCGTGCCATTTGGTAAATTACTTTTAAAGGATTCAGGATTAAATATAATTTGAGCGGCTATCCCACCAACAAAACCCAAAAATACAAGACAAAACAATACCACCCTGATAGACATATACAGGCCTTTGAAGGTTGGTAGTTTGTTATAAAAGTTATTCATGCTAAAAAATTAAACAGAATTAAAGATAAAAAATAAAAGGCAATTATAAAAGTCTATAATACAGATTTTAAAGTATAAAATTAGGGTTTCGGAAATGATCCCACCACCAGGAGCATCTGAAAAGATCTCTTTTTGTTACTTCAAGGTCAACAATGCCGATTAAATCCCGTAAATTTGTAGGTTAAGAAAGGTGGTATAACCATTCCCAATCATATTCTGGCATCCCATGAAAAAATATTTTTCTTTTATCGGTTATCCAAAATTTCCCGTTGTGGTATTTTTTCTGATGATTACCCTAAGTCTGTCCATACAAGGTGCTGTTGGCCAATCCTATACCATCAGCCTGGTTACCTGTGATCCTGGTGATGAACTGTATTCTACCTTTGGTCACAGTGCCATCCGTGTAATCGATCATGGTACCGGTAGGGATCTGGTTTTTAATTATGGCACTTTTGATTTTAACACCCCTTTTTTCTATGTAAAATTTGCAAGAAGAACTTTGGATTATCAGCTATCCGTAACGACCACGGAAAATTTTCTATACGAATACAATTATTTTAAGAGGAGCGTGAGGGAGCAGGTCCTGGACCTTTCTGAATCCCAAAAAAGGCAGGTGGTGGCATTCTTACAGGAAAATTACCGCCCGGAAAACAGGAAATACAGGTACGACTTTTTTTACGATAATTGTTCCACCCGGATCAGGGATATGTTGGAAAAAGTACTTGGTGAAAATCTGATGTGGAATGAGCCTGAAAACAGCAGCCCAAAGACATTTCGAGAACTCATTGATGAATATGTTTATCCGCTTCCCTGGTCAGATCTGGGCATTGATCTCGCATTGGGTGCGGTCATTGATACCTATGCCAATGAAAAGGAAAAGCAGTTTTTACCCGATTACCTGGAAGCTTCGTTTGCCAGGGCCAGCTTGATCGGCCAGGGCCCTGAAAAGCCACTGGTAAAAGAGGACCGGGTAATCTATGATTTTCCAGAAAGATCCACCGGCAATTTATCGATTTTCAATCCCTATTTGATTTTTTGGGTTTTTTCCCTAATTGTAGGAGGCTTCACTTTTTGGGGATATAAAAACCGGAAGCTTTTTCTGGGCTTGGATATTGCCTTGTTAATAAGCTATGGGACTCTGGGATTGGTCATTGTGTTTTTGTGGTTTTTTACCGAACATTCCCAGACCAAAAGTAACTGGAACCTACTTTGGGCCTTTCCATTCCATTTGTATGCGGCATTTTTATTAAGTAAGGGGACAGGTAGAAAATGGTCCAGAAACTACTTGTTGGCGGCCATGATCCTTGCTGATTTGGCTTTGGTTATATGGTTTTTTGGCCTCCAATCCTTCCATCCAAGTATTTTACCCTTGTTATTGATCCTTATATTAAGGACCAATTTTCTATATTACAACCTGGACAGGTTCAGCCGGTTAAATAATTCTAAAATGAAAGGTAAAACTATTTCATGATCCCCATGCGTTGTATTAGAGAAATTGAAGCAATATGGATTTTAATATCATTTCAGACTATCAACCGACCGGGGACCAACCCGCCGCCATCAAAAGCCTGGTACAGGGCATTTCATCAGGAGAGCCATCACAGGTATTACTTGGGGTAACCGGATCAGGAAAGACATTTACGATGGCCAATGTCATCCAGGAGGTACAAAAGCCCACCCTGGTACTTAGCCATAACAAAACTTTAGCCGCCCAGCTTTATGGGGAATTTAAACAATTTTTCCCCAACAATGCGGTAGAATACTTCATCAGTTATTATGACTACTATCAACCCGAAGCTTTTATTCCCACCAGTGGGACCTACATCGAAAAGGACCTTTCCATCAATGAAGAAATAGAGAAGCTAAGGCTTTCCGCCACCTCAGCCTTGCTGTCGGGCAGAAGGGATGTGATCGTGGTGGCCTCTGTGTCTTGTATTTATGGTATTGGAAATCCGGAAGAATTTGGAAAAAATGTCATCAAAATCCAGGAAGGAGATCGCATACCAAGAAACCAGTTTCTGTTTAAACTGGTAGAAATCCTCTACAGCAGGACCACGTCTGAATTTTCAAGAGGTACTTTTCGGGTAAAAGGGGATACGGTGGATGTTTTTGTGGCCTATGGAGATTTTGCCTACCGTATATTTTTCTGGGGGGATGAAATCGAGGCCATACAGCAGGTGGATCCGGAAACAGGTAAAAAAATTTCTGACGAGAAAATCATCACCATCTTTCCGGCTAACCTTTTTGTCACGGGTAGAGATGTCATTGATCAGGCCATTCATGAAATCCAGGATGATCTGATGTCCCAGGTCAGCTTTTTTGAAAAGGACATGAAATTGATGGAGGCCAAAAGACTCAAGGAAAGAACAGAGTTTGACCTGGAAATGATTAGGGAATTGGGATATTGCTCAGGCGTAGAAAATTATTCCAGGTATTTTG
>JBBDSB010000219.1:0-8439 GCA_040905205.1 Cyclobacteriaceae bacterium
TGACTTTGGAAAAAATGCCCAAAAAGATGGTTGTCGTAGGATCTGGAGCCATAGGTGTGGAATTTGCCTATGTGTACAGTTCAATGGGCGTGGATGTGACCATTGTGGAATTTTTAGACAGGATGGTTCCCAATGAAGATGAGGAGGTTTCCAAAGCATTGGAAAAAATATACAAGAAAAAGGGCTTGAAAATCATGACAAGCGCAGAAGTAACGGCAGTGGATACCAAAGGGTCCGGATGTAAAGTTACGGTGAAAACCAAAGAGGGAGAGGAAAAAATTGATTGTGATGTGGTATTGTCCGCTGTAGGGGTGGTATCCAATGTCGAAAACTGTGGCCTGGAGGATGTAGGTGTTTTGGTGGACAAGGGTAAAATCAAGGTAGATGAGTATTATCATACCAACATGCCGGGATATTATGCCATAGGGGATGTGGTGCCCGGACCCGCCTTGGCGCATGTGGCTTCCGCCGAAGGGATCATTTGTGTGGAAAAAATTGCCGGTAAAAATCCCGAACCCCTGGATTACAACAACATTCCAGGCTGTACTTATTGTATTCCTGAAATCTCTTCCGTAGGGTATACGGAGGCGCAGGCCAAAAAGGCTGGTTATGAACTTAAGATTGGAAAATTTCCCTTTTCCGCTTCTGGAAAAGCTTCCGCAGCCGGAGCCAAAGATGGTTTCGTCAAACTTATTTTTGATGCCAAATATGGTGAGCTGTTGGGTGCCCATATGATCGGATACAATGTGACTGAATTGATTGCCGAAATTGTGGCCGTTCGTAAATTGGAAACTACCGGCCATGAACTGATCAAAACCGTACATCCTCACCCCACCATGTCAGAGGCTGTAATGGAAGCTGCCGCTGCGGCATACGATGAAGTCATACACCTTTGATGAATAGATTTGGATTTGATTTAAAATAATTGATTATCCCTCAACAGTCCTATTGACTATTCAGTATAATTGGAAGAACGAGAACTTATATTAGGATTAAAAGCCAGAAACAGGCAGGTTCAGGAATATTTATATGATAAATACGCCAGGGCACTGTTTGGGGTGATTGGCCGCATTATTTTTGATCAGGATATTGCGGAAGAGGTGTTTCATGATGCCTTCGTCAAGATTACCAAAAAAATTGACAGCTATGATGCGTCAAAAGGCAGGCTATATACCTGGATGGCCAACATATGCAGAAACTCAGCCATAGATAGAACCAGGTCAAAGGAGTTTTCAAAAAGCAGTAAGACCAATACGATTGATGATTACGTATATGGATTGGAGAGCGGGTCAGGAACTGCCGAAGAAGTAGATGGAATTGGTGTAAAAGAGCTGATGGAAGTTTTGAATGAAGATCAGAAATTTATCCTGGAATGCATTTATTTCAAAGGATTTACCCATACCGAATTAGCTGAAGAATATGGTATTCCTTTAGGGACCGTGAAATCACGGGTCCGGTCCGCTATAAATGTTTTGAGAAAGAAAGTTGATAAAATCTAGTGGATATTAAAACATACATATCGTCTGGAAAATTGGAGCTCTTCGTTTTGGGTGAACTCAACGAAACTGAGCAACAAGAGGTATTGGCCATGGCCAAACAATATCCTGAAATACGCAAAGAATTGGATTCAATTGAGGAGGCCATGTTAGCTTTCGACCAGATTTCAGGGAAAAGTCCTTCTACAGGAGTAAAGAAAAAAATCTTTGATTCCCTGGATGAAGCAGGTGAAAAACAAATTCACCCTGTAGTAGCCCCGGATAGGCCCGTGGCAGGCACCAAAAAGGGTGCTAAAGAAGTGGCCATGAATCCTTGGAAACAATATACCGTTGCGGCATCAATGGTAGCTTTCTTCGCTTTGGGCGCAGCCATCTATTTTGCCAATAGGTATTATGATGCCGAGGAAAGGTTTACAGTGGCTTTGCAGGAAAATGCTGTTTTGGCCGAGGATGCGCAAAGTAACCAGGTGAAATTGGAACAATTGGATACCAGCATGGAACAACTGCTCTCAGGAAATTTCCAAAGAGTGCCTATGAAGGGGGAAGGCCTGCCCATGCAAGAGGATGCCCTGGTAGATGTATTTTGGGACCAGAACAGCAAGGAAGTATTGCTTTCCGTTAATCAGCTGTCCCAATTGGATGAAAACAGTGATTATCAACTGTGGGCCATTGGTGAAGAAGGGCCCATAGGTATAGGGCTGGTCAATCCCCAGGAAAGGCTGAGCCTGCAGAAAATGGCTTTGGCACAGGGAGCCCAGGCATTTGCCATAACCATTGAGCCTAAAGGGGGGAGTGAAAGTCCAAATCTGGATAAACTCGTCGTTTTAGGGGAAGTTTCGTGATGAAATGATGTGGTGATGTGCTGATTTGGTGATGATATGATGAAGCAATGGTAAAATGATTTGATGTGGGATTTTGGTAGTTGGAGGTTGAGTTTATGATTAGGGAGTTATATTACTGCGGTGCCTGAGCTTGTCGAAGTCATGATTTGATTTGCTCATGAAAAGATTTATGTGAGCGGAAACCAAAGAATGAGATATTATCTGAACAGACTAAAAGTTGTATTGACATTTTAAAGCGTGGTTCCGTCATGCCTCTGTTATTTTTTTTAAATTGTAAATCATTTTATAACGGCTATCCAACATGGAATTACAATTATCCACCCCTGCTTTACTATTTTCTGCCATCACCTTGTTAATGTTGGCATATACTAACCGGTTTTTGGCCATGGCCAATTTAATCAGAGGACTTCATAAGAAATACCTTGAAAGCAGCCACCAGGAAAAGGCCATCATCGGGCAGATCTACAATCTAAGAAGAAGGCTGAACATGATCAAAAACATGCAGATCTTTGGGGTTCTTAGTTTTCTGTTATGTGTAATCTGTATGTTTATGCTCTACCAGGAGTTCAGGATGGCGGCTAATTTAACCTTTATGGGCAGCATGCTCTGTCTTTTGATTTCTCTGATTATCTCTTTGGTTGAATTACAGATTTCCACCAGGGCCCTCAATATTGAGCTGTCGGACATGGAAGATGTGCTGAATCATTCCACCAGCAGATCCCTCGATAATATCTTCCATAAAAACCCCAAATCCTAAGTCTTTCGCTATGCCTGATACCCGGATAATAGATCTAAGAAGTGATACCCTCACCCAGCCCACAGAAGGAATGAAAGCGGCCATGATGATGGCCAAATTGGGAGACGATGTGTTTGGGGAAGATCCTACAGTGGTTCAATTGGAAAATAAACTGGCCGATATTTTCGGAATGGAAGCAGGCCTTTTTTGCCCCTCTGGCACCATGACGAATCAGATTGCCATAAGACTTCATACCCGTCCACAAACGGAGGTGATCTGCCATAAAAATGCCCATATTTATTTGTATGAGGGTGGAGGCATCATGTCCAATAGCCATGCTTCGGTAAGGTTGCTGGATGGTAAATGGGGTAAGCTCGATGCCTCTGAGGTTCAGGATGCCATCAATCCGGATGATGATCATGCTCCGGAAACGGCATTGGTTTCCCTGGAAAATACCATGAACAAGGGGGGAGGAAGTGTTTACTACCTGGAAGAAGTTTTACCCATCTATAGGCTCTGCAAAGAAAGTGGCCTCAAAATGCATCTGGACGGCGCCAGGATTTTCAACGCCCTGGTCCATTCGGGGGAAAGGGCCCATGATTGGGGGAAAATGCTCGATACCATTTCAGTTTGCCTTAGTAAAGGTTTGGGATGTCCGGTGGGATCGGTTCTATTGGGAGACAAAATGACCATCAAAAGGGCGAGGAAAATCCGGAAAGCCCTGGGTGGGGGAATGAGGCAGGCAGGTATTCTAGCTGCTGCGGGCATTTACGCCCTGGATCATCATATTGGACGCCTGGTAGAAGACCACCGACGGGCCAAAATCATTGAAGATTTACTTCAAAAACAAGCTTGGGTCAAGGAAGTGATTCCTGTGACCACCAACATTATAATCGCCAAATTGAATGAAAATGAATTGGAGAAAATCCTAAACAAATTGGCTGCAATCCAGGTCAAAGTGGTGAAATTCGGAAAAGACCAAATCAGGCTGGTCACCCATCTGGATTTTGATGACAACCATTTGGAAGATTTAGAAAAAAAAATACATTTATTGGACATCTAAAGGCTATCCCAATTACCTGACCCAAAGCCTTTTTTAAACTTTATGGTTTGATATCATGGAAAACACACCCCTGGCTGAGCGAATGAGACCCAGTAAGATAGAGGAACTGATTGGTCAGGAGCATCTGTCCAAACCCAACACTTTTTTGTTTAAAGCCATTAAGTCCGGTTCGGTGCCCTCAATTATCCTATGGGGCCCTCCTGGAGTGGGAAAAACCACCATAGCCAATATCATTGCCAATGAAATAAAGGCCCCTTTTTATACCCTAAGCGCCATTAGCTCCGGTGTAAAAGACATTCGGGAAATTATTCAAAAAGCCAAATTTCAGCAGGGAGTAGTACTCTTTATCGACGAGATCCATCGTTTTAATAAATCCCAACAGGATGCACTTTTGGGGGCAGTGGAAAAAGGGACCATCCGCCTTGTTGGGGCTACTACAGAAAACCCTTCCTTTGAAGTCAACGCGGCCCTGCTTTCCAGGTGCCAGGTTTTTACGCTCAATCCTTTGGGCAGGGAAGAACTCGAAGCCATGATGCATCAGGCTTTAAATAAGGACACCTACCTTAAAAGGAAAAAGGTGGAGCTAAAAGAAACAGATGCCTTATTAAGGATATCAGGAGGGGATGGCAGGAAATTACTCAATCTGCTGGAAATCGTTATTGACAGTGCCAAGGAGGAGCCTATTCTGATCCATGATGAGCTGGTGATGGAAGTGGCGCAAAGAAAGGTGGCCCTATATGACAAATCCGGTGAACAGCATTACGACATCATCTCGGCTTTTATTAAATCCATCCGGGGGTCTGATCCCAATGCGGCGGTATATTGGTTGGCCAGAATGATAGAAGGAGGGGAGGATGTGAAATTCATCGCAAGGAGGCTGTTGATTTTGGCTTCGGAAGATATTGGAAATGCCAATCCCAATGCCCTTTTATTAGCCACCAATTGCTTTCAGGCGGTCAACGTAATCGGCTATCCCGAAGCGAGGATCATCCTTTCCCAATGTGTCACCTATTTGGCCTCATCGCCGAAAAGCAATGCCAGCTACATGGCCATCAACAAGGCGCAGGCCCTGGTCCGGCAGGAAGGGGATTTACCTGTTCCCCTGCATCTTCGAAATGCGTCTACCAAACTGATGAAGGACCTGAACTATGGAAAAGCTTATCAGTATGCCCATGACTTTGAACATAATTTCATTACTCAGGAATACCTTCCTGATCAACTTAGGAATACCAAACTTTATGACCCTGGCATTAACCCCAGGGAAAATGAAATGCGGAAAAACCTGCAGAAGCTCTGGGGCAAGAAATATGGGTATTAATCTGCTTTTCTGAACGTGTAACGCAGACCGACCAATGCTCTTAGCGCAAAACTTTCATAACCATACATAGGCATTCCTTCCAACAAAACAGAAAATTGCCGGTGGTTGATGGTAGGTTTGAAACTTAACCCTAAAGGAAGGCCGGCACTTCCTTCATTAAAATCAGAATATCCCAACATCAGTCCTGCATGTAAATTGTACCAATCATTTCTTTGAAGGTTATAATGTCCCAGGGCTTCGATGCCAAAGACTGAATTCACTATTCCTCCTGCTAAAAGTCGGACCTCACCAAAAAATTTCTTTTCTGGATCGGTACCAGCCCCAATGTGGTTCAGGATTCCCTCCTGGTAAACCCCTACATGAACCTGGCCCTGGGCAATAACTGCCATAAAAAATAAAAGTAAAAGTGTGGAAAAGATGAATTTGATTTTCATTTCGTATTTTTTTGCGCAAAATTACTGAAAAGTTTCGTTATAAAAAACGAAGTGTGGAAAGTCACAGAACAAGGCGGTGGAATTAATTACCTTTGTTTAAAATTTAGCTGATGATAAACTGGAAAAAAGAAATAAAAAGTTGGGCAATCATGTTAGGTATTTTTGCCCTTGTATATTTCACGGGATTGATCACGCCAATAGTTGGAGGGGTGCAATCCCTGATGTTATCGACCGGACTGATCAAGCCCAAGGTGCGTTTGGAAAACAAGGAAAGGGAAGCCTTTGATTATTCGGGGCAGTTTGTGGATGGCTTTGGAGATAGGGTAGGTTTGTCCCAATTAAAAGGAAAAACCATTTTCATCAACCTTTGGGCCACTTGGTGCCCTCCCTGCCGGGCTGAGATGCCTCATATTTCGGATTTGTACGATAAGGTAAAGAAAGAAGGGGAGGTGGAATTCCTGATGATTGCCCTGGATGATGATTTCAGTAAAAGTAAAAAGTTTGTGGAAGACAAAGGTTTTTCCTTTCCCATCGTTCATGCAGCTTATGGGCTGAACCCTTCCCTCCAAAGCCAGGCCATCCCCACCACCCTGGTGGTCAGCCCGGAAGGCGAAATCGTTTTTTATCAGGAAGGCATGAGCAATTTCAATAGCCAGGAGTTTCAGGATTTTCTTCTAAATCTCTAAGAAAAAAGCGGATTTAATTAGCCACGAATGCACGAATAAATATGCTTTTGAAGATTCGTAGCAAAAAATATCCCGGTCACCTTATGGATAAGGATTTACCTGGTTTTTTTATATGATTGGCCACAAATGCACCAAAAAGAGGACCTTCGTGCATCCCACTGTTCGGGATTTGTAATGCTGAAACGTTCTGAGGTGCCTGAGCGGAGTCGAAGGCACAACCCTGATTACGTGTACCCAATATTATATAGAAAATGCTTTTGTTGGGTCGAGGGTCTGATTTGCTGATGGTTTGATGAAATAATGGTTTGATGGCAGGAGGGCATGAGTAATTTCAATATCATGGAATTTCGGAAATTTCTTTTACCCATAAGTGGGATTAAATTTTATCTTTGTAGTTTATTCCTTTGCCTACAAAAAATTTTCCCACCTGAATTCAAAAAGAAAACATGACCATTAGTCCGGAAAATATTTTATTAATAGGGTCATCATTGCTGATTATCAGTATTCTCGCTAGCAAAATGGCAGGGAAAGCAGGTATTCCGGTGCTTTTATTGTTTTTGGGGGTGGGCATGTTGGCTGGATCCGACGGGCTGGGAGGGATTGCTTTTGAAGATCCCAAGGTTGCCCAGTTTCTGGGGATTGTAGCCCTTACCTACATTTTGTTTTCCGGGGGCTTGGATACCAAATGGCTAACCATAAAACCAGTGATGGGTCCGGGTTTGATGCTTTCAACGATCGGGGTCCTCCTTACGGCAATATCTTTGGGTTTTTTTGCCTATTGGCTATTTGATTTCAGCTTATTGGAAGGGTTGCTCCTGGGGGCAATAGTTTCTTCCACAGATGCCGCTGCCGTGTTTTCCATTTTAAGATCAAAAAGCATAGGGTTAAAACAAAACCTGAGACCTTTATTGGAGTTGGAATCTGGAAGCAATGATCCAATGGCTTATTTTCTTACCATTGGTTTTACCACACTGATAGCTGTATCGGCTTTCACCTGGCAGGATTTGATCCTTGTTTTTATACTTCAAATGCTTGTAGGAGGTGTTGGTGGCTATTTAATAGGAAGGGGAATAGTGTTGTTGGTCAATAAAATCAACTTGGAATATGAAGGTTTGTATCCCGTTCTGATGTTGGGGCTGGTTCTATTGTCTTATGCGTTGATTGACCTTTTGGGCGGAAATGGCTTTTTGGGCGTATATATTGCGGCAGTGACTATTGGTAACGGAAAAATGCTGCACAAAAAGAGTCTGATCAAATTTTTCGATGGGGTGGCATGGCTAATGCAGATCATTATGTTTATTACCTTGGGATTATTGGTATTTCCTTCCCAGGTAATTCCTGTCATTGGTTTGGGATTTTTTATTGCTCTATTTTTGATTTTTGTGGCCAGGCCTTTGGGTGTATTTGTTTCTCTAGCCTTTTTCAAATTCAAACTCAGGGAAAAGCTATTTGTGAGCTGGGTAGGCTTAAGGGGTGCAGTACCTATCGTATTTGCCACCTTTCCACTTATTGCAGGCATAGATGAATCCAGTATGATTTTTAATGTGGTGTTTTTTATTGTTCTTACATCTGTGGCTTTGCAGGCTACCACTTTGTCCTTAGCGGCCAAGCTGCTTCATTTATCTGTACCTGATGGATTGAAGAGGCGTTCCCTATTGGATATTGAGTTGTCGGAGGATTTTAAAAACGCCTTGGTTGAGGTGGAATTGGATGGGAATTCCCATGTTATTGGAAAAAGAATTGTGGAATTGGATTTCCCCAAAACCTGTTTGATTGTGCTGATCAACAGAGCCGACAAATACATCACACCAAATGGGTTGACAGAATTACAAGCTGGAGATAAACTAATGGTGATGATGAACTC
>JBBDSB010000220.1:0-1407 GCA_040905205.1 Cyclobacteriaceae bacterium
TCAATTTCCGGTAAGTTTGGAAGCAGTGGCAGGGTCACGTTCCAGGTCATCCAAAAATTCAAGGATCAATACCCAAGATGTCTATTCAACATCATCCAATTCATTCCAGCAACCTGAGTTTTTTTGTGTATGTCGTATATGTTTTCAAGCAAAGTGTAATCTTCCTTTTGGGTGAGGAATTTCCCTGGCTTTCATTTTAGCCGTTTCAATCCATTCATCAATAATTACTTCTACATTAGTCTTTTTGGATATGCCCTGACAACCGGATTGAATCGACGGGCAATCCCCAGAATGGGCTTGCGCTACTTGTGGATTGCCATTTCCCTAAACTTTTCCAGGATGAAACCCCTGTTTTACAAAACGGATTTTGCAAGCAGGTTATTTTCTTTCTACCCAGTTTTCCAACTTTAGGTTTTTGATATGCCGGAAATCTTTTATGTTGTCGGTTACTAATGTCATTTCGTTTGCTAGTGCAGAAACTCCAATTATCAAATCAAATTCATCATGTAAAGGTGTTCCGATATTTCTCAGGTAAACTTTGTTATGAGCGTATTGGTCTACTATTCCAAAAATAGGAATGATTGTCAGCCCTTTTACAAATTTGTCAACTGCTTTGTGTGATTTTTTGGGATCATCGCTGTTCTCTGCCCCGTATTTGAGTTCAAAAACTGTTATTTCAGAAATAAAGCAATTTTCAAGACCTTTCTCTCTAATAATATCATCGAAATTCAGCTTTCCTCGTAGAAAAAATACGCAAATACTAGTATCCAGCAAATATTGCATATACTAAAATTTCAGGTCTCTTTTCTTGAATTTCCTGCTTTCCCTGATATCCTTAATAATTTCTTCAGCAGGCTTGTCTGATGCAAATGCGCCGAAAGAACTGAAAAAATCCTTTTCATTAGACTTTCTACCTTTCTTAATAGATTCTGCAAGCCGTTCAAGCAACTCTAGCTTACTTACCGAACTTAAACTTTCAAAAAGCTCCGAATAGGTGTCCACAATATGGCGTTCTGCTTGCGTCATAACCTTACTTTTTATAAATATACGAATTTACCTCTTATAACTGATATTTCATTGATTGGGTTCTTCTTGACTTGCCTATAACATCCAGTTTATATTTCTAAAATATTGTTGCATAATAACCAGTTTATCGTCATTATTTCAAGCTATTTAAATAGGTATAAAACCATCTCCATTTTATAGGTTTTAAAGCCTCTTTCTTCAAATCCATCCCCGGCAGCATATGGACTTTCCCTGCCAATACCTCCTTTTTGTATGTATCGATATTTACCCCTTTGTTTGCCAAAGAATAAAAACAGACAAAATGTCCGGCAGACATGCCCTGCTTTTCCGGAATCTTCCTTTCCGCCCTATAAAAATCCTTCTCCTGAAAAACCTGCTTTC
>JBBDSB010000221.1:0-8426 GCA_040905205.1 Cyclobacteriaceae bacterium
TGAGCCTTAATAATGTCATTGGTAATACTCAGCCCAAGCCCGGTTCCGGCTGTCCCCTTTTTCGTAGTAAAAAAAGGCTGCAGGATTTTGTCTTTGATGTCGTCTTGAATGCCGGGCCCGTTGTCCTCGATTTCGATGGTGACATTGTTACCGTTTGATTTGGTTCGCACCGTTATTTTTGGATGGTACGAAGCTGACGGCTGATCGCTGATCGCTGATAGCTTCTCCCTCATCGCATCAAACCCGTTATTACACAAATTCACAATCACCCTAGAAAAATCCTCAGCAACCAGCGGCACTTCACCAATTGCCTCATCCAGCTCAAACTCCATATCCACATTGATTGGATTTTTACCTGCCCGCATCCCATGGAATGAGAGATTGACGTATTCCATCACCAGCCCATTCAAATCAGTCGGCTCCTTTTTGCCCGAACCACCCCTACTGTGTTCTAACATAGATTTCACGATCGAGTCTGCCCGGCTGCCATGTTCGTGAATTTTGTGGAGATTGGCTTCGATGTCGTCTAAGATGGCTGTCAGCTGATGGCTGTCAGCTGACAGCTTTTCATTCACTTCCTCCCGTGCCTCCTCCACCAACTCCACACTCAGTTCTGAAAAATTATTAACAAAATTGAGGGGGTTTTTGATTTCGTGTGCAATGCCGGCTGTAAGCTGGCCGAGGGAAGCGAGTTTTTCCTGTTGTACCAATTGTTCTTGAGCAGCTTTTAGGTTTTCGTATGCCAACTCAATTTCTTTGGCATGTTTGAGTTCTTTTACACGGGCACGATCAATTTGTTTTCGGAGAAGTCTTTTTCTTTGAACCTTATCAACGAGTACAAAGCCACCAATGAGCAACATCAAATAAAAACTATAAGCCCATAAAGTTCTCCACCAGGGCGAGGCGATAGAAATAGAAACAGATTTTCCCTCTTCATTCCAGATACCGTCCGAGTTCGATCCTCTAATCCGGAATGTATAATTTCCGGGCTCCAGGTTTGTATAAGAAGCAAAGTTTCGGTTGTCATAGATCCAGTCTTCATCAAACCCTTCCAGCATGTGTGCGTACTGGTTTTTCTGAGGATTACCAAAGTGTAAAGCGGAAAAGTCAAAACTGAGATCATTTTGATTATAAGTCAGATCTAAATGATCTGTTCTAAAAAGACTTTGTGTTAATGGAGAATTCTCTTTCATTTCCAGAACGGACTCATTGGAAATCTTCAGATCTGAAATAAACATTCGTGGCGGTGTTAGATTTGCCTGAATATTTGAGAATTCGGTAAGGCCATGTTCACCGCCAAAGTAGAATGTTCCGTCATCCGTTTTACCGGCAATAAGGCCAATGAAATTTTCTCCTCCAATGCCGTCGGATGCATTATAATTAATAAAAGTAACTTTACCGATAGATTCGCTGGATATCATCTGGGACAAGCCATTCTGTGTAGAAATCCATAAACCATTATTTTCTCCCGGTAAAACACTTTCTGTAAAATTGGTGGGTAATCCGTCTTCTTCTGTGTAAGCAATAACAGATTCAGTTTCCGGATCAAAATGATTTAGCCCTTGATCGGTCGTGAGCCAAAGCGATCTATCGGGTTCCTGATATATACCAAAAATCAAATTACTGCTTATGGAATTCGGATTTTCCGGGTTGTGATTAAAGGACTGTACCGAATTGTCAGAAAGGTCAATTCTAGTGAGCCCAAAATCACTAACCCACAGTATGTTGTTATCTCTAATATCTATGTGAATATCACGAATACTACTCCCATTGATGTATATATCATTATTGGGTTGCTGCAGGTATTCGTGAATGTCATTTTGCGAATTTTGATCTTCTATTTTTATTAAAGTGATTCCCCATAGATTTATAAAAGAGGGAGCGTCTACATTCCATGAATCATAACTATGGCTGTCATCAGATTTATACCTTAAGTGAACGGTACCCTTATCAAGCGATATAAAATCTATCAATCCTCTGTTTTTTATACCTCCACCAGCATGAAATGTATCATCCATGTTTTCAGCGCTCCAAATTATATCACCCTCATCATTCTCTAACCATCCAAAATCATACATTCCATTATCATCTCCTTCACCTGTTGCCACAACGAGGTATTCACCTGTTGTTTCGATGTTTGCAGATTGAGATATATCTGCATTGTCACTCACCTGAACTATACTGGCTATAGCTTGATCACTCGTGAACTGGTTATTTACAAATTCATAAAGCTGTTCGGGATATGTTCTGGTGAAAACACTTTGAATACGTTTGATTAGTTTCGTGTCAGCATCAAGCACGTTTAATCCGAAATCAGTTCCAATCCACAAATCTCCATTGGGATGTTTTTTCAAAACACGAACAGCATTCCCTGAAAGCCCGGTAAAAGATTGGGGATCGTTTGTATATCGGTTTATTTCCTGATATTGTGAATTTGTTTCTATCAGGCCGTCACCCCAGGTACCCAGCCATAAAGAACCATCATCATTTTCAGCAATGCTACGTATGGAACCACCAAACATATCATTAACATGTAAATAGGTATATCTCTCAATAGATTCGGTTTCACGGTTCAGGATATTGAGCCAGCCTCCACGAGTACCGATAAATACGGTATTCGGTCTCACTTTAGATACAAGTAAGCTAAAAGCTCCACCACTCAAACCGGACATACTGGTTTCATCTATTGGGTAGTAACGAAAGGGATTACTTATCGGATCATATTTCATTAACCCTTCGTTAAGTGTCCCAAACCAGAAAATTCCGCTATTATCAATAATAAAATCCGTAAAAATCGAACTAATCCCACCTCCGCGTAATTGTGCTACACCTGATATATCTACTTCCTGATATTCATCCGATAGTCCATTAAATTTCAAGACCCCTCTGAAATTATTGCTAATCCAGATATTCCCATCACGATCCGGTTTGATGCTATTATAGTTGTTTGCAATTGTTTCCGAATTGTAATCATATTCCTTGATGGTATTGACTACCCCTGTTTCCGGATAGTACTTATAAACGCCATTTCTGGTCGTTAACCAAAGAGTATTGGTTGAATCCGAATACATAGAGGTAATATGATTGAAATCCTCGCTAAAATTGATGTTTGTTGATGGACTAATGGGTGCTTTTCGAAAAAGAGAATCACCGGGAGGCAGAAAATACAAACCATACTCTCTGCTGCCACTCCAAATGTTACCCAAATCATCTTCTGCCAAGCCTATTAAAAAACTCGATGAAGATTCTGAAGAATCACTAATTTGGAACATAGCCCGACTCCATGAATCAAGTGCCGGGTCATATCGAATGAGCCCGGCAAATTGGGAAGTAGCCCATAATCTTTTTTGGCTATCGAAAAAGACGTTAAAAACAAGACCGGTTTGTATTTCAGTTTCATTTGAGTCTACAACATTAGCGTAATTAGTAAATGAATTGTTATTTCGGTCATATTTTGAAATACCACTTCCTGTTGCTACCCAAATATTATTTTGGTCATCTTCTGTTAAATCCCAAACATCGTTATTAATTAAACTATTGAGATCTCCGGGTTTTGATCTAAAATTTTTGAATGTATTTCCGTCATATTGTTGTAAACCATTTGTAGTGCCGATCCATAGCAGTCCAAATTCATCCTGAAATACGGCTTTAACTTGTGTCGAGGATAAACCGTCGGCAATCGAGATGTATTGCGGGTTGATGGTTTGCGCATGGGTATTCACAACGGAGATGATGGCGAAAAACAGACAGATGGTTACTAAGCGATGGGGTTTTATAATTTGAAAGTTCATAATGTGAACAAGTGTTTGATAAATTGTAGGATGTAAACACTGCCCGATCATCCTGGTGATGTTTTTTTAAAAAAGTGTGTGTATATGAATTACTCCAGATAATGTATCTGCATAAATTCCTGCCTTAATGAACTAAAATAAATGGGCTTGGTAAAGAACGCTTTTGCTCCGGATTGAATGGCACTATCATAATTTTCATCATCTACGACTAAAAATGCCATAAGTACTTATTTTAATATTAATTATTGGATAATTCCATTGTGAAAGTTGTGTTACATCCGTGATTCAAACTGCAGGAAGCGAAATAACAAACACACTGCCATTCTCTTCTTTCGTTTTAATTTCTAAACCGCCACCATGCGCTTTGATAATATCGTTGGTGATACTCAGCCCCAGCCCTGTTCCGGCCGTACCTTTCTTGGTCGTAAAAAACGGCTGCAGGATTTTGTCTTTGATGTCGTCGGGGATGCCCAGCCCGTTATCTTCGATTTCGATCTTTACTGTTTTATCTTTTTGAAGGGTTCGAACTGTTAATTTGGGTTGATAAACTGACGGCTGTTCGCTGACAGCTGACAGCTTTTCTCCCATTGCATCAAACGCATTATTGCACACATTCAAAATCACCCTCGAAAAATCTTCGGCAATCATTGGCACTTCGCCAACTTTTTCATCCAACTGCAGTTCAATATCTACGTTAATCGGTTCTTTTCCTGCCCGCATGCCGTGGAACGCCAGATTTACATACTCTTTGATGAGTGGGTTGAGTTGCGTTGGTTCCAGCTTGCCATCCCCGCCGCGGGAGTGCTGCAGCATCGATTTTACGATACCGTCGGCACGAGAGCCGTGTTCGTGGATTTTGCGAAGGTTGGCTTCGATGTCGTCTAAAATAGCTGTCAGCTGATAGCTGTCAGCTGACAGCTTTTCATTCACTTCCTCCCGCACCTCCTCCACCAATTCCAAACTCACCTCCGAAAAGTTATTCACAAAATTCAGCGGATTCTTTATTTCATGGGCGATACCGGCGGTGAGCTGGCCGAGGGAGGCCAGTTTCTCTTGCTGTACGAGCTGTGATTGAGTGGCTTTGAGTTCGCTAAGCGCATCTTCGATACCCGCCTTGGCTTTTTCCAGTTTTACAAAATCTTCGTACCGGGCGTAGGCGATGGAGAAGGCCTTTGCGAGGGATTCTGACAGGCTTATTTCCTCGTTATCCAGCGGTCCGTTTGATCCCACATAAAGCATTCCCTGATTGAAAGGGATAAAATGTAAGTGAAGCGATTCGGGTGCTTCCTCGGCTCCCTGATATGTTTTTATATCCGAGACCTGTTTCTGCTCCATCATGGACCAACTCCAGTCCAGAAATTCCTCCCGTGACCAATGTTGAGTATATACCTCTTTTTTTTCCCAGGCCTCTACAGTTTGAGTAACCAGTTCATTAGCATCGAAGGGAAGGTGCATTACCGCCAGCGAGGTACCGTCCGGTTTTGACAGATATACCTCAACCTGTTGCTCATCTTTGTGGATAATAAATACGCCACAGCGGATAAAGGAGACATTCAGTGTTTCGAGTTCACTCCATATCAACGGAGTGATGTTTTGCAGATCATCGGTAGATCTCATGCTGGCAATTTCTCCACGCACCCTGTCTAATGACGCCTGTTTTATTGCCTCAGCTGCCTGTGCTTCAGCCTTCTGGAGATCTAGAAAACGGGTGTAGGTCTGCTCAAAGACTTTTCCAAACCTAACAAGAATTTCATTTTCTTGCTTGGAAAATGGTTTGTCTGAATACCTGTTAAGTTGAATACCTGAATATCCCATAAATGTACAACAAGTACTGTAGGCTTCACTTTTTAATACTAATTGCTTTCTGTTCTCGGGTATGTTCTTAAAATCGGTTTGTTTAAAAATATAGTTGAAGAATTTGTTTTTTTCTTTAAATGAATAGGTTTTAGAAAATATCTCTCGTTTATTTTTAAATCCGTTAAAGACTTCTCTAGCAATTAGCATACTATTATTGGGCATATGAAACGGCTTAGTATATTGCCCAGCACTACTTGCAAACCAAAACTGCAATTCTTCCGGATGTTCTGAAGGTGTTATTATAGTACAGGCATGAATCTCAATACCTATTTCAACTAACCGTTCATATACACATTCTATAACTTTTTGCAGCTCATTACTATACTGCATACCTATGGACTGTGCCCTCACTTTCTCCAAAGCGGCTTCTATCTGAGCTTCGCGCGCCTGGGCTTCGGCTTTTTGAAGGTCGAGGAAACGCGTGTACGCTTGGCCAAAGACCTTACCAATTCGTTTGAAAATGTCTTTTTCTTCGTCCGTAAATTCATCAAGATTAACCCGATCAAACTGCAGGCAGGATTCTTTTAATATGACCGTAAACCGTACCCAGCCGGTTCCACTTAACAAGAAATCTTTTCTCTCTTGTGGGACTCGCCTCAAATCAGATTCTTTGAATAAAAATTTAAAAAATTGGTCTTTTACTTCTTTTGAATATTTATCACTTAAATAATCAAGGCCCTTTTCAAGGGCATCATAAAATTTCGATGTAATGGGTTGTTCAACGAATGGAATATGGAATTTTTCTAAATAGGATTGGCCTTGAACATCAACCCAAACATTTAAACCGTCAGCTGGGTCGGTCGAGAAGTCTGTCCATATCTGGGAGTTATGAACGTCGATACCCATCTCTTTCAATTCTTGACCAATCTGCCTGACGACTTTTATTAATTCCTCACTTTTTTGCATTCCCATCGAACGAGCGCGAACCCGTTCCAAAGCGGCTTCAATCTTTGCTTCGCGAGCCTGTTCTTCAGCTTTTTGAAGATCCAGAAATCGGGTATAGGTCTGATCAAATACTTTTGAAAAACGGCTTAAAATTTCACGCTGTGATTCACTAATTGGCGCTTCAGTTGAAACGTGTAATCCTCCATAGTTATAAAATGAAATGGAGACATAGGTCTTTTTAACTTGTAGAAATATTTTCTTTATATCAGCAGGAAAATTTTTGAAACCGGTCTGATTAAAAAGATACTCATCTACTCTTTTTTTATCTTCTGACTCTAATACATACGTCCATTTCGGATTGCGGTGCTCCCATGCTTGGAAAACTTCCCTGAAATATGGAAGGTTGGTGAATGGTACATGGTAAGGCTCCGGCAAATTAGTGTTGTTTACAGGCGCAACCCATAATGTTGCCTCTTTTGATTCTTTGTCTATTATCCAGAAAATGCAATTATCAAGTGCAAATTCAAGTTGTGCCAATTCCCGTTGCAACAAACCAATTGCATCTGCTAACTCCTCGGTTTTGTGCATAGCCATAGATCGGGAGCGAACTCTCTCAAGAGCCGCTTCGATCTCCAGCTCCCGGTTTTTGCTTTTAAGATCGGCCGTCTGCTGATTAACCAGCTTTTGAAGCTTCTCATTTTCCCGCTTCCACTCCTCCATATGCCAGTGATCATTTTCGGTATCAACAGGGGTGGAGGCGTGCCAGTGGGTAAGTTTCCACCGGTTGTCAATGTATTCCATCACGCAGCTTGCCCTTATAAAAATGGTATTGACTTCTTCGGGTGAAGTGATGGTAAGTGTCAATTCTTCTGTGATAAAGGCGTTGTTTTCATCGTCTGATATTCGTGTGAAAAGCCGTTTACGATCAAGTGAGGGCACAAAGCCGTCCATTTGTTCATACTGGGATTTAAACATCGCATCTAACTCACTGAATGAGAAAATTTTTTCATCCTTAGTAGTGCCGAACAACATCAGTTCAGGGCCAGCGAGATCGGACAAATCTTCATACGGCACGATGCAAAGGCCCACATTTATAATTCGTTCGTAGGTCTCTTCTAATAATTTTTTCTTTTGAGAATCCATGCTAATCCTTTTGCTCTAAGTAAATTGAAAAAACAGAACCTTCACCGGGCGAACTCTTTATCTCCATATGGCCCCCATGCGCTTTTATAATATCGTCGGAAATGGAAATGAATTGCGGGTTGATGGTCTGTGCATTTACAGCAGACATCTGGATAATTTTTAAAAAGAAGGAAACTGTGAACAGTGATAAAAATCTACGAATAAATAACATCAGAAGGCTCATACTAATGCAGTTTGAGTTGAGAATGTAGATTTTGCTGCTGCACTATAATCCACAGGATTGATTAATATAGCTTATTTAGGCAATTATTTACTCTTCATCCAGCATTTGCAGCACTTCCTGTTTTAATGAACCAAAATCGATGGGCTTGGTGAAAAATTCTTTGGCACCGGAATTAATCGCCTTTGTGTAATTTTCATCATCCCCATAGGCCGAAATCATGCTCACCTGGATCTGCGGAAATTGTGATTTTACATTTTCAAGGAGCTGTAGCCCCGACATCCCCGGCATATTGATATCTGAAAAAATATAGAGCACATCCGGTGGCTGTGTGCTTTGAAGGCGGTCGAGCGCATCCTGCCCGGAAAAAGCAAATTCAAGTTCAAGTACACCGCTTCGAATCTCATTTCTGAACTTTTGCCGAAACAGCATTTCAACGTCCCGTTCGTCATCTACTACTAAAAATTTCATGGGGATTTTATTATGGTTTTTGGAGTTTTCAGGCACTTCAGAAATCTGTATTTAATCTT
>JBBDSB010000222.1:0-1400 GCA_040905205.1 Cyclobacteriaceae bacterium
TTACGGCCAACAGCCAACAGCCAATAGCCAACAGCCATTTTGGCCTTTAGCCGTTATTCGTTAATCTTGCGGCCAATAGCCAACAGCCAACAGCCAACAGTTTGACAATATTTTTTATGACTATGACCCTAAAAAGTAATTAAATATCCAGTATATTTAGGGTTATAACACAAATATGATTAGACGGAATAATTATATAGACAAGCTAAAGCGTTTCGTCGGAAAGCCTCAAATTAAAATTATAACAGGGATAAGGCGATCTGGTAAATCCACTGTATTGAAGCTTCTTACCGAAGAGTTGATTCAAAGCGGGGTAAAAGCTTCTCAAATCATTTATATTAATTTTGAGAGTTTTGCCAATTCAAACCTGACCAAAGCCAAAAGTTTATATGAAGAAGTAAAAGGCCGCATTGATGGTTCCGGTAAAAACTATTTACTTTTTGATGAAATACAGGAAGTAGAAAGCTGGGAAAAGGCTGTCAATTCCTTCATGGTAGATTTTGACGTGGACATTTACATTACAGGATCCAATTCACATTTATTGTCTTCTGAACTTTCTACTTTTTTAGCGGGGAGATATGTTGAAATCCCTATTTTCACCTTGTCGTTTTCAGAGTTTTTGGATTTCAAAAAAACATATTCAGCATTTTCAGGGAATCACTTGTCACTTTTTGTGGAATATCTTAGAAAGGGAGGTTTTCCTGTAATCCATACCTTGGATTATGATGAAGAAACAGCCCATCAGGTAGTAAGCGACATTTATGATTCTGTTATTCTGAGAGATACTGTTCAACGTCATAAGATCAGGGACATTGAGCTTTTGAATAGGGTCATCCAATATACCTTTGACAATATTGGGAATACCTTTTCAGGGAAAAACGTGGCTGATTATTTCAAGAGTCAGCAACGAAAAATTGATATCAATACAGTATATAATTACCTGTCAGCACTCGAAGGGGCATTTATTTTATACCGAGTATCCAGGTATGATTTGAAGGGAAAAGAAATCCTAAAAACACAGGAAAAGTTTTATTTGGCAGATATCTCCCTGCTATATGCGACTATGGGTTACAGGGATAGGGTGATTTCCGGAGTATTGGAAAATCTGGTTTTTCTCGAACTAATGAGAAGGGGATTTAAAGTATTTGTTGGTAAATTTGACCAGAGGGAAATTGATTTTGTAGCGGAGAGAAAAGAAAAGAAAGTTTATGTTCAGGTAGCCTACAAATTAGAAAGCAAGGAAACCATTGAAAGAGAATTCTCTGCCCTGTTGCCGATAGATGACCATTATCCCAAGTATGTGGTCACTATGGACGAATTCTTTAAAGATGATATCAATGGAATTAAGCATAGGCACATAAGCGAATTTTTACTTGCCAGTGAATGGTAACATCTTTGGC
>JBBDSB010000223.1:0-8379 GCA_040905205.1 Cyclobacteriaceae bacterium
GAGAGGTTTCTACGAGTGGAGAACCCAAGCGCCCCTGCTTTTGAATAGGGTTTTCCCAGGATGTTTGTGCACATAGGGCATTACTCAGAAAGGAAAGAATAATAAAGATTTTAAAACGATTCATAGTTATATAGTAATAGTTATTTTAGTCAGTTACTATTAATCCGGGTTGCCATGGACCTACAGAGGGAATCTCAAAAGTTTCATAGGGGCCGTCCTTTTCGGACGACTCAATTGTGATAAAATCGCCATTAATACCATAAACCCTGATGAATTTACTTTTTGTAAGTAATTTTAATTCAATATCCACGGCAGGATCAAAAGATGAATTGGTATAAGCCAAGGCAATTTTGTCATCTTGAGGCTCCCTGATCCATATATTTACCTTATGAAAGGAAGTTACATAACCAGGCAAAGTATCTTTAGATAGCCAGCGGAAAACCGATTTCAGTTGTGTGCTTTTCGATAGATTCTCATGGAAAGTCCAGGGATAATACCCTGCTACACAAATACGCCCTCCCAAAGAATTTTCAAAAATTCCCATCGTACAAGAACCGACCTTTTGATTGTCATAATCTATCAAACCACTAAGCGCCTGGGCATTTTTCTCCGTTTCCTGAAGGGTGTAGGCCATCGACTTCCAAAATGATTGTCGATTATCCCTTTCCCTTCCTCCAAAGTCACCATTCAAAGGATGGTTTGTGAATTTTTCAATACGATCTGCTGATGCTGAACCAACGATTTCAAAACCAGTAAGATTGCCATAACCTTTGTCATTCAATTGCTGTAATGTTTCAGCGTCCATATACACTCCCCGGGAAAGTATTTTTTCTATTTCCTGATTGGAAAGCACATATATATCATCTTTTGCCAGGATCACAACCGGTGAAGATTCTTTTGAATAGCTGGCAGGGAGACCGATGTCATACATTTCATGACTCACCACGGGGTTTCCCGCATTAAACCAACTTCCCCCTTCAAGGTTCCTAGTACTAAAACTATCTTTGTTCCAGAAAGTATGAATTCCAGTGAGCTGAGATCTCCCAAGAAAACCACTCATCAAATCAAAAAAAGGTCTTGCTTCATGTAATTTGGCAATGAGAGGTTCATATTCATCAAGGGGTTCATCGTACATAGAAAGTACGTTGAAAGCAGCTCCGGTGCTACCAGCAGCTATATGGGAGCTTGCCTCTAGAACAACGATGTTTGCCGCCTTTTTCAAGCGCTGATAAGGAAAATTTTCAATTTCAGATTGAATGGACAGAATATGATCAGGTAAAACGGAAACCTGTCTGCCAATGGCATGTGATTTATCTACCAAGGCCGGAGTGTTTACATCCTGATAGTACCCTCCGCCAGGTCGCCACATCACCGGGCTTTGCTGCTCTCCTGAAAGGATAGTGGCCCATTCATCAAAATCATAACCTTCAAAGAAACGGTCACCGGTCATAAAACCCAATGGCATATCCGGTCGGATTTCATGCACGGTATTTTCAATGAGTTTAAATAGGTTGGCAATGGTATTCCTGTTATGTTGCAGCCAGCTTTTGCGAAGGGCAAGCTTATGCGCCTTATCTCCTTCATTTACCGCTTTCCTAAAACTTTCTCTTGTATATTTTTTACCTGTTTCGCTTTCGAAGATTGACAAGCAGTGATTACAAAAACAGGTCAGATAAACTGGCATATGGCCTGCCAGCCGGATATCATCATCCAGCCAGATATAATCCGGGTTAGCTTGGGTCATGGCCTTGTACAGTTCCCTGATGTGTTCCTGTAAATTTGGGTCATTGGGACAAAATGACCCCTCAGATACATTGCCATCAATATCCATTACATTTTGATAATCTTCCTGTAACGAGTGCTCAAGGGCTTCCTCGTGGTGGCCGATGGTAGTAAGGATATTCAAGCCGGTTTTATATCCCCTTTGGCGGGCTGCTTCCATCCGTTTTTTAAAGATTAGCATCCGCTCTTTGAACTGGTGCAGCGGGAGAGGAGCATGGGTAGTGGAAGTAAACAAGGTGATTTCATCCGTAACACCCTTGTATTTGTCAAACAGGTCCAGAAGCGCATTGAAACGTGCTTCGGAAAGCGATTGCGCAGAGCCAATACGGAATGAAATAAAGGCCTTTCCCATTGTTTCATTTTTATGTTTGTTTTCATTAGGGCTTTTGGGGTGGCAGGCAATAAATATTCCCGCCATGCCTAGCCACAGCATGATCCCCGCTTTATGTAATGAAAAATACCTGCTTATAAATTTCTTCATAATGTTCGCCTAAATTTAAAACATCCTCGGCAGCCCCAGTTGTGCCTCCCCTGAGGAATGATATTTTACACTCTCGTTCCTGCGGGGTTTTTCTTGTTCAACAACCCAGTTGTCAATTTCTTTTTCTTCAGGAACCATCATCAGAATGTCTCCTGTTTTTGTTTTAATTTCAGTGATGTCCCCACTTTTAGTATACTTTATCTCCTTTAATCCTGAATAAATCTTCGCTTTTTCCCATGGGATTTTCACCCGGCAGGTATTTCCTAAAGTACTTTTAATACAGATCCATTGGACGGTACCAGACAGGGTTTCAGAAGACACGATAAATCCCCCAGCAGCATGAAGGGTAAATCGCCCTGATTTTTCGGAGGAAAATGCCGGGGCAATCCTCACAACCCCATCATAGCTCTGCAGTAGGGACTCATTCATGGCAGTGGCTAGCACTGACATGGATTCCATAGACATGTGTCGGAACGGCCACATGGGGAATGGAAACCGCTCATCACTTGTGGTACAGGTAACGCTGTTTGTCCTAAAAAACCATTCTGCATCTTTGTTGATTTCTCCTTCCATTCCCCAATGCCCCCATCCGTTGACATAGATCTGCCACCGTTTGGGGAAGTTTTCAAGTAAAATGGCTAATTCCTCCGATAGTCCCAGGCGCGCCATCACAATGGGAGTGGGGTCCCATCCTGTTTGTTCGGGGGTGTACAATAAGGCCGTAGTTTTTACCTTTTTGAATAGTTCACTGTCTTCTTGAGAGAGGCCCACTAAACCGGAGGGAAATACAGGGGATGAGGGCACAGTTGGGAAGATTCCATCCAACACCTTCATGCCGTATTTTTCATCGTCTTTTGGAAAGTAAGTAGTCAGCCACTTGTTTTCTTTAATACCCCAGCCCGCCGATAAAACCTCATTTGAAGGTACCAACTTTCCTTTGAAATAACCCCTTTCCAATTTGTAGGAAGCCCCTTGAGCAACGATTGCGGAGTCATCTGCTTTAACGAAAGGCAATGCAACCAAATGCTCCAGTATTTTTCTCCATTTCTTCGCTTCCGGAATACTTATTTTTGCTTCTTTAAGCGCTTCTAAAGCCACTGAAAATAATCCCTTTCCATAAACTACTTCAGTAAGTACATCTTTCATGATGATCCACCCTTCATATCCGCTTCCCTCTTTGGCATGGTACATCCCATCATCTTCCAGAATGAAGAGCGACTCGAAAAACCTGGATGCTTCCAGTATAAATGGAAGTGCTTTTTCTTTTAGAAAATTCTTGTCGCCCGTGTATTGATACTGTCTCCAAAAATCCAGCGCAATTTCTGCCACGGGGGTGTGGTTGTGCAGTTCATTGATAGAATTAAAACCTCTTCTTTCCGTAACGTCTGAGATATAGGCTCCTTCCGTATGAAAATGTTCCCATGCATCTTCTTTGGCTTGTTCCAGTGACCGATACCTGTAGTCAAGGTAAGGGGCTACCAGTTCGTGAAAACCCGCTGCATTTAGTGGCCAATACAATTGTTGTTGGTTCCAGTGAAAATAAAAGTTCCAGTTCTGAACATCGCGGTTCCACGCCCAAAGTCCATTATTAAACCTTCCCGGATAATTACCTCCCTGGGATGCATGGGCATAGTACATCGTCAGATACCAAAGGTTATTCAGATAATCATCCCCATAATCCATCAACGAGCGATGCCATAAGGTTTTCCAGGCGGCTTCATTCGCTCTCTTGTAATGATCCATGCCATTTTTCCGGAGGTCTGACAATCCTTCTTTTACCTGCGGGAGAGGATTCCCGGTATCAGGAGAGGTAACTAAAAAGGCAATTTGAGCCTCTTTATTTGTATCACTCTTTAATTCAATTAATGCACGTCTGGAATGTTCTCTCCCATAAGAAACCTCCAGATTATTATGGTTTAATACACTTCCCCCTACGGCAAAACTGCTTCCTGAAAGCTTTTGGGTAATATAACCCCCCTGGAGGTCGCTCATTACTTCCGTACCTGAACTTCCGATGGAAGCATCACGATTGATCCGGCTGTACCAATGCGAGAAAGTTCTGGAGCCAAACCGTTCAATGGCTATTTCAACAGGTATATTTTCCTCAAAGTCGCAGCTCAAATCATAGCATAGGAATCCTGTTTCATGGTCAACAAAGGCATCTAACCCAACTTTTCCAAACGGACTGGCAGCATGTAGCGTCAATGAACCATCGGCTAGGTTGATTCTGGCATTAAAATCAGAGAGGTATAAGGTATCAAAGACAGGGAATTTAAAGTCAATAATAATCCTGCACGCATGCCGGAGGGTAGTGCTGTAATCTTCTTCCTCTTTGCTCCAGTTTTGAAATTTTTCAAAGGATGCATCCTCCCACAAATCGCTCTTGTTGACTGCGGCAATAATTTTTGAGCCTTCACACCAGAACAGAATACCCATATCTCCATTTCCCAAAGGGATGCCCTGCATGGGGTCAATGGGTGGACTCAAATACACCACATCATGCTGTGATACCCTGCCTGGCCATTCAATGTCCCATTCGGCTGTTTTAGGATTAAAAGCTGATTTTATGGGATGGAATGAAATGGGCGCTTTTTCAAATAACACTGATGAAAAAGTGGACACAGGAATCATTCCTCCTGCTAGTGTCAGGCCTGTAATCTTTAAAATATCCCTGCGGGTAGTTGTCACAATGGTATAGCTTTATGGTTTAATAAAGGGTTATTTTGCAGTAACCATTTCAAAGGTTTTGCCCTCCGGAAAATAGCCTTCATAAAATTCTTTCATAGGCCCGTCATACATGGCTACTCGGATGGTGCTCCAGGTTGCCTGATCCCCTGTGGCATAATAAAGGTAGGTCCTGTCCTCGAATTCTATAAGATCAACATCAGATGCATTTTTTCCTTCCGCTGGATCGGCCTGCAATACCGGATTAAAAGAGGTTAATTCCCAATCGGCCAAATCCTTTGAACGGGCCATATAGGATATCCACCCGTTGTGGCCAATTTTTGGGGCGTGAAGATAAATTACATAATAATAAGGTTTAAAATACCGGATTACCGGGCATGCGGAATATTCCCGATTCTCCCCGGTGAAAACCAAATCCGGTATTTTTTCCCAAGTCGATAAGTTGTTAGACCTTGCAAACTTAAAACAGAATTTAACAGGCTGATCAGATTCATAGGCCATTAGGAATCCTTCCTCATCTTTGCATACCGATGAATTAAACAGATGTTCATTCCCTTCAGGGTGAATCACAGTTTCTTGTGTCCATGTTTTCAGGTCGGTCGTAACAAAGCGGTTTATTCCCTTTGAGTTCATGATTTTCCCAAAGTCAGAAAATTCCAAAGCAAATACATTCAATTCATCCCCATTCACATAAGCACTGACAAATGAATGCCCCTTACCAAAACGGGCAACTTCCTGTCCTGTTTGCAGATCATCAATATTTAAATAGGCATCTTTCCCTTTTGCTTCAGCTCCACCAGGTCTGTAATTTGATACCAATAGAAGCCTTGAGTTGAAGTAAACAGGCGCATTTTCCATTGGTGTTCGACCGATATCTGAAAAAGCAAACGGTAGTTTAGTAAACATTGGTTTTTCTGATGATTGTGCCATACACATTATATCCATACACAAAATGAGATAAAATAATAACAACAATCGAATCTTTGTTCTCAACATTTCAGAGTGTTTTTATATCATTTTATTAAGGCTGATCATAAAAGTATATTGCAGTATTCTAACTGCAATATACTTTTATGATCAATAATTATATCGAACTGTTCATTTAGTATGCCTTAGTTAGTTGAATTTATCACAAGATCAATAACCTGGATTTTGTTCAAGTTGGGCATTAACGTCTAATTCATACTGAGGAAATGGAAGCAGATAGTGATGTTGCTCGAATTTTAGTGGAATACCAGCAGGATTATTTATAGTTGGCATTTTAATGTGTGCAATATTCCAGCGTTTTAAATCAAAGTATCGTTGTCCCTCCAAAGCAAGCTCTACACGTCTTTCACGACGAATATAGTCTCTGAGCAAATCTTTGGTATTATATTTTGATTGGTCAACAGGTGGCATATTTACACCTGGCCTTGCTCTGATTTCATCAAGCGCACCATAAACAGTCGCATCAGGCCCACTGACCTCATTCGTTGCTTCTGCATACATCAACAGCACATCTGCATATCGGATATGTATATAATCCTGATCCGTTAAATTCGCTTTACCGTAGTTAAAAGGTGCATGCTCAAAATCTATATACTTCTCCATTTTAAAATCAGTTAGTGCCGGTTCCCCTTCATATGGGTTCCCTGTAGGGTCTGTCCATATTTCTCCGGGTAATTTTATAGTCATATCCAATCTGGGGTCGCGATTTTGATAAGGATTGTTCGGTTCGAATATAGGAGATTCTGAAACTGATTGTCCATCAATTAGTTCGTAATCATCCACCAGATCTTGATAAGCACTAATGCCACCATACCATCCAAACTCAACATCCATCCCCTCGATACTATGCTGAGGGCTATTTGGGCTGAGGTACCTAACGGAAAACATAATTTCAGGATTGTTTTCCTGACCGGCTGTTAGAAACATAAGTGAATAATTATCACTTAATCCAAATATTTCGGAACTTATAATATCCATAGAGATGGTAGCAGCCTCTGTCCATTTTTGCTCATACAAAAGCACTCGAGTTTTTAATGCCATTGCACTTCCTTTCACTGCATGCCCCGAATAAGGTTCATTTGGTAAATTGGCAATGGCAAAATCCAGGTCCTGATGTATAAAATTCAATACATCTTCCTTCGAGCTCTTTGCTATCCTCGATTCTTCCACGTTTTCAGGAAGTTCGGTGTATAGTATTACACCTCCAAAAGATTGTACAAGATCAAAATATACCAATGCTCTTAAGAATTGCACCTCACCTTTATATATGTTTCTCTGATTAGCATCTATAGATGAAACTCTATCTATATTTTCCAGAAAGTAATTGAATGTTGAAATTCCGTCATAGGGAACGTTGTAGAACTTTTGGAAAAATCCACCTCGGCCACCGCTTGTATTGGGATTGAGATTGCCTAAGGTTACAGAAGGAAAACCAAAATAAGAGTCAAAAGGAACAACTGCATTATCTGAAAGGCAATCTAAATAAGGTCTTTCATAGCCTAGAAAGCCGCCTCTTAATCGGGCATAACATCCAGCCAAAGCCATGTCTACATCAGCTTTAGTATTCCAAAAGGTTTTATTTGATATCTGATCTAAGGGATTTTTATCTAAAAAACCTTCGTCACAAGAAAAAGACACTAGCATCAAAAATGCTGATCCAGCAGCAATAATTATAGTTTTTATTTTCATGATTTCAGCTATTTAAATTTAAAATCTTACATTCATCCCCATGTTCAAAATGCGCACCTGAGGGTATTGGGCATATCTTCTAGAACCTCCAACCCCTCCACCAGATCCAAGTGTTTCTGGATCCGCACCTTCGTAATTAGTAATTGTTAATAAATTATCCCCAGAAAGGTAGACTGTCGCACCTTGAAACTTAATCCTATCCAATATTGACTCTGGAAGCGTATAGGACAATCTTACATTTTTGAGACGGAGGTAGGATAAATCATGCAACCAATAGGTTGATGGATAGGATGAAACTCCCCCATAGCCCCAACCATTGTAAATAGCAGGAACTGTATTGCTTGGATTTTCAGGGGTCCATGCATCGTAGAACCTGGTAGTCGGTGGGTCACCCTGAACGAAAGGATCCCATCCCCATCCATTTAATTGCATTTTATTTCCTTGGCTACCCTGGAAGAACAAAGAAAGTCCCAAACCCTTCCATTCAGTATTGACACCAAAAGAATAAGTAAAGTCTGGATAAGGAGAAATAGATATTCGGTCTTCCGCATCAACAACATTATCTCCGTTCTGATCCTTTATTTTTAGATCGCCTGGTGAAGGGGAAAAAAACAACTGTTCAGGAGAACTAGATATTTCCTCCTTACTTTGCATAATACCAATCCATTCATATATATAATATGAATTATATGGTAGTCCAACTTCTCTTACTCCCTTGGTAGGAGTCACAATAGAGATGAGTTCATTCTTGAAAG
>JBBDSB010000224.1:0-8375 GCA_040905205.1 Cyclobacteriaceae bacterium
AAAACTATTTTGAAAAATAAAACACAGAATACCAGGTAATATCCTGGAAAGGAATGATCCAAATTTTGACATTATGTCCAGCCTTACAGTGGATTTCCTGAACTTTGGGATCCTGAACTTCAGTTTGCAGGATAAAAGCAGTGTGTACAGTATCGAACTTTTGGAAATCAAATAGTTATGGCCTTAGAAGTTGATATTAAGCCGGTGAGGAGGTACAAAAAGCAGGTGGCCAACACCCAGAAGCCCATTTATACCTACAAGGAGGGAATAAGCCTAAACTACAACATCACCAACGTCCGGGCCTTTTGCCTCGGTACGGAGAAATGTGGTGGGATCATCTACCTCAATCCGGATATTGATAATATTTTGGAGGTGTAGGAGTTTATACAGATCCCCTTCAACATCGGTTTCGTTATTCGTGCTCCTTAAACAGCAAAAACCTAGATGTTGGGAGTAGTATTTTTTATTTTTTCTAAGCTATCAATTCCTAAATAAAGCTCTTCTAACTTGAGTTGTAAATTAATATTTTCTTCTTTCAGGTCATCATTCATTTTTCGAATATCATATTTCTCGTTCTCAGATTTGTTGGCTGAATACATTTCACCGAGTTTAAAAAATCCTGTCAATATCCCTATGATTGTCAGAAAAAATGCAACTACTTGTCCGACTGGAAGGCTAAAAACTAATTTAAGAAGTTTCAGAAGGGATATGTTACCAACCTGAACAGTGTTCTTCTTGAGGTGATAAATTTCACTATCTCGGTTTGAAATCTCTATGGCTTTCCTTTCAATAATTTCATAGGACTGATTTTTTTCTTTAAGTAGAGAGGTGTGTTCATGTACAAGATCGTTCCATTTCTCAAGTAGATCAGCGTACTTTTTACTAATTTTGTTTTCTTGTAAGGCTTCCTTTTCCTGTTGAATTTTTGAATATTCTTGGATCTGTTCAATGTAGGATTCAAGTAGTTGTCGGGCTTGAGATTTACCATCTCTCATGAATTGTGCCCTTTTGGACTCATTGGAGGTTGTAAAGTAAATCATGCTAACTTGACTCGCTTTTGAATCGCCCAATGGAAAGATTTCTTTCAGATCGTTCTCAGTTTTAACCCTCCAAACATTTGGTTGAAAGTTAAAACTCTCAAGTTCTGCGATTCTTTTTCGAAGAATATCAATAGCCTTGTTGTTTGGGATTTTTAGATTCATTTTACATTCTGATTAACGATCCATTAAAATGTTGAAATTCAATATTTTATAAAATTTTAATATCACTATTCCTTTACTCCCGTTGGCACAGTTATTTAAATTTTGGAGACTTTGAAATGCTAAATTCAACTAACCATTTTAATAAACTTTCATCACCGTTAATTGCCTTTTTAAGTATTTCTGCTAAATAATTACTTTTCGATAAGGGAACAACATAATCAAAAATAGAAGACATAGTTTGTAATGTGACTTGAGTCTAATCTCCTTCGACTACAATGACACCAATTAAGTTCTTGTGTTTTCCTACTAAGGTTGTGCCACAACCTAGAAAAGGGTCAATCACAGCATCTAATTCTTTGTCTCGTTCCAATAAACATTGTTAAATAAACTCCGAACTAAGAATGTTTGTAGGTAGTCAATTTTGACTTACAATTTTACTCTTTGAACCTTTCGTGCTTATTTCTGACTCCATATGTTATTCCTCCCTTAATAATATTTATCAATATCCGAATTCAAATGTTTTAAGTGATTGTTTATCGTTTTCTTTTAATTTTGCCTAACCGCAAGTACAAAAATAGTAGCCGACTGCGTTGCACTTTCCTGTTACGTTATGATAAAGTTTGAGCGGGCTACCACCCTTAAATTTACTACTATCCTGGCTATATTTTTATACATTGTTGTGGTTAGTCTTTTTTAAAAAATCTCGAATATATCGCAGCATGGTTTTCTGGATTTACTTTGTCATTATGTGACATGTGTCTTTCATATAAAGACCCATCAAACCAAACAGGTTCTGTTGTTGGAATAGCTTTGAATATCAAAACTTCTTTACCATGATATTGCCTAGATATTATATTAGTTAAAATCTCACTTTTATAATTATCAGGTTTTAAAGGCGCAGTCTTAACTATGTCCTTAATTGTTCTTAAATATTTATCGACTGTAGTATAATATTTTAATGCTTCTGGTTCTATACCAGTAATATGAAATTTGTTCATAATAAAGGGATTTTGATTGTAGTGTGCTTTGTGTTGCGAAGCATCGTTATTGTTATCAGCAACACCAACTATTACATAACCAGATTTATTAATACCAAGATTTGATATTGCAGAGAGAGTTTTGGCAATTTTTAAAACAACGTCTTTGTTAAATTTACCATCAGTAAGAGTAGTAACCCCCAATTTGAAATCTATTTGATTTTGTTCTGTAATGGAGCTCATTAAAATCTTTTCAAATTCCAATGTCCAATCTTCATTAATTGGGTCTCCTGAATTCCTTCCTCTGAAGTTCTCTTGAATTCTTCCAATGACATGATTGATAATGTTTCTTCTTGCTTTTCCAATAAATGCGTCATTAAGTTGAGTTTTTGAAAATAGGTCGTCTCCCATGCCCGACAAACACTTAATGAGTGCCTTTGAATCTTTAATTGATTTATTTTCTTTAATTATCAACTGATAAAAGGCCATAAATAAAATGTGATATACTTCTCTGATTCTAGTTCCTCTGTTCTTAATGAACAATAATTTTTGAAAGTCTTTTTCTGACTCGATTAATAATTTCTCAATTGTTACAAATACCCTCCTGAAATTTTTGCTTATTATATTCTCTGAAACTCTGCTTAAAGATGTTTCTATTTCCTCGGCCTCCTTTGAATCAATAGCCAATGGGTTAGGATTGTATCCATAATACTTATCTAACATTGTAGCAGTCAAATGAATATCTTTTGGGGATATCATATCAGCAAGTAAAAAAGCAATTATTTCCTCATCAGTTGAATTTCTTATATTATCAGGACTAATAATCTGGTGTTTTACCCAAAACATATCAAGAACTGAAACGCCATAGTACCCTAAGCGTTTCTGTGTTATACTTATTTTTGACATTTCATTTAGTACCAACAAATCTTCAGAAATGTCCTTTCTTATTTCGGTTGCTAGTTTTCTTACAATTGTGGGAAACTTTCCAAGTGTGCCAGCATGTCTTAATTCTTGATTGGATAAATGTTTACCATTAGAATTGATTCTACGAAACGTTTCCTCAATTTTCGAATCTGTAAGAGTACTTGCTTTGGAAATGGGAAGCAAATAATTGGCAACCTTTCTACAAAATTCTTTGTCGAGTTTAGGTTCTTTTTGTTTTAAAGTTCCAACTTCTAACCTTGATTGACTATCTGACATTACCGATAGGTCAAAGAATCCATCTTTTAGACTATACTTATTTTCGATAAATGAAAATATAGCATCAAATCTTTGCATCCCATCAATTATTTCAAGCATGGTAGAGTTGTCATACTCAACTTCCGCTAATAAAAATAATGGAATTGGCAATTCTCTGGAAAGGGTATCTATAAAATTTCTCTTTTCCTCAATTGTCCAAACTAACTTGCGCTGATACTTCCTGTTTACTAATAATCTTTGTTTAATAAAATCAGAATAAATCGTTTGAACATGTGTCCCTTGAATTGTTAACCCACTTGATATTGCCATGATTTTTTATTTTAATTTACACTGTAAATATTTACTTATTATTGTGAACTTTTGTCAGATATTTTATTCATTATTAACCACAACGTACTGCTAAAGTGCACAATGAACTTTATTTGCCATGTAACTGTATGCCAAACTAACAGGTTTTTTAGGTATTTGAAAGAATTTATTTCCCCTTGGATATATATTTCAGTGGTTTTGGTGTAGGAATGTCCAAGCAGCACCTGAATTTGAGGAAATCTGTTTCGAACCTCAAGTACATGTGTAAACAATTATCGCCACGCTAAAAGCCACCTTTGACCACACATACATTACCAAATTCAAATTTCTGAACCGATAGAAATAATCAGAAATAAAGGGTGGATTCCGCCAGTTTATTAGTGAAAGCCTAAAAATAAGGCCTGGATCATTCCGGTCCTTTAAATTACTTTCCGAACATCAGCTTGTCATAATACTTAAAGCGATAAAACCCCGCCCACTTCCACATTTTACCAAAGTCATTTTCCTGAATTTCCCCTAAGGCCTACAGCCTGTAGTAATCAACTATGGGTCGATAAATGAAAGGGTATATGATGCCAGGCAATAAGAGGTAGATTCTCGGGATTCCTCCAGGGACCATATATATTGCAAACAAAAGCAAGGGAAGATCCGCAATAATGTGATAGGTCCAGACATTCCTAAAATATTTCATCATTCACTTTGGTTTTTTGATGATTTAATTAAATCACCAGCTACACTGATACAAGCTACTGCAACAGAAGGAAACCTTCCTCCTTGTGTTACTTACTTGCAATGGCATCAAAGACAAAATTTAAAGCATTACCTACGTAACAGAAATAAAAATACTTAATCAATCGAAAAATTCAAATAAAAATCGGGTCTTTTAATTAGCCTCCTTTCCTTTACCCTGCAGAAATGTTTGTATTACTTCCTAAATTTGGTAATTTCATATTCATATTTTTAATTTAGCTTCATGGGAAAAATTACAACGGTTTCATTAGGAGATTATTACCAAACATTTGTAGAGAAACTTCTCAAAGAAGGCAGGTATAAAAACACAAGTGAGGTCATCCATGCCGGACTCAGGCTCTTAGAACAAGAAGAGAACAAAATAGCGGACTTGAGAGCTAAAATAAAAGAAGGTCTTGATAGCGATTTCGACGATGACTTTGATCCCGGTATGTTCAAGGAAGAAATGAGAAGGAAACTATGAAGCAGCCAAGCATAAAACTAGAATTGATCCTGACAATGGACCGCAAGTTCTGTCAATAGATAAAAAAATTATTATTGACAAATTCAGGAACCTTCAAATCAAAATACCGTACCCTAATCCGTACCCTAACATAAAAAAAGCCCCTCTACGTTCAGTAAATGGGGCTTCAGTGACCTCGCCAGGATTCAAACCTGGAACCTCTTGAGCCGTAATCAAGTGCTCTATTCAGTTGAGCTACGAGGCCATTTCCCTTAAATGGATTGCAAATGTAAATAAATAAGCCAATATTAAAAAACGAAGACTTGGGTATTTATGGAGCTGTTTTGCCTTTCTCATTTTTATTTAAGAATTATTAAGACTAATAACCGACCAAAATCAAGCAAGATTTTATAATTTAGCCAATTGAATCTATAACCAATTATTTCTTTCATGAAATCGAGCATGACGAAATCGTCACACAGTGGGATGATTATCAAACATGCGAGATTCCATCTCACCGCTGAAAAAAAATATAAACAGATGAAAAGACTGTCAATTATACTTATTATTATACTTATTGTTTTTCAAGCCCAAGCCCAGGACCAGGAAAAAGAAAAAACATCTGTTGGGGGAAGACCTAATATCAATGGAGACCTTTTTTTGGATTTTGGCTTCAACCTACTCAATAACCGACCCGAAGACCTCAATACCCGGTTTATCGCCTCTAGGGTCGTCAACATCTATTACCAAACCTCCCTCCATCTTGGAGAAAATTCCGGTCTTACCTTTAATCCGGGTATCGGTTTGGGATTGGAGAAGCTCGCTTTCCAAGATAACCTTATGCTGGTAAACAACCCCGAGGTTGGCCCCAACTCCAGTGAATTGGTTCCCATTTCAGAAGTTTACGGAGACAACATCCAAATAAGTTCCAATAATATGTCCATCAATTATGTCGATATCCCCTTGGAATTCAGGTACCATGTCAACAGAAGTAATTACAATAAAGGTTTAAGGATAGCCCTGGGTGGTAAATTCGGGATACTTTACAATGCCCATACCAAAGTGGGGGTGACGGATGCCGCCGGATTGGAACAAAAAATAAAAAACAGACAGGGTTATGGTTTAAGCCCCTTCCGTTATGGTGCTTATACCAGAATTGGATTGCCCGGATTTAACGTCTGGGGTTATTATGGACTCAACGGACTTTTTGAAGAGGGAAAAGGACCCTTTGAAACCAATGCCTCCCAGTTTAATTTTGGGGTATCGGTAGCGCTGTTTTAACAGCAGCAATTAAAACAACAGGTAATAATACACTCCGAAACACAGGAAAAACCCCAAAGCAAATCCACCGTAAATCTCGGATGGTTTATGAGTATTGAGGTAGAGCCGTGCCGTGCCCACGGCACCACAGATTATGAGGGTCGCAAGCAGGTAATACAGCAAATGTTCTGATTGAAACCGGATGCTTAGTACACTGATTACGGCCAGCCAGCCTCCCAATGCCATAAGATGGGCACTTATTTTCCAGAATACCGTGACCAAGGTCAGCAAAACCAAACAAAGAGTGACCATCCCTACGGTCATGACCAGCAATTCATCCACATTCAATTTGATGTAAAAAAAAGTCGCGTTCATACAGTAAAACAAAGAAATGAAGGCAAAAGGGACAATCCTTTCCTTTTTATCATACATCTGCAGGCTCTCAATAGAGGAAGTCATCTTCATCCCCACCAAACCAATGATTGGAATGATAAAAGTGGTCAGACTTATTAAAAGTAACAAAGACCATTTCGCCTCGTGCGGTACAGTCGTTGATTCCGGCACACCATACAGAATTGTCAAAATGATAAAGGAAGGTATTGCCAAAGGTTGAAAAGCCACCGATATGCCAAATGCCAAATTTTTGCCCACTATAGTTCCTTTCTTAACCTTGCCACAGGGATCTGCAATTGTTCCCTGTATTTGGCAACTGTCCTCCTTGCTATATTGTATCCCTTTTGGTTGAGTAATTTCACCAACTTATCATCAGAAAGTGGTTTTCTCTTATCCTCCCCTTCCACCATTTTATTCAATACACTTTTCACTTCTCTGTTGCTCACATCCTCTCCCCCATCAGTGGCAATGCCTTCCGAGAAAAAATATTTAAGCGGAAAAACCCCAAATTCCGTCTGAATGGATTTACTATTGGCCACCCTGGAGACGGTGGAAATGTCCATTTCAATCCTTTCGGCGATATCCTTCAAAATCATGGGCTTTAGTTTGGTCTCATCCCCGTCAATGAAAAAATCCTGCTGGTAGTCCAAAATGGCCTGCATGGTTTTCATCAGGGTCTGCTGCCTTTGTTTGATGGCATCAATAAACCATTTGGCCGCATCCAGCTTCTGCTTGACAAAGGAAACAGTTTCCTTCAATTTTTTATCCCTTTTATCACTTTTATCATAGGCATTGAACATTTCTGAATATGACCTGCTTACTTTGAGCTCCGGGGCATTTTTGGAGTTCAAAAGGATTTCAAATTTTCCGTTTACGGCATTCAAAATAAAATCGGGAATCACATATTGGGTCCTCATCAATCCATCGGAACTTCCTCCGGGTTTGGGATTAAGCCTCGTGATCATATGAATCACCTCCTTCAGTTCATCCTCCCCCATACTGGCCTTTTTCAAAATTTTATCATAATGTTTCTTTGTGAACTCTTCAAAACAATGCTGGATCAAAAAAATTGCCTTTTGCACCAAGGGTTCATGATGGCCCTCCTTCCTTTCCAACTGAATCACCAAACATTCCTGAAGATTTCTGGCAGCAATTCCCGGAGGGTCAAAGCCTTGTATCTTCATGAGGACTTCTTCCACCTCATCAAGGTCTGTTTCAATGTTCTGGCTGAAAGCCAGGTCATTTATGATGGCCTCAAGGCTTCTTCTTATGTAGCCATCATTTTCAATGCTTCCAATCAACTGTTTACCAATGAGCCGCTGTTCATGGCTTAATTTAAGAAAATCAAGCTGTGAAAGCAGTTGTTCGTGGAGTGAGGTAGAACTGGATAAAGGCATTTCCCGATCCTCTTCATCGGAATTGTAATTCCCATCTCCCTGCATCTTATAGCCTCCATATTCTTCATTGAGGTATTCCTCAATGTTCACGTCCTTGTCATCTTTCGCCTCCGGAACTTCATTGTTATCAGGAAAGTCGTCGGCCGTTTGGTCATCATCCTCCTTACCCTCTTCCAGAGCAGGGTTGATTTCCAGCTCCTCTTCTATTCTCCCCTCGAGCTCGGCAGTAGGTACCTGAAGCAATTTTATAAATTGAATTTGCTGAGGAGATAATTTTTGGGATAAAATCTGACTTAAATTCAGTTTCTGCATATATCTGATAACCCAAAGCGGGTTTTAACTGGGTTAGGAACTTTAAATTCGACTCCTTGTGGAATCTTAATTAATTTCCAAATTTAGGAAATAAGATCAAAATTTTGATAAAAAGCTTATTATATCGTTTTTT
>JBBDSB010000225.1:0-1398 GCA_040905205.1 Cyclobacteriaceae bacterium
TGAGTTTTATGCGGTCATGCGCTCCTTGCGGACCCTGGAAGATTCCGATGTGGTGATAATCATGGTGGATGCTACCCGGGGGCTTGAAGCACAGGATGTAAACCTGATCTCCTTATCCATCAAAAACAACAAAGGCCTGATGATCATGGTCAACAAATGGGATTTGATAGAAAAAGACCATAAGACCATGCAGACCATTAAAGAGGACATGGTGGAAAAACTCGGGGAAAACAAATGGATCCCGATCATTTTTGTTTCTGCCCTGAGCAAGCAGCGGATCTTTCAAGCCATGGAACTGGCCATGAAAGTACACGAAAACAAAACCCGCAAAGTACCTACTTCCAAATTAAATGAATTGCTCCTTCCTGAGATTGAGAAGTATCCCCCCCCGGCCAATAAGGGTAAATACATCAAGATCAAATACATCACCCAATTGCCGACCAAGAACCCGGTTTTTGCCTTTTTTTGTAACCTGCCCCAATACATCAAATCACCCTATACGCGGTTTTTGGAAAACCGGTTGAGGGAGAACTTTGATTTTGTAGGAGTGCCGGTAAAAATTGTTTACAAGAAGAAGTAGTACCACCCATTGAAATTTGTAAGAATCCATCAAATGCCCAATTTGATAGTAATTTGGCATTTGATGGATTCCCTATTTTATACCATACCGCCTTTTCCCAGCAGCATATAGATTCCTGCAGCAATGGCCGCTCCAAGTATTGGCCCAACAATGGGCACCCAACTGTATGCCCAGTCACTTCCGCCTTTTCCTTTGATGGGCAATATCTGATGCATGATTCTGGGACCGAGGTCCCGGGCAGGGTTAATGGCATAGCCGGTGGTGCCTCCAAGAGAAAGCCCAATGACCCAAACCAAAAAAGCTACCGGCAAAGCCCCGAGCGAACCCAGGCCAATGGGAGTGCCTTCCGCATCATGAATCATGGGGCTGGTGGAATACAGGATGACAATGATGAGTACAGAGGTTCCCACCATTTCGGAAATCAGATTGGAGAAATAATTCCGTATTGCAGGGACTGTCCCAAAAGGGGCAAACTTTAAACCGGGGTCATCGGTGGCATCAAAATGATCTTTGTAAACCAACCAGGCAATTCCGGAACCAAACATGGCGCCCAGGACCTGGGCAAGGACATATTTAGGAACCTGGGCCCATTCAAAGTCTCCCGTGATGGCAAGCCCTATGCTGACGGCCGGATTGATGTGGGCACCACTATAGGGTCCGGCAACTACCACGCCGATAAATACACCTAAAGCCCAGCCCGTGGTAATGACGATCCAACCGGAGTCAAAACCTTTGGTTTTGTTTAATACCACATTGGCTACGACTCCGGATCCCATAACAATCAGGAGGGAGGTGCCTACAAATTCTGCTATAAATAC
>JBBDSB010000226.1:0-8371 GCA_040905205.1 Cyclobacteriaceae bacterium
CAAAAGTTCGAACATGCGACCTTCCCGACTTGTCGGGACAGGCATTCTAACCAGCCTTTAGTCCCGAAATTAATCGGGTGGAACTACTACTCCTTTTTTGATTGATGTAAAGGTAGGCTATTGTTTTTTTTCCGACAAGCCATGACATGAAAAAATAATCCCTCTGGTATTATCGCTTTCATTATCAAGGAGATTATTTTGAAATTATATAGAAATTTTAATAAAATAAAGCTTTTGATAACGATGAAATTATAATTTAAAAGAATTTGGAATTTTTTATATAAATCTCAAATTTTGATTTTGAGTGTTTAAATATCCATTGGATGGTAATTTTTTTATGAAAAACCATAGCCCCATAAATTTTTCTCATTAAATTAAAAATTCATTCGATTTTAAACATTTTGGTGTTGAAAGTAAAAAAATACAAGGAATCAGAGTTACATCAGGAAATTCCTTTTTTCAAAAACTTACAGGATTATCTAAGGGAATTTGTTTATGGCGGTATTGATGGTGCCGTCACCACCTTTGCGGTGGTAGCCGGGGCAGTAGGTGCCAATTTGGACCCGGCCATCATAATTATCCTTGGTTTTGCCAATTTGTTTGCGGATGGGCTTTCCATGTCCATCGGGGCCTACTTGTCTTCAAAATCTGAAAAAGAGAATTACCATAAGCACAAAAATGTGGAATATTGGGAAGTGGACAACCTGCCTGAAAAAGAGCGGAAAGAAATTGAAGAAATCTACCGGGAAAAAGGATTTGAGGGGTCTTTACTCCAACAGGTCGTTGATGTCATCACCTCGGATAGGGAACGATGGGTCAATGAAATGATGAAAGATGAATTGAATATGATGGAGGAAACCAAAAGCCCTTTTAAAATCGGTCTGGCCACATTGATTTCCTTCATCATCGTGGGCTTTATACCTTTAACAGTATATGTTTGGGATTTTTTTTATGAAATCGCCTTTAATGTGTTTTTATGGACCTGCCTTTTTACGGGCCTGGCATTTGTGGTCATTGGCGCCTTAAAAAGCTGGGTAAACCAAACCGGATTGGCAAGAAGTGTAATGGAAACGCTTGCCCTGGGCTTTGTTGCTGCATTGGTTGCCTATTACGTAGGCGATTTACTCGAGGCATTTATCCTTGCCAGATAATTCTCAATGAAGATGAATTATCAGGTTTTATGGCGAGCCCTGCGACACCCTGATTGGTTTTTGGTCAATGCTAAAGCCCTTAAACTATAGATTTAATAATAAAAACTTAAAACTTACCTCCCATCGGATCTATCCGCTTACTCCCGAATAGCAACAGGCACCACCTTTACCGTTAGCGAATCCACCACCTGGACTTCATACCCCAAATTGACCTCCAACTGATTGGACGCTTCCTGAAGTTGGGCGGCACCGTTTTGACTCACCTGCGTGTCCCAAACATACAGCCTTTTTAAATTTTTCAATCCTTCCAATGCAAGCAGCCCCTCATCACTGATAACAGTGCCATAAATATTGAGGGATTCCAGGTAATTAAGACCCTTCAGGTGGTCCAACCCTGCATCTGTAATCTCTGTCTTTTCCGACCTGAGCTTGGTCAGGTTTTTAAATTTCCCGATATGCTCCATGCCTTCGTCCGATAAAGGGGTGTCCTTTACATCCAACCAGGTGATCTGATCAGGAAAATCGGCTGCCAACCTTCCCAGAATTTCATCCACGGGGTCGGTTTTATCCAAAGTCACCTGCAACCAATTTTCATCATTGGAAAGTGTCTTGATCATGATCCCTTCTTCCCTGTAGGCTTTCAGCTTTTCAGCATCCGGAATGGAGGTTCCCTCAGCCAAAAGAATTTCAACCTCTGTTTTATGGGCGTTCGGGTCGGTCAAGGTCAATAGAACAGATTGGACCTCATCATTGGCTTCCACTTCAGCCACCTTTTTATCAAAAGTCGCCCCATTTTCGATCCACCATTCCATTAATAAAACCTGGTCATCTGTCAACTGGGACTTACCTTTCGGTGGCATGTGGTCATCATGGTTTTCGGGCAAGTGCAACCTTTTGATCAATTCACTCTCTTCCGGGCTACCGGCCACGAAGACAGGGCCGTTTTCCCCTCCTTTCAGAAGGGCCTCTTTTGTATGCATTTGTAGATCCCCTTTTTTCTTGCTGGAATTGTGACAGGAATTACACCTGATTTCCATAATGGGATGTATAATTTCGGTATAGACCACGGCCTCATCCAGATTTTCAATTAATTGTGGGCCTCTGTTTTCAATAGGTATACCTGCCAAAGTCTTCAAACCATCAGGCATATATTGGGTCAGGTAATTGGACCCATGTGTAAGAGATCCACCAAAATGCCCTGCCCCTCCTAAAAATAACATCATCAATGAAATAGAAGCCAGATATGCCTGATTCAATACCTTGGTTTCTTTTTGGGATTTTTTATAATAAAGGAACCATGTCGAAAATGCCAATACAACCAAAATAATTCCTGCCCATTGGTGGATAAATAAAAGGTCTTCACCATAATCCCCTGCCTGAGCCAACATTAATCCCAAAACGGCTGTTACCAAGGCTGAAATGGCTCCCAAGGCCAATACAAAACCAACTGCCGGACGCAGGTAATTGAATTTTTCTCTTTTGGAGATCAACTCCATTAAAAATGCCAAGGCTAGAAAACCAATTGGCAGGTGTAAAAACAAAGGGTGAAATCTCCCGAAGAAGATGATGATATCTGATGATTGCTCCATTTTTTATGCGATAACTTTTTCGATTACTTTTCCCGACACATCGGTCAGTCTAAAATCCCTACCTTGCGCAAAATAGGTAAATTTTTCATGATCCATTCCCATAAGTTTCAAAATTGTAGCCTGAAGGTCGTGAACATGTACTTTGTCTTTGATGCCATAATATCCAATTTCATCGGTTTCTCCGTATGTAAATCCTCCTTTTACACCACCCCCGGCCATCCACACTGGGAAGGCTTCCGTATGATGGTCTCTTCCTTTAAAAGGCCACTCCCGGCCACCCCGGTTTTCCTGCATAGGGGTTCGTCCAAATTCGCCTCCCCAGACCACCAGTGTTTCTTCCAGCAATCCTCTTTGCTTTAAATCCTTAACCAATGCGGTCATTGGCCTATCCACTAGCCTGCACTTTTTTTCGAGCCCCACATCCAAAGACTCATTTTCTGAAACCCCGTGCATGTCCCAGCCCCAATCAAATAACTGTACAAACCTTACTCCTTTTTCCACCAACCGTCTGGCAAGCAAACAATTGTTGGCGAAAGAAGTTTTCCCCGGTTCCGTTCCATACATTTCATGGATATATTCCGGCTCATCCTTGATATCCATGATCTCAGGCACCGAGGTTTGCATATTAAAGGCCATTTCGTACTGGGAAATACGGGTTAGAGTTTCGGGATCGCCAAATTCCATATATTCCTTTTCGTTGATGCTGTTGATGGCATCAATGGTCTGCCTCCTCAGTTGTCCGTCCATACCATCGGGATTGGATACATACAAAACCGGATCTCCTTCCGACCTGCATTGTACGCCCTGATAAACAGAAGGTAGGAACCCGCTCCCCCATACCGACTTGCCAGCATCAGGTGTTTTTCCACCAGAAACCAGTACCATAAATCCGGGCAGGTTATCATTTTCTGATCCTAAGCCGTAGGTGACCCAGGAACCCATGCTGGGTCGACCCAAACGGGGTGAACCGGTTTGCAGCAACAATTGAGCGGGAGCGTGGTTAAACTCATCGGTGTGCATGGTTTTGACCAATGTCACCTCATCAACAATACTTGCAAAATGGGGCAGGTGATCCGATACCATCATCCCAGATTGGCCTCGTGACTTAAAATCGGCCTGAGGTCCCAGCATTTTTGGAATGCCCTGAATAAAGGCAAATTTCTTTCCCTCCAAAAGAGAAGGGGGACAGTCCTGTCCATTCAATTTTTTTAATTCAGGTTTGTAATCAAACAATTCCAATTGGGATGGGGCTCCTGCCATGTGCAGGTAAATGATGCGTTTGGCTTTAGGGGCAAAATGAGGCAATTGAGTGTACAATTCTTCCAGTCCCTCCGGTAATTGGGCATCGGAACGGGTCTGACAACCCAACATACTTCCTAAAGCGATCCCTCCCAATCCTGTGGTAAGCTTTTTCAAAAAATGCCTTCTTGTGCTGGACTGCAAAGTCCTCATCTGATACTCTTCAAATACATTCATTACCTTTTACGATTTCATAAGAAATTCATCCAAGTTCATCAGGGCATTTGCCATAACGGTATAAACTGCCAATTCACGATCTTCCTCTCCGGCAATCTGGCAGACAGCATCCGGATTTTGTTCAAAATATAAGTCAGTTTTTTTATATAATATTGCCAGGTCTTCCATCTTATCCACTGGTATCCCTCTGAGCATCAACATGCTATACATGAGCGACAACCTATCCTCCCAATGCTTTGAACTGGATTCCAACACCTTTCGGCTCAAGGCCAAAGCGGCATCCAGATAAACGGGATCATTTAATGTAACCAGAGCCTGAAGCGGTGTATTGGTATCGATTCTCCTTGGTAAACAAAACTCCCTGCTTGGTGCATCAAATGCGATGATGGAAGGATAAGGACTGGTACGTCTCCAAAATGTATAAAGTGCTCTCCTGTAACGATCCTCACCCTGACTTGTTTTCCATTCCGTACCACTGTAAACAACCTGCCAAATACCCTCAGGCTGCTCAGGCATCACACTTGGGCCCAGCATTTTCCTGCTCAGAAGACCGCTGACTGCCAATGCCTGGTCCCTCACCTGTTCCGCTTTTAGCCTTAACCTTGGCCCCCTGGCCAAATATTCATTGTAAGGATCCAAATCCTTTAAATCCTCCCTAAAATGGGATGATTGCCGATAGGCAGAGGACATCACCATTTCCTTCAGGAGTTCTTTAATGTCCCAATTCTGCTCATTGACAAAACGCAAAGCCAGCCAATCCAATAATTCGGGATGGGAAGGATCAAATCCCTGAGATCCAAAATCCTCCATGGTAAATACCAGCCCTCTGCCAAATAACTGCTCCCAAAATCGATTGACAGCAACCCTTGCTGTCAGCGGGTTGTCCGGACTAAACAACCATTTTGAAAGTCCCAGCCGATTATTTTCATATCCATCTTTAAACTCGTTCCATTTTTCCGGCAACCCGGGTGCAACAGTATCTCCCAATACCATCCAGCTGCCCTTTTCAAATACGCGGGTTTGACGTCGGTAGTTCTCATCCAACTCTACCATTATAGGAGTGGTTTCCTGTTCATTCTCCGAATTGAACAAATCGTACAGCAACTTCTCTGCCTCCTGGTATTGGTCATCTTCCCTACCTGGAAGCGAATGATGCAACATGACCCATTCTAAATTCAAGGTGGTTCCCGCCTGACCCACTTCTTTAAGCACCAGGTAAAGGTCTTTTTTTCCTGTTTGGGGGCTGATCGGTATGGAAATCACCTCCGGAACGGAATATATTTTATCTTTCTTTTCTTCCTCATCATATTCCGTCCTGGTCTTTCTTTTTACTTCCCACATGGCTATTTTTTCTCCTTCGGGATGATCCAATCGAAATTCCAATACCCCCACACTGGTATCAGACCGGATTTTAAACATGACCCTGTCTTCCCCATCAAATGGAAGTAGCCTCGTCCTGGAAGGAATGCTGTCCGTAACTTTAAAGAGGGAAGTTCCTTTAACAGGAATGCCCTTATCCAATTGCTCAAAATAATGGGGATGGATTTTTGGAGTAGTAATTCGGACCAATTTCTCAAAATAGTCCTGCATCTCGGATTTTAAAGCAGGGTCTTTTACCCGTTCCCCCACCCAGGATTTCAACTGGCTCAATTTTTCAATGTCAACCGTATCTTTGAATTCAACCAATACGGGAGATTCACTTGGAATATCCGCATCAGCAGTTTGATTGAAAAATGCCATAGACCTGTAATAATCCTCATGCCGGATGGGATCATAAGGGTGGCTGTGACACTGTACGCATTCCATGGTAGTTCCCTGAAGGACAGACCAAGTGGTATTCACCCGGTCAATCAATGCGGCAATTCTAAATTCTTCATTATCCGTACCACCTTCATCGTTGTTCATGGTATTTCGATGAAACCCGGTGGCGATAAGCTGCTTTTCAGTGGGGTCAGGAAGGAGGTCACCGGCCAATTGTTCTGTTACAAACTCGTCATAAGGCATATTATCATTAAAAGCTTCAATTAACCAATCCCTATATTTCCAAATATTTCTGGGTCTGTCCGCTTCATAGCCTTTGGAATCGGCATACCTGGCCAAATCCATCCACATGCTTGCCCATTGCTCTCCAAAAGCCGGAGCATCCAATAGCCGGTCTACTACTTTTTCATACGAATTGGAAGAGGTGTCTTTTATAAATTCTTCCGCTTCCTCCAAGGTGGGTGGCAAACCCGTCAAATCAAAACTCACCCTTCTTAATAAGGAATACCTGTCCGATTCGGGATTAGGTTGAATTCCATTTTCAGATAATTTTTTATAAATGAAATGATCAATTCCATTGGAGTCCCATGTTTTTCCAAATTCTGGAACCTCTTGGGGTTGAGGTGGCCGGTAAGCCCAATGGTCCTGCCAGGGAGCACCCTGGTTGATCCAATCTGTAAATAAACGGATTTCTTCATCAGTCAATGGTTCGCCTTCCAAAGGCATTCGTTGCTCAGGATCATGGTGTTTAATTCTTTGAATCAATTCACTTTGTCTGGTACTTCCTGGAACAATGGCACGTTTCCCTGATTCATTTACCGCTAAGGCCTCCTCTTCAAAAAGAAGGCTAAATTGCCCGGATTTTTTAACCCCACCGTGACAGGCGATGCATTTTTGATTGATGATAGGCCTGATGTCCCGGTTAAATTTCACTTCCTCTCCAAATAAAATTCCAGGAACATAAAAGTGTTTGTTTTCAATGGAGACAGACCGGATCACCACTACCAGCAACCACAGCAGGGTAAGGCTTGAAAACACATATACCAAATATTTATTCCTAATGGACATACCAAATTAATAAAATTAGTTTTTCCAGAGTGACGGAACAAAGTAAATAAAAATGATAGCATTTCAAATACCTATTGATATCGATGGTAGTTTGTTTGATTTGAAGGTAAAAAAAAGGTAAGTGAAACCACTTACCTTTGTAAAAAGAACAATTAAAAAATCACCAACTTACTCTTTAGAAACGTATTCTTTTAAGATTTTCATCTTTTCCACTCCCCTATCTGTAAAGCTGGAAAACCTCATATTTAGATCCCTGTATTTCAGAAACTGCAGGGAAAGAAAATTTTCCATATCACTTTCCTTTGAAGGGCTGATTTTATTTTCTGCCTTATTAAAATTTGGATCACTTAAACCATCCATGTTGGTAGGTTCACAACTGAATACAATCAAAAACACAAAAAAAATATCAGGAAGAAATAATAGTTTGCTTTTCATATTATAATCTTACTAGATTACCAACCATACAACCCAGACGGCAGCTAAAAAGAAAATGTCCTGAAATTGGCTCATTTTTTTAAAAAAAATAAATATTGAAATGGGATATCGCTTCAGAGGAGTGAATTAATTATTTTTTTACCCTCAAATATTTTTTTATCACAATTAAAAACAAAATAGATGGGTAAAATCCGAAGAGAATTCGGATAGCATTGGAAGAATAGGGATTAATATTTCGTAAATTAATTATTCCCACGCAACCAATTTATTTTTATTGCTGTATAGACGGATACAAACCCCGCAATTGTGGAAAAATACCTGTCAAATAAGTTATTGAATGGAATTTCCAATGGTGACCGGAAGAGTCAGGAGATGCTGTATAAACAATTCTACAGTTATGGAATGAGCATATGCCTCCGCTATGCGGCTAATAGGGAAGAAAGTCTGGAAATCCTGCATGACGGTTACTTGAATGTATTTCAACATTTTGACCGATATGATCCCCAACGGCCGTTTACCCAATGGTTTAGAAAAATATTGATTAATGGTGCCATCAATTATTATAAAAAAAACCTAAATCACTCCCAAAATATCGGGTTGGAGCACATTCCAGAAATCCCGGATCTTGGAAAAAATGCTTCAGATGACTTAAAATACATGGATATAATTCAGGTCATACAAGCGTTACCCATCAGGTATAGAACCGTATTTAACCTCTATGCCATTGAAGGCTATAATCACCATGAAATTTCCGATATACTGGGCATTTCTGAAGGAACTTCAAAGTCCAACCTCCATAGGGCGAGACAAAAGCTGAGGACCATGTTAACCATAAGAAATCATGAAGAAGCGAGTATCAAAAATGAATGATAAAGAGCTGGATGATTTCTT
>JBBDSB010000227.1:0-8348 GCA_040905205.1 Cyclobacteriaceae bacterium
AGACATGGTTACTACTAAAAAGTCTTCGACTCCTATAGCTGTTTCAGGTATTTCATCAACACCTGAAGTCACTTCCCTTCAAAAAGACCAGAAAATTCAAATTACTGCCACAGTGTCCCCTGCTCAGGCAACCAATAAAACGGTATCCTGGTCTTCTTCGAATTCCGAAATTGCCACCGTAGATAAAAATGGTCTGGTCACTGCGGTAGGTCCCGGCACAGCCACCATTTCAGCTAAAACCGAGGAGGGAAATTATACCGGACAATCATCAATTACGGTAACAGCCAATAACCCGCCCCTGGCTGAAAATACACCCCCTACAGTCCCGGAAAACGATTCCAATAAACCTGACCTGGTGGGATACTGGATGATGAACGAAGGAAGTGGAAACACCTTGATGGATCATTCCGGAAACAACAATCATGCTACCATCCAGAACACCTCAGGGGTGAGTTGGGTGACCGGAAAAAACGGGCTTGCGCTTAGCCTAACTGGTACCTTAAACAGGTTTGCCACTGTTGATCATAATCCTTCACTGGATATAAATGAGGAAATTTCAATCTCTGCCTGGATCAAACCAATCGGCAAAAATAGGAAACAGATCCTTTCAAAGGGTGATCCCGAAGGCTATGAATTCAGCATTTTCGAAAACGGCAAAGTAGAATTCAGGTTCAACAGGAAAAGTGAGGGAAACAATTACATGATCCAGTCCATTGCCGATTATCCAACTGATGGAAAAACCTGGATGCATGTTGCCATCACCTTCGATGGTACCACATCTACATTATATATTAATGGGAAAGAAGACAATTCAATTTCCTATTCTCCCACAAGAATACTGTCCAATACCACCGAATTACAAATCGGTGCCAAAAACAGTATCAACAGGTGGGAAGGTGACCTTGACGAGGTCAGGCTTTACAGTAGGGCATTATCTGATTTTGAAATTTTCGAAGTTTTCAATGGTGAGGTCATGGTTCCGAAAACCCCAAATCCCATTTTTCCTGATCATGGCGCAACCGAATTGGCTACCGCCGTGCTGATGTTGGAATGGGATGAAACCGAATTTGCGGATGCCTATCAGGTTCAGGTGGCCGACAAAAGCAGTTTCGACAACCCAATTGTCAACCTGGATAATGCTACTGCCACCCAGTTGGAAATGAAAGACCTGGAAGAAGGCACCGAATACTTCTGGAGGGTAAAGGCCAAAAACACCAATGGCGATAGTGACTGGTCAGCTGCCTGGCAATTCCAGACCATCACCCCTGTTCCCGAAATCATCGCAGTCACCGAGGTCAAGGTCGAACCCGAAACCCTTAGCCTGGATGCCGACACTTCTTCTGAACTGGCATGTCTGGTGTACCCTTCCAATGCTTCCTCTACTAAGGTTATTTGGACCTCTTCGGACAACAGCATTGCCTCCGTGGATGAAAATGGACTGGTCACTGCGCTAGGTCCCGGCACAGCCACCATTTCAGCTAAAACCGAGGAGGGGAATTTTACCGGACAATCATCAATTACGGTAACAGCCAATAACCCGCCCCTGGCTGAAAATACACCCCCTACAGTCCCGGAAAACGATTCCAATAAACCTGACCTGGTGGGATACTGGATGATGAACGAAGGAAGTGGAAACACCTTGATGGATCATTCCGGAAACAACAATCATGCTACCATCCAGAACACCTCAGGGGTGAGTTGGGTGACCGGAAAAAACGGGCTTGCGCTTAGCCTAACTGGTACCTTAAACAGGTTTGCCACTGTTGATCATAATCCTTCACTGGATATAAATGAGGAAATTTCAATCTCTGCCTGGATCAAACCAATCGGCAAAAATAGGAAACAGATCCTTTCAAAGGGTGATCCCGAAGGCTATGAATTCAGCATTTTCGAAAACGGCAAAGTAGAATTCAGGTTCAACAGGAAAAGTGAGGGAAACAATTACATGATCCAGTCCATTGCCGATTATCCAACTGATGGAAAAACCTGGATGCATGTTGCCATCACCTTCGATGGTACCACATCTACATTATATATTAATGGGAAAGAAGACAATTCAATTTCCTATTCTCCCACAAGAATACTGTCCAATACCACCGAATTACAAATCGGTGCCAAAAACAGTATCAACAGGTGGGAAGGTGACCTTGACGAGGTCAGGCTTTACAGTAGGGCATTATCTGATTTTGAAATTTTCGAAGTTTTCAATGGTGAGGTCATGGTTCCGAAAACCCCAAATCCCATTTTTCCTGATCATGGCGCAACCGAATTGGCTACCGCCGTGCTGATGTTGGAATGGGATGAAACCGAATTTGCGGATGCCTATCAGGTTCAGGTGGCCGACAAAAGCAGTTTCGACAACCCAATTGTCAACCTGGATAATGCTACTGCCACCCAGTTGGAAATGAAAGACCTGGAAGAAGGCACCGAATACTTCTGGAGGGTAAAGGCCAAAAACACCAATGGCGATAGTGACTGGTCAGCTGCCTGGCAATTCCAGACCATCACCCCTGTTCCCGAAATCATCGCAGTCACCGAGGTCAAGGTCGAACCCGAAACCCTTAGCCTGGATGCCGACACTTCTTCTGAACTGGCATGTCTGGTGTACCCTTCCAATGCTTCCTCTACTAAGGTTATTTGGACCTCTTCGGACAACAGCATTGCCTCCGTGGATGAAAATGGACTGGTCACTGCGCTAGGTCCCGGCACAGCCACTATTTCCGCCAAAACCGAAGAAGGGGGACATGCATCACATTCAACAGTAACGGTCCCTGGCGAAACCAAAGAGCTCCTTATCGAAGGCTTCTATTTGTTAGATGCCGCCGAGGATAAAGTAATCTCCGGCCTTATTGAAGGTGACCAGTTGGATTATGACCAAATCAGGGATATGGCCCTCAATTTCAGGGCCAACACTTTCCCCGAGGAATTGGGAAGTGTGGACATTTCCCTCGAGGGACCCGTCAATTCTTCAAGAAGTGACAATGAATTTACTTATGAATTACTCAATAACAAAGGCCTTCTGCTTCCCATTGGGGAATATACCCTTACTGCCACTCCTTATAGTTTTAGGGAAAATGGCGGGGACAAAGGAACTTCCCTTTCCATCAGGTTTTCAATCATGGATGTTAATGGGGCCATGCCCAAAACACCACAGTTGACCAGTCCTGCTACCGGAAGTACAGGGTTGTCCAAAAATCTCCTCCTGGAATGGAAAGATGCGGAATTGACAAATTCCTATCAGGTCCAGTTGTCCGATAACGACAGCTTTGATCATCCTGTACACAACATCGAAAATGTACAAGGAACTGAATTAGAGGTGAATGACATGAAGGAAGGAACCGAATATTTCTGGAGGGTTAGGGCCCTCAACGATAATGGCCAAAGTGAATGGTCTTCTCCAATGTCATTTAAAACAGAAGATTTATCAGATGAAAAAAATCCAAATTCTGGCATTCACCTTACGATTTTCTTAAAAGCGGGAAATACATTTGGGCTATCTGCGACAATCACAAGTGCTGAAGAATCTCAAAATCAGGTTATTTGGTCTTCCTCTGATGAGCATGTCCTGACTATCAGTGAAAATGGAATTGTCACAGCAAAAAACCCAGGTACAGCCACCATTACTGCCAAAACCATGGACGGGGGATTGACATCCACCACCACCATAATTGTGGAACAGGACACCTCCAAATTTTCAGTAGAAAGCTTCCAAATGACCAATGCTGCCTCAAACAGTGTTATTCATAAGCTATCTGACGGTGAAGTAATAAACATACACCAAGCCCGTGATTTGGACCTGAATTTCAGAGCAATCACGTCTTCTCCGGAAATAAAAAGTGTGTTTATTTCCTTGACAGGGCCTGTCAACTCATCCAGAACAGACAATAGTGTTCATTATGAACTCTTATCCAATAAGGGATTAAATCTTCCCAGTGGCAAATATACCTTAACAGCGGTTCCTTATTCAGAGCTGGATAAAGGTGGGGTAAAGGGAGATTCATATACCATCCACTTTACCGTTTCCGGCGAGGAACCTCGCATGGTACTCGATTCGCCCGATTTGATAAGTCCAAGTAACGGGGATAAAGTTGATGCAAGTGCCCTTCAGTTATTCTGGATAGATGAAGCAAATGCTGATCAATATGAAGTACATTTATCCCCCTATTCGGATTTTATGGAAAGCGATTTGGTTAAGTCTGGCCTAATCAAGGATAACCAATTTGAATTACTTGATAGGCTGGAATATGGCAAAGAGTATCATTGGAGAGTAAGGTCCAGGAAAGATGGGGAGTGGAGTGATTATTCTCCAGTATGGAAATTTCAAACTGAGGAAATACCACAAAAAGAATTAGCAAATCCGGTACTTATAAGCCCTGGATTAGGTGAAAAAATCCAGCAGGCTGAGGTAAAGCTGAACTGGAATGTTGTGGAACAAGCCAATCACTATAAGGTATATCTCTCCTCAGATAAGGATTTTCTGGAAAACGTTATGGAGTATGATAATTTATTGGATACAGTATTAGAAGTAACTGGTTTGAAATTGGATAAGGTGTATTATTGGAAGGTGGAAGCAGGAAGTACCCATGAAAGAAGGTTATCCGAAGTTTGGGATTTCAAGACTGAGTCACCGAAAATGGAAGAAGATTTACGCCAAGAAGAAGCTCCTTTAACTGTTTCCATGTTTCCAAATCCATCTCGTGACATTCTCAATCTGGAATTGGGCAATGTATCAGATGATTGGATTAATGTCACCCTGTCAGAACTGAATGGAAATACCGTATACTCCAAAAAGTTGGAAAACCATGGAGGGCTGACTACTTTGAACATCTCGGCTATCAAACCTGGCATTTATGTGGTTTCCATCCTGGCAAACAAACAAAGTAAAGTGATGAGATTAATTAAAAAGTAAAATTTCAAAAACTTTCGGTTAAATTTGGCCTGTTATTGAAAAGTGAATCACCCACTTTTCAATAACAGGCTTTATTATTTTTTATTATAGGCGTTACTCCTGGTTTAGGACCATTAACAGATCATGTAATTAAATGAGATTTACATCCCCAGAATCAACTCCCATTAATCCTTTGAGTTAAGCATTTAAAAATATTGATGATGATAGCCAGGAAAATAAAAAGTTACTTGAAAAAGTCGTTTTCTGATTTCAGTTTTTTTCATTCCTATCTGGGCAAGAGGATTTTTATCTCTCTGATGCTGAGTTTTACGGTTGGGCTAATGGATGGCCTCGGGCTGGCCATGTTTATCCCCTTGCTACAGATGGTGGACGGCACCACCGAATTTCAGCCCGATGAACAGAACATCGGCAACCTGAAATACCTACTCGATATCTTCAATTCCGCAGGACTACCCCTCAACTTGACAACTGTGTTGCTGATGATCCTCTTTTTCTTCGGTATGAAAGGCATCTTCCGATTTGCAGAATCCTATTTCGGCGTCATCCTGATGACCACCTTCATCAAAAAAATAAGGTTTGCGGGCGTGGAAAGCATCTCCAGTGTCAATTACAAATACTTTGTCAAGGTAGACTCCGGAAAGATCCAGAACACCCTCAGCGGCGAAGTGGACCGCGTCACCTGGGCTTACCGAAACTACATGGCCGGCATTCAGGCCCTTATGACTATTTTTGTCTACATCACCCTCGCTTTTCTCTCCAACCCCCAGTTTGCGCTCCTGGTCGGTATCGGAGGGGGCATCTCCAACTTTTTCTACACCAAAATCTACAAAAAAACAAAGCAGACTTCCAGAAAAATCACCGCTGACGGCCACATCTTCCACGGGCTGGTGATGCAGCAGATCAACAACTTCAAATACCTCCGTGCCACGGGGCAGGCTGCAAAGTACGGCGAGAAACTAAAAAAAACCATCATCACCCTGGCCAATGGAAACAGAAGGATCGGATTCTTCAATTCCCTGCTCATCGCCACCAAAGAACCCATGTCCATTTTTGTGGTCGTGGCCATCATTTTTGTCCAGATCAACTATTTCAGCACCAATATCGGGCCCATTATTCTCAGCCTACTCTTCTTTTACAGGGCCCTGAACGCCATCATCGTCTACCAGAACTACTGGAACACCTTTCTGAACGTTTCCGGATCACTGGAAAATTTCCAGGGGTTCCTCCACGACATGAACAGCAACAGGGCAGAATACAATACCGGGCTGGTCATTGAAAACATCGAACAGGTCCGCCTCAGCGGGGCAGGCTTTTCCTACAGCGACTCCCCTTTACTCAGGGACATCGACCTGGAAATCCCCAAAAACAAAACCGTCGCACTGGTCGGGCCAAGTGGCAGCGGAAAGACCACCCTGATCAACATCATTACCGGACTGCTGCCCATTGACAAAGGCTCCTTCCAAATCAACGGGATTAACCTACATGACATCAATATCGGACGGTACCAATCCAAAATCGGTTATATCACACAGGAACCCGTAATCTTCAACGATACCCTTTTCAACAACGTCACCACCTGGGCGGAAAAAAACCCGAAAAACCTCGAAAAATTCAGAAAAGCACTCAAAAAAGCATCCCTTCTGCCCTACCTGGAAGAACTGCCAGAAAAAGAAGATACTCCGCTCGGAAATGCAGGGGTTCTCATATCGGGTGGGCAAAAACAGCGTATTGCCATCGCCAGGGAACTCTTCAAAGAAGTCGACCTGCTCGTACTGGATGAGGCCACTTCCGCACTGGACTCGGAGACGGAAAAGGAAATACAGGAATATTTTGAACAACTGCAGGGAAAATACACCATTATCGTCATCGCACACAGGCTGTCCACCATAAAAAATGCCGACATCATCTATCTGCTCAAGGATGGACGGATCCTCAACCACGGCGATTTCGAGTCCCTCACCCAACAATCAAAGGATTTTAAAAAAATGGTGGAACTACAGAACTTTGACAACTGATCCGGATCAGTCCTAATCCGACTTTAAAAACGGATTATTCCGATGATTTATCATCAGGTTTATTATACAAATGTCTTTTCAAAAATGACAAAGACACCTCTTTTTTTTCTTCTAAAATTTTATTGACCTTATCCCAATCTATTTTCATTTCCAGTTTTGCTTCTGTTAAATCATCCTGGGAAGAAATGATCCTGTCTGACAAATTAAAAATATTGAGAATTGATTTGAAGCGTACGGCACCCCTTTCAAAATTGATCAGCACAAAGAAAGGTTTATTGAAAAGGATTGAAAAAACAGTACCATGAAAAGAGTCCGTGATGATGAATTCCGCTTCATGGAAACTACGAATCCAATCCTGTACCCTGGCCTTTGTTCGCCATTCCAAAGGACTGGATTCATACCCTTCAATGATATCCAATTGGTAAGGGGCCAAGTTTTTTTTATCGGCCACTGCCTCAATCAGTTTTTTCTTACCGGGCGAATTATCCAAAACGTAAATGAACATGCCACCTTTTTTACTTTTTGGGTCAATGGAAAGTAATTTTAAATATTCATCCCGGGTCAATAATAAGGTTGGATCTAATACTAAAGATGCCTGACATTCCAGATAATCTTTGCAAAAATCAATACCTACATCTTCTCTGACAGAAACTTCATCAAAAGCTTTGATTAATTCTTTGCATTTCCGGGTTTGATCTTCCGTATATTTCCAGGTATCTCCTCCAAATGAAGGGGCATAAGAAATCCTAATTACTTTTTCATCTTTCAAAAATGAAAAGAAGGCCACTTCGATACTTTTGAAGTACCTGGCATTCCAAATTTGATCCGAGCCAACTACATATGCCTGAAATCCATATTTTTCGGTGGCATTCTTCAACTCATCAACTGAGGTAAAGGTTTTTGTTATCCTCGGAATATGTTCGTCAATAAAAGGTTTGGTGTATTTCAAATAAGCTTTATGTCTTAACCTTTTGGGATTGATCATGCTTACCTCTCCCTTAAGATACGACACGGTTTCCTTTGCCAATCTCCACATTTGTCTCGATAAAGATACCTGGTTCAATTGGGTATCAATTAACCAAGGTTCATGTCCCATCTTTTCCAGCACGGTTTTTAGGGCATAAGCTTGTAGGATACCACCGTAATTGGTATGTAAGGATAAAGTTAGTATTCCAATTTTCATAAAATATTTTTGGTTTGGTTTCAAGAATTCGGGCAATCCAAGGCTGACTATAAATATAATATCATTCAATAATCGGATGATGAATTAGGAAAGGGCTATTTTCTATTTCAATTACTAAAATTATAAAAATATTTATCAAAATTTATTTCCTACTCGGTAAGAAAATCAACCAACTTTCTGCCCAAGACCAAATGATCATGGTTTTTATGCACAAATTGATTACAGTTTGCAGATTTCTCTA
>JBBDSB010000228.1:0-1393 GCA_040905205.1 Cyclobacteriaceae bacterium
CTGATCGTATTTTTTACTTCATTTCCAATATTCATGGCTTCTGCAATTTCCTGTGCGGCTATTCCCATATTTTTTGCAGTGGCTGCATATGCTTCCAGGGCACTTTCATTGGAGGCAGCGATGGCCGCCCCAATACCAATAAGGGTTACGGTTTTTTGGTCGGATTTATCTTGAATAGGAGCGTCTTTCGACGCTTTTTCTGGTGTTCCCTGGTCTAAAAACTGTATCCATTCCGCTTTGGATGGATATTTTCCTGACATCACCATTGCTCCATTTACCAATACATAAGGAAGGGAGTCCCTTCCTTCCTGCTGCAATTTGGCTATGGCTTCAGGATAAAGTTTAAATGCTTCTCCATCATTGGACAGGTTATGGCGATTCACCTCATGGCCCATGGATTTGAGCCATTTGATGTTGGCTGCTGTCTGCACCAGGACATCATCCACTTCTGGACCACAAACGCCAGTGCTGCAACACATGGCCGGATCTAATAGGGTAATTTTCATGATCGGTTCGTTTTAATTATTATTACATTGCAATATTACGATTAATTAACGTGAAGAAAAAATTATCCCGCAGATTTTATCTATGTTTGATTCGATAAATTTAAATCTTATGGTAACAGGCCAGTTCCGACCATAGTAGGCAGGGATTTTTTCGGACATATCAAATTCATAACATTTAGATTTTTTGATATTTATGTATATAATTCCTCTTTCCTCCTTTGAGGCGGGATTCGCAGAAATGGGAGAAGAATGCTGAATCGGTATTATTTAATCGGGCTGAGAAAGCTCCCAGTAAATACCGTAACCGCCAACCCGAATGAGTCCAAATCCCCCTTAAAAAGGGGGCTGGGGGATTTTTTTCTGGCATTTTAAATTTATAACAGCATTACTTGATCTGCTGTTTATGGGTCTATTACAACTAGGGGTGATTGTCGGGAGGGATTTAAACTAATTGAATTAGGCTGTTAGCCAATAACTAAATAGCTATTAAATGGAGTTTAGTTCTATTACAAACTCGAAGAGGCAGGTTAATTTTGTGTTTTGATATATAGTTCTTTTCGTTTACTTTAAAAAGTGCCGAGACAGTGGGAATTGATGAAAGGAAATTGATCCTAAATTGTACCCTATTATAGCCCATAAATCAATACCCAAACCCCTTCAATAGGAATGTGGCTTTAGCCCATTCCAAAAAATAGCATTCCAAAATCCCCGGCTTTAGCCAAAATTGAGGAAAGGTAAGGGCATATATTTTTTAATTGGATTAGGAAAGCAAAAATTTTAAATGATTTATTAGTGGTTTGCCCTCAAAAATCAAGAAGCGCATATTAGGGGAAAAGTATTCCAGGAAGTAGGAAGTGTTTATTGTGAAATTTGGATTTAAGCCATCT
>JBBDSB010000229.1:0-1387 GCA_040905205.1 Cyclobacteriaceae bacterium
TTGGAACGGTCAACTTTTTGACCTATATTCACCATTCAAGGCACACACAGCACCTATAAGAAATTGGCGGTTCGGTGGTTAAATGAAGTTCAGTTTTTCAATCAAACTTTCGTGCAGGTTGACAGTTTAGTGCTTCGAAATCGCCAACTTCTTATAGCTGCAAAACGTTATGGTGCATGTACAAAATGAACCTGATTTAAAAAATACGTATATTTAGGAAAGTCAAAGAAAATGGAAACCATAAGAATCGACATATTGAACCCGAAGGCAAAAGCTCTTTTGAAAGATTTGGCAAATCTAGAGTTGATAAGGATCAGAAAAGAAAAACCAAATAAAGATTTTTCTGAGTTGCTTAAAAAATTCCGAAGTAACGCAGATAAAGTCCCTAGCCTGGAAGAAATAGCTTTAGAAGTTGAAGCTGTTCGCAAAGCCCGATATGAAAAATAAAAGGGTTATTCTAGATACAAACCTTTGGATTAGTTTTTTAATTTCTAAGAGACAACAGGAGTTGGATTTACTCCTCGAATCTGGCGATATAACCCTTATTTTTTCTACAGAATTGCTTGAAGAGTTTCTAGAAGTTTCAAATCGGCCCAAATTCAAAAAATTCTTTAAAAAATCAGATATTGAAGCCCTTTTAAGTCAAATTGACAGCTTCGGAGAATTGATTAAAGTGAAGACCAAAGTGGAAATATGCAGGGACCCAAAAGATAATTTTTTATTAAATCTATCAATTGATGGCAAAGCAGATTTCTTAATAACGGGAGACACAGATCTATTAGTGTTGGGTAAAATAAACCAAACACGAATAATTTCATGGTCTGAATTTATTTCAAAAGAATAAGAAACACGACACCATAATCGAGTAGCCCGACCTGAGCCAAATGGCTCAGGTTGAGGCTCTCACACCATCCCGGTCGACCGGGAGTCTCGTACTCGGCGGTTCACTGGATTGTGGGTTGTGTTTTGAGATAATAGGAAAGCATGGATTCATACCCTTTTCTCCTTAGGCGTGACTACTTGCCTCCCGTGGGAGGAGTGATCGTAGTAATCAGAATCGGACTCTGATCCTGACTCAGTCAGGATCATCCCCCTTTTCTGGTTTCTACCCTGCATCCCACCAAGTACATACTAAACCTTTTTTTTGAAGTTCTGTGGGTATAGGTCTCTTACGTTCTTGTGGTTTGTCTGCATGATATTTTCAAGAGTATACTTGAGCCATTCATAGGGGTTGACACCATGTTTTTTGCAGATGGCAAAGAACGAATAGATCATGGCGGCCCTTTGTGCCGATGCATGTGAACCTGCAAAGAGGTAATTTTTCCGACCTATATTATGTAAAGCTTTACATAATGTCGGTTATGCATAGTAAAAGATTATGTAAAGT
>JBBDSB010000230.1:0-1386 GCA_040905205.1 Cyclobacteriaceae bacterium
CCTAGGGCCATGCGCATAAAACCCATCATGGCCGATGCACTACCGGCATTTTTTTCGAATGGTGCCAGGGATATGGCGGCGGCATTGGGGACACTTAATCCATGGCCGGTAAGAAAAACAAACATGAATGCAATTAAAGTCCCTACATTAAAACTTCCCGTCCAAACACCGGCAACAATGGTCAATCCAATGATAAATTGATAACTTAGTGCAATGATTACAATGGTTTGGCTACTGAACCGGTTGAGAAGAATATGGTTAAGTTGAGTAGCTCCGATCATGGCCACCGAAAGAAAGGCAAACAACCAGCCATATTCAGTAACAGTTAATCCATAAACATTAATAAACACATCGGAGGAGCCGGCAATGTAGGCAAAGGGGGCTGCACCTGCAATTCCTCCCACTAAGATATAAGTTAAAAATTGTTTGTTTTTTAATACCTCAAGGTATTTTATGGCGACTTGTTTGGGTTTAAGGGATATGCCGGGGTCTGGTTCTGCCCCTTCAGGCAAATGCCATTTGGTAGCCAACAGTATAAGGGAAGTAATAATTGCCAATAATATGAATAGCCAATGCCAATCGAAATGGGCGGTTATATAACCACCAACTGTAGGAGCAATCATAGGAGATACGGCAATCACCAGGGTTAACATGGCAAATGCCTGGGCAATTTTATTCACCGGAAAGATGTCCCTCACCAAGGCCTGGGCAGCTACCATGCCCACACATCCTCCAATTGCCTGAAGGAATCGCATGGTAATCAGGGAATCTACTGAGCTGGTAAAGGCACACCCCACTGATGCAATAATGTAGATGACCAAGCCTGCGTATAAAGGTTTTTTCCGCCCGTATTTGTCCAGCAAGGGGCCATAAAACAATTGCCCGATGGCAATTCCAATAAGGTAACTTGTCAAGGAAAGCTGCACATTTGAAATATCTGTTTTAAGCGCTTCAGCTATGGAAGGAAAAGCAGGCAGGTACATGTCTACAGAAAATGGACTTATGGTACTGAGTGCGCCTAAAATCAGAACCAGTACAAAATAATTTTTTGGTGCTTTGGCCATGAAAGGCAAAAATAGCCAATATTAAATAGAAATTATGGTAAAAATCAAATCAGCTAAAAGAATAATTAAAATAAATAAAAATGTATTTTAAATTATATAAAATGTATTTTAAATTTACTGTTTGGGTTATTATCGCTATCATTGTCCAATGAAATGCATATTGAAATTTTTATTGCATTCAGTTTCATTTTAAATACAGGTTCAATGAGAAGGGGCCATAATTTTTATTTTGTCATTAATTCCATTCGATTTTTAACCACCAGGGAAGGTGAAAGAAAACAACTCCGGCTAATCATAGAAAAGTAAAATGATAAAGCCAGTC
>JBBDSB010000231.1:0-1382 GCA_040905205.1 Cyclobacteriaceae bacterium
ATCGCTCTTCCTTCCCCTACGCATCCCTACTCCTCCCACCAATTGATCCATAAATCCCCTGATTTCCCATAGCCAATTGCCATAATACCATCCTTGCTTTCCCCCGATTCTCCAAATATTTTTTAGCACTTCCTCCTGGTTTTGGATCGGCAGCTTTCGGACCTCTACAAAGCAACCATTTACTGGCACTTCCATGTATTGGGTCAGCCCCTTATTGAGAAGGTCACTGGTTTGGGCATCTTTCCAGCTGGATAAAACCTGGTTTTGTTCAATCTTATCAAAAGCCAGCCTTATGGCATCATCATATCCAATCAATTTGATGTCCAGCCTAGCTGCCAGGTCATTGGGCGTACAAATCACCTCGATTTTCATGCTGTCGACCAGGTTCTGGGCCAGGGCATAGGAGGTAGAAGTGACGAAATACAACCAATAAGAGGATATTTTAGGCGTCATGACCGGCACTATCCCGATCCTTCGCTTTAAGCCCCTAATTTCCGCAAAACGCAATAACATCTCTTTGTAATTGAGGATGTCGGGTCCCCCAATATCAAAACTTTGATTGTAGGTTTCTTTTTTATGGATAACCCCATTCATAAATTCAACCACATTCCTGATGGCAATGGGCTGACACTTTGTTTTCAACCATTGGGGCGCAATCATTACCGGCAATTTCTCTACCAGGTCCCGGATGATTTCAAAGGAAGCGCTTCCGGAGCCTACGATAATCCCTGCTTTTAAAGTGGTAAGGGCAAATTTGGCATCCGATAAAATGCTTTCCACATTTTTTCGAGAGGACAGGTGCTTGGACAGGTCCGCATCATTGACAATGCCACTGAGGTATATGACCTGTTGCGCATTGGTTTCTTCAATCCTGTTTTTAAAGTTGGTGGCACAGGTGGCCTCCATTTCTTCAAACTTCCCACTTTGGGTAGACATGGAATGGATGAGGTAGTAAGCCAGGTCAATATCGGGGGGTATACTTTGAAGGCTTTTTTCGTCTAAAAAATCGGCTTCCACTACGGAAAGGTTTCCTGTGGGAAACTGGTGGATATTGAACCTGTTTTTGTCCCTGACACAACAGACAACTTGATGTCCCTCGTGGAGGAGCACTGGCAATAAACGTTGGGCAATGTAACCTGTGGCCCCGGTAAGTAGTATTTTCAATTTGGCTATATTTATGAATTTTGGGAAGATTTTGACTCCTTAAGTCAACGTAACGGAGGAAGACTTGTTTGGATGGAGTTATCTTTGTCTTTCCTATGTGTCGTCCCAAACAAACCCTTACGGAACTGCCTAATGTTTCTTTATTCTGCTTAGTATGGTCCAAGAAATTTGTCCCCATTGAAATGTATTAAATGGTCAGGATTGTCAGCAATCCAAAC
>JBBDSB010000232.1:0-1379 GCA_040905205.1 Cyclobacteriaceae bacterium
ATTATCCCAAAGCCATCAAGTCCTTTTACATGAAACAGAATGCCGATGGCAATACTGTGGCAGCTATGGATATCCTTTTTCCGGGAATCGGAGAGATCGTAGGAGGCTCACAAAGAGAAGAAAACCTGGAAAAGCTGACCCGGAGAATGGAAGAATTGGACATCAGCCGGGAGGAGATGTGGTGGTACCTGGATACCAGAAAGTTTGGTACAGCACCGCATGCGGGATTTGGTCTGGGTTTTGAAAGATTGGTGCAGTTTGTTACAGGGATGGGCAATATCAGAGACGTGATCCCCTTCCCCAGGACGCCTGGCAATGCCGAATTTTAAAAGTGGTGGCAGGGCCCTGGGGCAGGGGCAGGTGCTTAATGTGCGTATTAAATGATGCCTGGCTTTATTGGGGATAGACCTTTAGTCCCATTCCTTAAAAAAACCAGGTAGTTTTTTCAAGAAGGGCAAACGCTGAGTCAGGGAATTTCGTCCATGTAAATCTACCATGAGTCCATTTTTTGGCTTTGCCATGATCTATCTTCGGAATTAAGGGTTTTCAATGTTAAGAATTTAATTTAATCATTGGATTATTAGGATTTATTTCATTATTATTACTCATCTTTTCAACCTAATAATAAACCCAATATGACTGTTATTAAGGAAAAATATAACAGCAACAGTCTTGAAAAAGAAATAATATTTTGGAATAACCTAAAAAATGGGGATAAATCTGGTTTAGAGGGTTTGTACTCGATGTATGCGAAAGAACTCTTCAGGTATGGAATGGCTGTTTCCAAAAACAAAGAATTGGTCAAGGATGCCATACAGGATTTGTTTATTGATTTATGGCGGTACAGGAAAAATCTGAAAAACACCGACAACGTCAAGAGATACATTTGCAAATCTTTGACCAATAGAATTATAAAGGCTACTTTAAAAGAAAAGATAAGAAGTCAACCTGACATTCATGAGTTGAAATACTCCATTTATGATGGCTGCAATGCTCCAGTATTTTCTGATTCTGGGGAAGAAGAATTATTAAAATCTAAATTATTTAATGCTTTGGACAAGTTGCCCCAAAGGCAGAAAAAAGTTATTCAATTGGTGTATTTTGATAAACTTTGCGGGGACAAAATAGCTCAGGCGATGGGTATCAACCTGCAATCTGTTTACAACCTTACTTCCAAAGCTTTGGTAAATTTGAGAAAAGGCTTGATTTCCTTCCTTTTGGTATTTAATTTTTTAAACTAACCAATTTTCTGATTTTTTTAATGGCGTATTTTATTTTTATTTCCTTATATCTCCTTCCAAAATAAACAGTTCAGAATAGAATTATTCTTTCCCAACAAGATCCCTACCGAATTTTAAAAAATCAGGAATAAAATTTTT
>JBBDSB010000233.1:0-1376 GCA_040905205.1 Cyclobacteriaceae bacterium
TGTGTGTGCCTAAAATAGGTTGACCTTTTTCTATTAATTGAACAATATATTTAATTGATTTGGATTTCTAGGTTCTAGGTCCTTGATGGCCGTATAAATTTCCATTTTTTTTCTGTTTTCCAGTGGTATTGATGTAATTTTTGTCTCATACTTGACCGGGGTCAATCCCCCGAGGCTTTTGTGTGGCCTCAGGGTATTATAGGTTTCAATTGTTTTTGCGACCTTTTGCTTCAGGATCCTTTCACTGGTAATATCCATACGGTTCAGGTACTGGTTCTTAATGGTGTCGTTCAGCCGTTCTATATGGGTGTTTTCATATACATCCTCGCACATGCTTATCAGGATGCCATAATCACCAAGGGTCTCGGTGTACAGATCGCTCACGTACTGCGCACCTTTGTCCGAATGATGGATCAGCGAGGACCGGTAGTCCGGCACACCCCTTAGCACCAATGCCATTTTAAGTGCCATAAAGTTGTTTTCCGCCCTCATATTGTCCGCTATGCTATAACCCACAATCCGTCTTGAATATACGTCCATGATCATTACCAGGTAATAAAACCTGTCCAGGCAGAACAGATAGGTAATGTCACTGCTCCAAAGCTGGTTTACACCTGTAAACCTTTTTCCGACCAGTAAATTCCCGTACCTGTTGCATTTTACACTATAGGTCGTCCTTGTCTGTTTTTCTACGGCCTTCAGGCGGAACCCTTCCCGTAAACCCAGGGCAACAAAGGCATCCCGCCCGATTCCTTCGGGCCCCAGCATGTCGTACATCGTGCGCAATCCCATCCCCGGGTGCATTTCCCTGGCCTGCTCCATAAGCCTTACATAGATAACCTCTTTATCCAGTTGCCTAAGCTGCCGCATGCATGCCTGGTGGTGGGCCTGCTTGCTAAGGCTGCACAGCAAATACACCTCTTTCATGTTGTAGGGGTGTTCTTTTCTCCGGTACCTGTACCATTGGACAGTTTGGTGCTGAAATTTTTTTTTAGATCAAAGCCCAGCTCCTCGCTGCCCAACTCCAGGAGCTTGCCCAGAAAATCTATTTCCAGTTGTTTTTGACCGACTATCCGCTCCAGTTCAGCTACCTGTTGTTGAAGCTTTTTGGTTTTATGTGATTCGCTTTCCACCTCTACTACAAGGGTTGTCCCTCTTTGATGATCGGGCGAATATAGGTAAAGCCAGTTATATACGCTAGTTCTGGTAATACCATAAAGACGTGCCAGCCCCGAAACCGTAATCTGTTTCTGGATTAACTCTTTGACCTTCCTTTTCTTGAATTCCTCCGAGAAAGTCCGCTGTTTTCTAAGCTCTAATTTTGTTTTTTCCATTTCAGTTGACCATTTTTGGTCAACCTATTTTAGGCATGCACA
>JBBDSB010000234.1:0-1373 GCA_040905205.1 Cyclobacteriaceae bacterium
GGGGTTGATAGTGTTTTCAGTATTGATTACGAATACTTTGTAGCCGAACCGGTCATTAAAGTTTCCTCAGAGGTAGTCAATCAACTCTATGCAGAATGCGCCAATGATCTGGTAATTGAAGTTCCGGCATTGGGAAATTCCTATGCTCCAGAGTTCAGGGTAACTGGGGGACAGGCCATCAAGGGGTCTAGGCCCGTCGATGTTACCGTTATTCCTGCCGCTTCAGGAGTGGTTACCATTGGTGTATCAAGCGGTGGCAATAGGATTGGCTCCGTAGAATACGACATCAGGCCGGTACCTGCACCCACCATCAGGCCATTCAATGGTGATACCCAGATTGACCTGCAGAATCCTTCACCTGCTTCAGCATTGACCAATCTTAGGATAAAAGCATTGCCGGAGCCTACTTTTGGTAGGACGATGACCAGGGATGCCAATTTTGAAGTGACTGACGGTGAAGTAAGATTGGTTAGGAACGATGTTCCCAGGGAATCTGTCAATATCGCAGGAGAAGCAGTGGCAGTTAGAAATATATTGGCCCAAGCTCAGGCGGGAGACAGATTGGTTATCATTGCAAGAGAAGTAACCCGAACCAATTTTCAAGGCAATAAAATCACAAGCAATGTAAACGAAGTCTTTTCCATACCCATAAGATAATATCTATGTTTTCATGGCGTTTAAGGCATAGATAGGCAGTAATGAAAGAAATCATGAAAAATATTCAAAAGTTAACAGTAGCGACTTTTATCTTCGCACTAATATTTCAATTTTCCGGCCACCATTCCTATGGACAGGGAAATACCAGTCAGAATTTTGAATCGCAAAACGGTGATAGTGGGTTCGAAATGGATACGGTATATTCCGTATTGCCGATAAGGGAGGATGATAAAATGTACCAGATCGGTGTTTGGAGAAGGATTGACCTTAGAGAGAAATTCAACCTTCCTTTGTATGGCACAGGAGGCCTGAAATCGGATGGTGTAATAATGAACATTTATAATGCCATTGTTGAAGAAAATGCTTTCGAAATTTTTGCTGACGAAAGCTTTACCGAACCATTGTCCATCAGTGAATTTCAAACCCGGTTTTTGACTGCTGAAAACGGGGACAGCATTTTTGTCAAAGACATCTATTACCTGGATTTTAAGGAAGATTTTTTGTTTGACAAGCATCGGTCAGAAGTAAAGTTTGACATCAAATACCTGGAATTGGTGATGCCTTCTGAAACAAATTCCGGCGCCGGACAAAAGTCCATTGCCTTCATAAGGTATAAGGATTTTTACAATTACTTCGATGACAATGAAAAGGGGAAATGGTTGAATTTTCAAAACACCTCCAAGCATTTGGCCTATAGTCAGGCCTTTGATTTGAGA
>JBBDSB010000235.1:0-1372 GCA_040905205.1 Cyclobacteriaceae bacterium
AGGGAAAGGGTGTGCAAGTCCCGTCTGCCTAGGGATTCCCACGGCTTTCTCCGCTCAAAACCCTCCCTAAGCCTACCGATAACAGGTTTGTTCCGTCATTGCGAGGGTGCAAACTGGAATTAAAAGAGTTTCGAAAAACAACCCGGCAGCCGTGGCAGTCTGTAGGAATACGTATTCCCCAGGCCGATGTTGCTGTCCTTTTTCGATGAACTTATGTCTACGCTCCGGATCAGATTGCTTCGCTAAGCTCGCAATGACGGGTTTGTTAGATAATCGGGTTTCAAAAAGTTGAAAAAACTCACCGTCATCCTGATTTCTGCGTTTTTAAAATGTTAGGTCTAACAGAGACCAGATAATCCTTTAATTCCCGGTTTTTTCCATGACGATGACCAGCTTTCTGCCGCTTGGGTTCATTGAAAGCCGGGTGATATTCTCATATCCAGGGATGGAAATGGTAGCGACTTTTTCCCACTGAATGCTTTTATTTACCTTTCTTAGGTAAATATCCTTTCCCCTTGCCATTAGCAGAAGGTTTTTATCCACCCAGCAAAAATCCTCAGAACCTCCCAATGCCAATCCCAAAGAATACACTTCCCGGTTATTAACATGGTAAGCCATCAATTCAAAGGTAGACCTACCGTCGGCGACGATGTTGCTGTTTTTATTCAAAAACACCACCTCTTTGGTTTTGGGCCGGGATTGAATGCACCTTCCAGGGTTAATGGCCACCTCATGAACGTCTTCCCGGCTATAGGGGAAGACCAACTTATTTTGCTCTCCAATGACAAATAGGGCGGCAGTTTCTTCAAACCATCCGTAATATCCAATGGGAGAAATATCATCGTATAAAACCTCTGGCTCACCCATATTAATGGGATAGAGCCATAGTCTTTGGCTGCTGTCCTCCTCTACTGTGACAGCGGATATATATTGCCCGCAAGAAGTCAGGGAAGGGGAGAATTCGCTTTTGTTTTCAGTTCTGCTCATATTGGAAAAACGGTTGGTTTCCAAATTGTATAGGATGATTTCAACGTTTCCATCCTTGGATTCAGAGGAAAAGGTAATCTGTAAGTCGTTGATAAATTTGGGTTGATTATCGTAACCCTGATTATCGGTAATTTTTTTTGCTGTTCCGGCAAAAATTTTAAATCCCAACAGGTTGTTTTTGGCATCTACCAAAATTAAATCGGAGGATTTCTGGGAATACAAGGAGGTAGTACATAGGAAAAATAAGAACAATAGAATGAATTTAGAAGTTATTTTGAACATGGAATTGTTGGGTCAAAAGGCTTAGCCAAAAATATTAACGTTTTAAACATTAAACTAAATTACGAAAAAGTAGTTAAAAATGAGGTGAATAAACTGGATTTAT
>JBBDSB010000236.1:0-8184 GCA_040905205.1 Cyclobacteriaceae bacterium
GGTATTTATAGGCAGCTATATTCAGAGGGATTTTAAGTTTTTCTATCTCCATTTGTTTGATTTGTTCATGTTCCCAATCCTTTTTTCCGTCGACATAAGGAACCATAAAATCCAGGGCTTTTTGTATATTGCCCCCTTTTTCATTTTGGTAATCCCACAGGTCCAGTCCCAACTTTTCACATGCCTGAGCATAATTCATGATCCCCAAAAGGTTCATGGCACTGTAATCCCAGGTCCTTGTTCTTCCCAGTTCCTCGGGTTGTGCACCATCGGAAGCGATCATACGATCCAGGATGATCGGAATTCCCCTTTGAACCAGGCTATCCGCTTTATCCTCCTGGCCTGTATAAAGCATCATGGGAAGTAACTGCGTAAAATACCAGGTAGAATGATTATTTCCATGTACTGCTTCTTCCTTGCCATGCTTGCTGTTGATCAACCAATTGCCATAGGACCTGAACCATTTCTTCATACCTTCTTCATAGGATGGTTGCCAATGCCTGGATTTGGAAAGCAGGGTGACCAAATCCGGCAAATGCACAAAACTTCGCGTATCAATAATACCAGAGCGCCTGCCTTCGGTTATTCCGGGAATTCGTTGACCATAATTCAGGTTGGGGTTCATCCGGGTCTTCGGATCCAAAAACCAGGTGTGCAAAAGATCTATGGCATGGATGACATACTTTTCTTTTTCAGTAAAATAATAAGCCATCGTCAAAACTTCCACGGCCTCCATTAATGCTTCCAGCGCCCAGGGATCCTGGTATTCATAAATTTCAGGGTTGGCCTGTCCGTCCTTTCTAATATAAGGAAGTCCGTCTTCTGTATCAGGATTGGGCCACCAGTAGGTGCCCATGCTGATGTAATCATGTTTATCCCCGCTGGGAGGCACTTTTGATTTATTTACCACAGAAAATGGCCCTGCCGTTAACTTATCATCTGCCCGCTGAATCAATTGCTTTAATTCATCGGGAAAGTCATTTCCATTAAAGGATCCCAATTTTTGCTTAATTCCCGAAAGAACATCTTTTTCTAGGATAATAAGATGCTCAATTCCCTGATTTTGGGAAACTAGCAGAAAAGGAGAAAAAATGACCATAATTAAGATGATCACCATTTTAGCAATTGGATTTATCTCCTTTAAACTATTCAGCAAAACGATTAAATTGTCTAAAAAGCCGGGTTTATCTGTCATATATCAATACATAATTATTTCAAATAATAGAACCACAAAGGATTTAAATGATGTAATTCATTTATAGGCCTATTTTTTACCACGTGAAGCCATGACCAAACCGATGACCAGCAGTATGACGCTAATGATAACGGGTGTCCAATTGGCCGTACTCACGGCGATATCCATTCCCAATAAACTAAAGCTTTCTGAATCCTGCATGGCCTGAAAGCCAAACATGATTGTCCCAATAATTCCTAAAATCAATAAAATGATACCTGCGGTTTTCATCGTGTTTCGTTATATGATAAGCATGGAATATAAGAAAATAATTTGATTATAATTTTCAAAAGGATAATATATAAATTGAAACCATCGCACTACGATGATTTCCAATCCCTACTACCAGACCATTTTCATCATACCGTAAAAGGTCCAAATAATGATATGATGATTTAAAACTAATCTAAATCCTTAAACACATATTCCAGGTCAAGTTGGAATCCGGAAATGCATTTGGATCCAATGACATCACCTACAGTTAGCAGTCTGGATGGAATGTATTTCCCTTCTTTAAGGGTATAGATCATAACAGTCTGCTCATCAGGATGAATGATCCAATATTCATTTACGCCGCTTTCCTCATAGACTTCATATTTGTTTCTAAGTTCTTTCTTGTTGCTGCCTGGAGAAAGAATCTCGATAATCAGGTCTGGGGCACCAATACATCCCAAATCATCTAATTTGCTTTTATCACAAATTACACAGATGTCCGGTTGAATTACCGTGTCAATGTCTTCATTTTTCTTTGATTTTACAGGCAATCTTACATCGAAGGGCGCTTCATAAACTTTGCACGGATGTTTCTCCAGAAAATTAAACAACTTATTGAACACTTTTCCGGAAATCTCCTGGTGGATCCTTCTAGGTGCAGCTGCAGCCGACCTGAAGACCCTGCCTTTGATTAATTCTACCATTTCATCCATCTGCCAGGTCAGGTAATCAGCATAAGAATACCTGCCATATTCGGTAAATGGTTCATTAATTTTATTTTTGGTTTCTTCCCGTTCCATCTTACCAATTTACAAAAAAAAATCGGCTTAAAACAGCCTAGTCCATTTGCAAAAAATAGATCAATTGCCGCAATTCGAAGCGATTTTTTTGCCCCTATGCACGAATTAGTGCTGAAAAACTTATCATTCGTGCATTCGTGGCGATTATTTTTTTGCCACCAATGCACGAATAAGCATTAAGAAAAGTTTTCCGGTGTTTTGCCCCATCCCATTTCACTTTTCATTCGTGCATTCGTGGCTATTTTAGGAAATGTAGCATAAGGGATATTGTCCTGGGATAATACGATCACCAATTTACGATAACACTTTTTTCAAAAAACCCATACCCGTAACTTACTTTGACATCCTCATCCTCTTCCAGGGGAAGAATATGCCCACCAGCCTCAAGTCCGGAATAATGTTTTTCCACCTTCCCCACCAATTCTCTGGAAAAAGGGGATGCTTCTTTTAATATGACAGGTATACTTTTCCCCGCACTATTGGATACCTGCACACAAACCTGGTCCACCTGATCCTGGTGAAAATTTAAAGGTGCTTCCAACCGTATCAGGAGTTGTCCCTCTTCATTTTTGTGGCATTCCAGTTGGGTATAATAATGGGCCAGATAGGCCATACTGGTATTGAAGGCCGTATTGAATTGAACCCATCCTTCAGTCCAACCCAGATTCCCTGCTTCAGGGTAATTGGGATAGTGAAAAGATTTGGGAGAACCATCAAATACAAATGGCACCTCTTCAAGTAGGGCTATTCCTCCCTTGTGTCGGCTGTACCAACCCAAGTCAACCCCTTCTACCTCTTCAGGGCCTTTATAGGAAAACTGCCTGCCGGTTGGGTTTCTTCCAAATGCGTTTTCAAAATGCGACCAGGCCAATACCTCCAAACCACTCTTGAGTTCACCTGCGTCCAGTACTTGCATGGCCGCAAAAGCAGAGGCGGGAAATCCCAGAATATTGCCTGTCTCATTCCATCCTGGAGGTGCCCATTCTTCCTCACTATATTTTCTAAAATCCCACATATTGTCAGACCGGGATAAGGCGATTTTTGCCCATTCATTCACTTTTTCCCTTAAACCTTTCGGTGTCCTATCCGGGAATTGGGTAAAGAAATAAGCAAAGGCCCGCATGGTAAGGTGCTCGGACATGCGTTGGCCTTTGGTGGTCATCGGGGCATTCCAATCCAGGTTTTTGATCATCCATTCCATCTGTTGATAAGCCGCCTTAAAATATTTTTCCGCATCGGCTTCATTTTCACGTTGGGCCACCGCATACATCATTAAATTGGGAATGACGGAATACCCGGGAGGCATTTCCCCTTTGGTAGTTCCCAGTTGTGTTTTTAAACTCAGCAAATTATGCTCAGGGCTCAGGTCGTATTGGGAAACAGCATGAGCAGACACATCGGGTTTTTCCCAAACCTCCTTTACATAGGCATATACCCGATCATAATTTTGTTGGGGCAGCCACTTTTTCAGGTAAGGCCAGGCATAAAGGAAATGGGCCAGCTCTGCCTTTTGCATTTCATGGTCCAGCCGCTGGGAAACCTTCACATCGGCATCCCAATGAATGAGTTGAATGATGTCCGGGGTATTTGGTCCATAAGGTTCCAGTTCTCCCCAAAATCCTTTATATTTTTCCGGGAAAGTGGTATTATCCACATACCGGGTGGTGATATCCATTCTTTCATAAGCCGTTGGATTGGATAGGTACATGGCAACAAGGCTCTGCATGGCCCAATTGAAAAAATCACCATCTCTCCATTCAAAAGATATGGGCCTGATATCGTCCAGATTACCCACATAATGTCTGGCATTAATCATAAAATCCAACATCAGCCGGTAGGAGACCCGCTCCAACCAATATGGTCCTATGCGAAAAGGAAAAGATTCTTTCCCATTGGCACGAATTACGTATTCTTTGGCGGATTGGGGATTGAAATTGGAAAAATCACCCTTGCCCATATCGATAAGCCCTTCATAGAGAATTTGATCGTCTTCCGATTCCGTAATCTGAAAAATGGTATGATCAGGCATACCCGGGGCTGTAAACCTTTTGGGGCGATCCAAATTATATCCGCTTTGATTGACCAGAATGGCTTTTGCCCTTAAGTCTACCGTGTCGGCATAGATTTGCCCATAAAGCATCAATTCAGCAATCTGCATGGGTTTTTCATCCGCTGCTGCCAACCTGATACGGTCCGTCAATACGTCCTTCTTCAGGTCAATTTCCACCGCTTTTTCAAGATTCTCTTCAATAGAATGAATATTTCTCCACTCGCCATTGAGCAGGTATTGAAGGTGAAACTTTTTGTTTGGTTGAATTTCAGGTCCAAATAATACCATGATTCGTTTTATTTCGGTAGCTCCGCGAAGTCTGACAGTCAACCAGGGATGGGAGTCTTCCCTGGAACTGGACCAATAGCTATCCGTATTCCCGTCAATAGTGAAATTTGGTGCATTCCCCTCCATGGAAGAACTTGCGGCCACTTGCCCCGTTTGGGCCAGGTTATTTTGTGCCAACAGTTGAATCGACATCCCCAATAAAAAGGTCGTCCATACTATAAAGAAAATCAATTTGGATAAATCAAAATATTTGGTTTCCATAAGCAATTTCATTATTTTCTCCTATTAAAACTAAAAACAAACCACTCCAAAAAGGGCCGCTGGTATTTCCCCACCGGGATGTTCAAGTACTATTTTCAGTTTATCGGTTTTCAAAGGTTCGGCTAATTTCAGGTGGTAAATGCTTTGATGATTATCATTGACTTCGGCAACTGTATTTCCTTTCCCATCGCATACCTTGAAGGTTTTAATACAAAATGGTATCTCGGACTCAGGATGTCCCATTAAAGTAGACTCCATAGGATGATCAAAATCTGTATCAAAAAACAACTTTATTTCATTGATCACTTGTGTAGTACCCCACTTCAATTCAACATAAGGTTGAATATCCTTAATAGCTGCTGCCCAGGCATTGGTCCGAATTGTTGGCCGGAAAATCCCATTGACCAAATGGGCCTTTTCATATAAAGACAATGGTTTATCCAGAGAGAAGGAAAGGTTTTGTCCATCCGGCCTTCTCTCCGGTAACCAAAAGTCAAAAGAATCCATACCAATGGCTTTAGGGGCTTCTTGCCGGCTGCTAGTTGCTACTGCCTTGTTAAATTTTTGAAAGACAGTCAAAATCCCGGTCAGGTGATTTTCGGTGTACCTGAGTTGTACCTCTTCGTTGGGGTAAAAGGCAACAAAATAATATTCTGTTTTATTTATATTACATTTAAAATCAACATTTAATGTCTGTTCACCTAAAGCTAAATCTAATTTCATTTCAGCTACCGTCAGCTCAGGGGTATAGTTTCCTTTTTTCTTACTTTTAAGTAATGCCACCTTTACATGGGTGGGTTTTTCGGCTTTGATCTGGAATGTCAGAGCAGGCATCACCCCTTCCATCAGGGGAAGCATTTGGGCCGTGGCAAAGCTGAGTTTTTTCCAAGGGCCGTTCGCTGGCAATCCTTCCAATGCGAATGTTGAAGAAACTGAAATAGTTGCATTTTTGGCAAGTTCCTCCCCATCTTCCAGGCGAATCCCTGGAATGTATTGCCCGGATTTGATCAGCCTTCTTTGTAGGTGGCTCATGTGATCCGGATGGGTGAGTGCTGCTGGCAATAGGTTTTTTTCTTTGCAAAGCACGGCCGCCATGGCCACTGCCTGGGCATTGTGTGCACAAGTAGCCATGACCCTGGTCGAACCAAAGGCCACATGGGAGGAGCTGATAATTCTTCCGGTAAGGAATAAGTTTTTAATGTTCTTGCTATACATGGTCCGCAAAGGAATCTGGTAGACACCTTTAGCGTGCCATTGGGTACATCCAGGCAGTTCACCATAGACCCCATCGGCTGGATGCAGGTCCAAAGCCCAGCCCCCAAAAGAAACCGCATCCGAGAATTCTTTTTGATTGACCAGATCCTTTTGGGATAAAATATAATCTCCTTCAAACCGCCTGCTCTCCCTTTTGCCTGGAATGGTCCCAACCCATTCCAAAGTATGGGTTGCCATATTTGGAAATTTACCGGAATTTTTAAGGTAATCCCAGATACCATATATTACCCGCCAGAGTTCCCATTTGATGGTCTCGGACTCGTGAATGGTATCCTTTCTTCCCCCATATTCTACCCACCAAAGCTTGCAACCATGGTCTTTCAGGTTAAAGGATTTGAATCGGGGCAACTTGGGTAAATCTTTGTTGGTATAAGAAGGGGCCACAAACCGGACCGGTTTGCCTGTATCCTTGCTGTAAAAATAAAGTGAATGCCCAAGGAGTTCACCGTAACTGGCATGGTCAGGCGCAAATTTTTCGTCAAACTCATCTGCTGATTCCGCACCAATGCGAAAGGCTGCTCCAGCCAGAAAAGCCATAATACCATCACCTGAGGCATCCACAAATAAGGGTGCCTTTAAAATGTATCTGGTGGAATTTTGACTGCAAAATACATGCGCTTCCCTGATCTCATCAGAGGATCCTTTTTCAATGTCGTACAAGGCTGTGTTGAGCAGCAGGCGAATATTGGGTTCCAAGCTCACCTTTTCTATCAATATGGTATCCAGAATCAGGGGATTACCTTCCGGATTACGATAGAGATTTTCCACCAAAATTTCATCAATGACCCCTCCTTCCCTGGCCCAGCGGTTGTTATTGCCCATATGAGAGGTAGCACCAAGGATCCACAACCGGATTTCTGAAGACCCATTGCCTCCAAGGACCGGCCTGTCCTGTACCAGCGTAACCTTCAGGCCATTTCGAGCGGCTAAAATAGCACAGCAGGTTCCTGCCATTCCGCCGCCAACCACCAACAAATCAGCATCAATGATTTCTGTTTTTAATGCTCTTTTTCCAGAATTAAAACCTTCCCGTATCATAGTAATTTGTTTTTCCTTGAATTGAATATCATTTTAAACGCCACTCTTTTTTCTATTTGTGAACCTCAGCAGGCCCATTCCCAAAACTAAAATACCGCCACCCATCAATAAAGTATAGAATATTCCCTTTTCGGCTATCAGTCCCAATACCAAAAAAAGGATACCAATGGAAATAAGGGCCAGGCCTATCACTTTAATCCCAAATCGATTTTGGAGTTCCGCATCCCCAAATTGAACATCGTTATCCATTTGTTCCTTTTGCTTCAATTCATTAAAATACAGGTACTTTGCACTTATTTGCCCTTTTTTTAAAGCATAAACTTCATAGCAACCCAGGAGGAATAACGGCAATGCCACCCCAAGTACCATTTCCTCACTCCTGTTTAATGAAAAACCATACAACAAGGGATGGATAAATTTAAAATACAGATTGACCAAAAGACTGATGACCGTCACGGTCAAAATACTCCTCCCAGTTTGCCTTTTTGAAAACAACCCCCAAATGGCCGGTGCGTACAAAGCGCCGCCAGTAACGGCGCCTATGCTTAAAACTACTTCCACTATCCCTCCGGCCATCGGCACCAAAAAGGCTACCCCAATGGTCCCTAAACCAAAAATCAAGGTGGCCCACCGCGCAACTCGCATCAAAGCGCTCGCATTGGCATCTGGGTATAAGGGTTTATAAACATCATTGGTCAGCACCGCTGCCGCCAGGTTAAGAGAGGTATTGACAGAACTGGCGGTAGCAAAAACCATCCCCCCCAGCATCAAGCCAAGCATTCCAACAGGCAATACATTCATACACATCATCAGGTAGGCACCCTCGGATTCCAAGCCGACCAAACTGGGATCCACCACCCGGTAAATCATAGGTGGTAACATCCAAATCAAAGGGCTGATCAGGTATAAGGTGCCAAACAAATAGCCTACTTTTTTGGCTGAACGAGTGTCCGCAACTGAGGTATAGCGCTGGACATAAGCCCAATTGCCACCTATAAAAACGGTGTTATATCCCACAAATGCCA
>JBBDSB010000237.1:0-8179 GCA_040905205.1 Cyclobacteriaceae bacterium
TTTTGGATATTGAGATCTCCATAGCCCATGTCATCTGCATAAATAATAACCACGTTTGGGGCTCTTTTTTCCGTCTTCCCGGTACATGAAAAAAACATCAGAACCAGAAACGGTAAAACATAGGTCCTTAATACATAATTGACGATTTGAAATATTGCTTTCATTAATTTGTTACCCGTTGTTGAAGTAATTCATGAATTATTGAATCGCACTTATTGGAATAATAGGCTACCTTATCGGCATACCTTTCGTCTGAAGCCAGGTTATTGACCTCATTAAAATCCGATTCATGATGGTACAATTCAATCAAATCACTATCATCGTACCGGATAAATTTAAATTCATCGTCCCGATAGCCTTCTGTTTTTAGCAGCTTTTCATTATTCTCCAGCCGATGCTCCAGAAATACACCTGATCGCCAATCCCCTGGTGCGTCGTCCCCATAAAATTCCGTCAGACTCCTGCCAGGGTAGCTTTCAGGAATTTCCACTCCGGCAAGGGACAGAATGGTAGCGGAAACATCCAGATTGGTTACCATCTGAGAATGAATCTTTTTTCTGTTTTCTTCCGGCTGCCGGGGATCGAAAATCATCAGGGGAACCCGGATGGAATGTTCGTGCAGCAACCATTTTCCTGCATAGCCCCTTTCTCCCAGAAAATACCCATTATCCCCCATGAAGATGATCACCGTATTATCAGCAATATCTTCCTCTTCCAAGGAAATCCTGATTCTTGAAAGGACGCTGTCCACGGTACTGATCATCCGGTAGTATCCCTTCACCATTTTCTGATGCTTTTCCGGCGTATCATAGCGCCAATACCACCTTTCCCGGTTCAAGGTGTTTTGCAAGAAATCAGGCAAACTATCATAAAAGGAGGGATCCGCAGTGGCAGGCACCGGAATTTCAACATCCTGGTACAAATGATCGGTATATTCCGGCCAAAAATACTGTTCCTCCGCTCCATCATCAGCATGGGGCGACCAAAAGGAAAGGGAAAGGCAAAAGGGCTGATCTCCTGAGTTCCGGATAAAATCTATGGCCAAATCTCCATTGATATCCGCCAAGTGTACATTCTTGCCCTCCACTTCTTTCAAATAGGGCCAAAATGTCTTATTCGTTTGGCTAAAAATGGTATCCTCCATTCCTTCAGTCACCTTCACCCCAAACTTCCCAACAAAACCAGTCCGGTAACCGGAATCCTTAAGAAGCTTTGGATAACTTTTGGCCATGTAGGCATCCTGTAAGGGAGGCTTGCCAAAAGTAAAATCATGGGTTCGTTCATATAATCCCGTAAAAAGGGAAGCCCTGCTGGCCGCACAGATGGGCGTGGTAACAAAGGCATTTTCAAAATACAAGCCCTCACTGGCCAACTGATCCATATGGGGCGTATGGATGATTTCATTTCCGGCAAAACCCAGCGCATCCCATCGCTGATCATCGGTCAGGATAAAAATGATATTCGGCTTTTCACTTTCAGCCGCAGCTTCCTTTTCCGGAGGCCGACAACCCCAGCAAGCTGCACCCAAAAGGAGAAGGGCCAGTGCCCCCACATGCAAAAAAAAACCATCATTCATTTTATAAAATCTCATCATTCAAACCTTAATTCTTGGATAAACTCCGGTCAATAAATTGCTGGTTCAATGCATCCGAATCCCCATACTGATCCCGGAGTTCTTCCAGCCGAGTGTGGAGCATTTCCTGCACCTCCTTGTATTCGGGGTTGTTGTAGATACTGTTCATCTCATTAGGGTCGGCTTCCAAGTCATACATTTCCCATTCGTCGATGTCGTAGTAAAAATGCATCAATTTATACCTGTCGGTGCGAACCCCGTAGTGCCGTTTTACGCTATGGGGTCCCGGGTATTCGTAATAGTGGTAATAAATGGCATCCCGCCAGGGAGTATCCTCTCCGGCTGCCAGGGCCCTCCAGGATTCTCCCTGCATGTAGTCGGGCTTTTCCAGGCCGGCATAATCCAGCAAAGTGGGCGCATGGTCCAGGTTCAACACCATGCCTTCTACCACGGTCCCGGGCTTGATCTCCTTCGGATACCGAACCAGCAATGGGGTACTGAGCGATTGCTCGTACATAAAGCGCTTGTCGTACCAACCGTGTTCCCCCAAATAAAAGCCCTGATCAGAAGTGTATACCACAATGGTATTGTCCAACAAATCATTTACCTCCAGGTAATCCAGCACTTTTCCGATCCCATCATCCACTGACTTGACCACTTTCAGGTAATCCCGCAAGTAGCGGTGAAACATGAACTTTGCCAGGGCTTCTCCGGTGGGCATTTCCTCCAGGAAGGCTTCATTCTTCGGTCCGTATACAGCGTTCCAGGCTTCCATTTGATCTTCCGTCATTCGCCCGAAGGGAGCGGCCAGCCTACTGGGCTCTCCGGTAAAGGGGTTCTTTTCAAACTTCATGTCCCAACCCCAATACATGTTGTCTACGATTTCCATTTCCTGCTCCCGGGCTGCGGTTCCCCTGCCTTCATAATCGTCAAAGAAGTTATCTGGGAATTCAAATTCCTGATCCTCCAGGTAGTCCAGGTACTTTTCTTCCGGCATCCAGTCGCGGTGAGGGGCCTTGGTATGAAAATTAATCGCAAAGGGTTTGCTTCTATCCCAATCTTCTTCCAGCCAATCCACCACAAACTGGGGAATCAAAGCTTCACAGTGTCCTTCAAACTTCACTTCCTCCTCTCCGTTTTTGATAAATTCCGGATTGTAATAACTCCCCTGACCGGGTAAAGTAAGGGAATAATCGTAGCCTTGCGGCTTTCCTCCCAGGTGGATTTTCCCGATCAATGCCGTCGCATATCCCCCTTCCTGCAACAACTTGGGGTAGTTGGGCTGGTCCCAGTTAAAAGTACCCACATTGTCCACTTTTCCATTCAGATGGCTGTATTTACCCGTAAGCAATACCGCCCGGCTGGGGGCACAAATGGAATTGGTTACAAAACTATTTTTAAACAGGGCTCCTTCTTTGGCCAGCCGGTCCATATTGGGGAAATAAACACTATCCAACAAACCTTTGCCATAAGCGTGAATGGCCTGCTGGGTATGGTCATCGGTCATGATAAAAAGGATATTGGGTTGTTGTTCAACTTCCTTTTCCTGGCAGGAAACCAACAGCCAGCTTAAAACAAATACAGGTACAAGAAATTTTTTCATGGATTATTCTTTTTTTTCTAATCTATCAATTTAGCAAAGGATTTTTCCCCTGCCTACTTTTTGATATAAAAAGTATCTTAGGAAGTACCTTTGGTCAGACTGGGAGATTGTGGGGGCTCAGTGTACTCCTTATTATCGTCGTTACTGTAAGGAATACTACCATGTGATGCCGGCTTAAGGTTCCACCTGTCGATGTACCATTGGGCAGGTTTAAAATCATCCCCAAACTTATTTAGTAATTTCCAGAGTTGCTGGTCCATTTTGCCGACCAGCTCTTTGTGGGAAGCATCCTCAGCAAGATTATTCATCTGTAAGGGATCTTTTATGTCATCAAATAACAACCATGGCCCGTCAAGTGAGCGGACATAGGTATAGCGGGAAGTTTTGATGGCCCTGTATTCCCTGTCATAACTACCGCCTACTCCCCAGGGAGCCAGTTTCATGTAAAGCACTGCATGGTCTTCAATTTCTGTATTTCCGGTAAATACTTCAGATAAATCGTCCCCTTCATAGGTGGCTGGAATGGGCAGGTCCAGCATGCCAAATAGGGTGGGGAAAATATCGGGGGTGGTGATAGGGGTTTCTATGGTCTTTCCGCTTTTCCCATTCAGGTCAGGATACCGAAGCAGGAAGGGCACCCTGGCTGCTTCCGCCAGTGCCACTTGCTTGGCCTTAACTCTTACCCCATGGGCCCCCAACATTTCTCCGTGATCTGAGGTAAATACAACTACCGTATTTTCACTGATCCCCAATTCCTCCAGACTGGATAGTAAATTGCCAATACTGATATCCAAAGCCTCGCAGTGGGCATAATAACCCTGCGCTTCTATTTTCAATTCGGCTACCATGGATTCTGGCACGTTTTCAGGAAGGACAATATCCTCCAGGGGGTAATGCTGCTTCAGCTCCTCCGGTGCCGTGTGATGTGGAAAATGAGGTGTGCCAAAGGACAAAAACAAGGCAAAGGGTTTTTCCTTTCCTACCTGGTCTGCCACGTATTGTTGGGCATCTTTGGTTTGGGCATAGGTATCATAACCTTCCCAGTAAAGCTTTTCATCCGAGTTTCCCGCATAATAATGGGAGTGATTGTAATTATGATCGCATTCACCCACTTTCCAATACTCAAACCCCCTGCGCCTGTTGGGAGGAATAAACGCATGCCTGCCATGTCCGTCCAGGTGCCATTTGCCTATATATGCCGTGGTATAACCACGATCTGCCAGCACATCTCCCAGCCCATATTCCGATAACGGCAGGTGAAGGTCATTTAAAAACATCCCTGTAGTAGTGGGGTATTTGCCTGTCATTAGTGCAGCCCTGTATGGGGTACAAACCGGCATCACTGAAACGGCGTTTATAAAGTTGAAACTTTCCTGGGCCAGCTTGTCCAGGTTTGGGGTATTTGCATTGGGGTCGCCAGCATAGCCCAGGGCCGATGCCCGCAATTGATCCGCCAATATATAGATGATATTGGGTTTTTTATCTTGTGCAGCAGCATTACCGCAAAAAGCGATACAAAAAAGGATGCTACATAACATCATTTTCTGGTACATAAGGATTTTCATAGGCCTGTCATTTATTAATGAATATGATTTGTGATTTACCCATCAAGCCGGAAGGCAATAAGGGGGAATCTTTGTTGAATTTTATTTTGGCATTGGTTCGGGTATAGGACACATTATCTGCATTCCTGACATCCCCCACAATCCGGTTGTTCCAGGTATTGACCACCTCAATCGTAATGGCATTTTTTCCCGCTTTCAGATAAGGAGTGATTCGGGTGGTATAGGGCGGCAGCCATACGATACCACAATCATTGCCATTTACGAAAACCCGGGCCATCTCCTGAATGTCTTCAAAAGTTATGAATGCTTCCTTACCGGCAGACAACATTTCTTCATCGAGGGTAAAATCCTTGGAATACGTTGCTGTTCCGGAATAAAATTGTGCCCCTTCCTCCTCTGACTCAGTCCAACTGATGAGTTTATCCATTTCAAGGGACTCAGGTCCACCCCATTCCGGGCTGAAAGCAATGGTCCATTGAGTAGAAATATCCATTGCCTCAACTGCTTCACCTTCTCCGGGAACTTCCTGAAGACCAAATTGTAAGTTGGTGTACAAACCGGTATCATTTATACCGCTTGTGTTTTCCTTGAAAACCACAAACTTTGAAGCCAGAGGTTCCATGACCATATCAAGTTTTAAACCGTTCTTACCCCTTGAAAAAATTACATTGCGTTGAATCAAACCCGAAGCAGCATCCCATATTTCAGGTTTCCTGTTTTCATCTACCCTGAAATTAACAGAGATATTTTCCTTCCTTTCACTGCTATTGGAAACGAAGTAGATGTCCTCCTTTTCTGTTTGCCGGTGAATATAGTCTATATGCAAGTCATGATTGTCAATGCCACTCAGGTCAAAATCCGGTGGAATGGAAAGCTCATCCAGCACTTCTTTGACCGTTTTCCCCCAATAAACGGTACCCTCCCCATATTTATTTGAAAATACCATTTCTCCATCAATATTACCCCATATTTTATTGGCTATTTTTTTCACTTCTTCGTCAGATTCCGGATATCCTTTCAGCGAAGTCGTTCTTTCGGGCTCTCTGCCAATAACTACTGCCCCGTTGAAAATCAGTTGCTCTAGACGCTGCAATACCTCAAGGGATATGTCCACGCGATCCGGAAGTACCAATATTTTGTAGGCCTGCCCCTCTGGCAATACCAGTTTTCCGTTCTCCGTTTCAAGTCTGTCGGTGATCACCTCCTCATTGATGTAGTCGTATTCGTAGCCAGGCATTTTTCCCGGAATGATGGGCAGGGGTCTTCCGCAATGGGGACACTTGCTTTCATCGTAAAAATAATCCGGAAACAGGCCCGGCATATCGGGGGTATAATTCGGATCCAACCGTTTGGGTGGCACCAGGTTGGGTGCATCGTCCCCATAATACAGAAGCACGTCGGCCACATTATCCCCCTGCCGTAGCATGTAGGAGGCTCTTGCAATATAATCCATAAAAGGCCGGGCCATTTCCCACCAGGTAGCGTTGACATTGATATGCTCACCGGCGTGGTACACAAAGCCGGGCTTGCCGGCAATTTCCGGATTATGGGAAAAAGTGTGAAACACCACCTGATTCAGTCCTTCACAAAAAGCAATGTCAATCAGCTGTTTAAAGTCCGTTGGGCCGTGTTGCCAGTGATTCCAACCAGTAAGCGATTCGGCAGCCACTACTTGTTTTCCATAAATGTGGGCAGCACTGGCTGCTTCTTTGGTGACCCAATGGCGCTGCCGGTTCCAGAATTCCCCCATGGGAATGTGGGAATGCCCCAGTGCTTTCAAAGGTTCCACCCTGGGATGCCCTCCATGCCCCGCTTCAGTGATCATTTGCAATCCCTTCTCCTCAGCAATTTCTACGGTTTGTGCATAATGATTTTCGATCAGTAAATCACTTACCAGGCGCCTATAATCCGATTCAAATCTTACCTGTATCAGGGAGTCAGGATGCTGGAACCCCTGCAAAAAAGGCATATATGGCCTGGGATCGTAGTCGTAACGGCTTTCGAATTCCTGCATAAAATCCGGGGTCCAGTCCATCATTTGCCATACCTCATAGCTGTCAAGAAAAATGAATTTAAACTGTTTTTCAGGGGAGCTTACCCGGTCCAATCGGGAAAGCAGTTCCTCAAAGTGATTTTCAGTGGCCTGTTTGCTCAAATGGTCGATGATCAATCCTTTTGAATTGGGGCTGGGGACCACCAAAGGCTGCATGGTATTGCAACTAAAATAAGAAAGTATTTCCCAGGATCCCGCTGGGACCTGAAATTCCGCCGATTCACCGTCCTGTTCGCTCACCGGGAAAATTATAACTTCTTCCGGGACATACATTTTATCCGGGTCCTGGGGAATGGCCATTACCGTAAGCCGTTTGCAATTTTCAGCAATTCCCCTGGATGATTCGGGATTTTCCATGGACAGCTTGACCGTAGCAGGTCCTACCTCCCGTTCGGCAGTACTTAACAATTCTTTACTCCCATCAGCAATGTCCACCCATTCACCCCCTGAATTCCAGCTACTGGCCGAACTAATGCCCAGGTCCAGGCCCAATTCATGACTTGTTGTTAAGGTTAAAGAAATATAATGTAATGATTCAGGCCCGAGAAAGGCCGGTCCATCCGGAATCATATCATCCGGATCCATCAGCGAACCAATATCCCAAATAATGGCACCTCTTAAACCCTTATCTTTCATTTCCTCTAGCTCATACACCAGCTTTACCGTATCGATATGCCCGTTCATCCATGTCCATAGGGCCATTGGCCTGCTTGCAGTAGGTGGATTCAGAAAGTCTTCTTCATAAATAGCAGGTACCGAATTTTCTCCAGAAGTAGTACAGGAAGTAAAAGAAAAAAAGAGCCCCCATACTACCAGAATTGGCGGAACCAGTACCGGATTCCGGAACTTGATAGCATATCGGTACCAGATTGAGATTTTGTGCAACAAAGGAATTGATTGGATTTTGGTTACAAAGAATAAATATAAGGCCAGGCAATGGCAAATTCTTACACAATCTTAACCAAAAGGCATGGTATGTTAACACCCTGGTCTCTTTGTTTACAAGAAAAGAAAATGACCTGGGGTAAGGTAAAATTCAAGTAGCATCGATACGCTTTCTGAGCGGAGTGGAAGCCAGAGAATCAAAAACTATCTGTGATCGAATTTAGCGTAGGGGAATTACAAATTCCCAAGGATAGAAAGGCGTAGTTGCAAACTAGGCCTAGCAGGGCAAGCAAGAATTCTTTTTTATAACCGACTATGGTAAGTTATTGGGTTTGGAAAAGCTGGATTACAGAAATGCTAGAAAGCTTCGTTTTCGAAAAAATCCCTCTTCACCCCCTTAAAAGGGGGAATTGTCCATTTTCAGAATTGGCAGGCACTTACCTTTTTTCCGCTCCTCGGAATTTGTAATTCCGTGGTTCAGATATGGGGGATTTGTAATC
>JBBDSB010000238.1:0-1367 GCA_040905205.1 Cyclobacteriaceae bacterium
GATTGGGCACCACGCCTGATTTTATCCAGAATTTCCGCATCCTTATGGATACACGACTGGTCTTGTTGAACCTGAGTTATTCCTTTGGCAATCAGCAACTGAAAAAATCCAGACAGCGAAAGACGGGAGCCGAAGAGGAAATGAAGAGAAGTAATTAGCCCAGGACAAAAGAAAGTCAAATTTTTTTAAGGGTAAGCGGAAACAAGATTGGGGCTCATTTGGCTTATATCCAGAGCTCTGCATACCCTGTTCAAATGGATGAAAAGACCGATTTCGTCTTTGGTTCCCATTCGTCATCCACTTCAAGACTGCCTCCTCTTTTCGTTCCAGAAACTTCCAAATTGTGGTATAATTTTTTGAAAAAGACAATAACGTATCAAGGATAAACCCATTTAGTCATGTATTCAAAAGCATAAAAAAAAAGCATCCCATCCTCTAAAATGTTAATACATTGAATTAGGGATTATTTTTTGATATCAAATTTACCTAAAGCCTGGTTGAACTGGTAAGTTCAATTGTTTCAATTAAAAGAAATATTGTTCCAAATGGATGGTTAATTCCCCAAAACTCAACATTACTCCCCCCAAATATGGCTTAACCAAGCCCCTACAACCACCTGCTTAATTTTCTTAGGCTATCCAAATTATGAACCGGGGCAAACACATCAACGTATGGAATGGCAGCCTTCATTCCTCCCACATCCGGACGGTAAGAAGCATAACCTGCCAAGGGGTTTAACCAAATCACCTTCTTCGACCGCTTATGAATCAATTCCATACTTTGTTGCAATAATGGGATTTCCCCGGTGTCCCAGCCATCGCTAAAAATAATGACAATCGTTCGTTTATTTAATAGGGGGGCATATTTTTTGACCAATTCATTGAGGCTTTCACCGATTTTTGTACCACCGCTCCAGCTGCTTTCCCGTGCACCTAATGAACGAAGCGTTGTGGTAAAATCATTTTGTTTTAAAAGATGGGTGATATTTTCCAAAGATGTACTGAACGCAAAAGTTTCAATCCTGCCGAAAACCTGCTGAAAAGCAAACATAAACTGAAGAAGAAATGAGGCATATAGATCCATGGATTTACTGACATCGCATACCAAAACCAGTTTAGTCCTGTTGCGTTTTGGCTTTTTAAAAGCAATATCAAACAATTCACCGCCATGGCGCATGTTTTTCCGGATGGTTCTTCTCAGATCAGGAAGATTTACTTTTTCTGAATGCTTATATCGGCGGTTGAGATGTGCCGATAAACGCCTGGATAAGACTTTTATACTTCTTATTAAATCTTCAAGTTCATCTGCAGGAACTGCTGAGAAATCTTTTTGTGATAAATTTTCACCAACACTATATGAGGCCGTCT
>JBBDSB010000239.1:0-1366 GCA_040905205.1 Cyclobacteriaceae bacterium
ACAGGTTTTGACCCTCAACAGCGTATTGTCTTGTTTTTAAGTCATCTATTCCCTGAATGCCACTATCCTTTTTATCAACACTACAATATAAGAATGACAGGATACTGGTGGCCATCAAAAAAAAGCTAATCCTTTTTGATTTCATCTGTTTATAATTGTTTCTTAATGGTCATAACTTGTCCCGCACCGAAGGTCGGGATAGCCTGCCCCGTCCCGATAATTATCGGGATTCGGGGGAATCTCGCACCTGTCTGCCTCAGGCAGGCTCGATTTCATCTTGTCTGAACAGCTTGGGAATATCTTTTATGAGACGGTTTACTTCCTTTTCCTTGGTTCCATCATATACCCCCCTGATACGGCCCATTTGGTCTACAAGGACAAAGGCACCACTGTGTAAAAAACCTCCTGGCTCATCCTTGTTTTCCATAGCAGTGGTTAGATAACTGGTCTGGCCCAGTTCAAAAATATGTTCCTGGTCACCGGTCAGGAAATTCCAGGTATTGCTGTTTTCTACTCCAAGCCTTAAGGAGAAATCTTTTAACAATGCCACAGAATCATACTCTGGATCAATTGTATGGCTTAAAATTTTAAAATCCGGGGTGTTATTAAATTTTTCATAAACCCTAAGCATTTCTTTTTTCATGATCGGGCAAATGGTGGGGCAACTGGTGAAAAAAAAATCAGCCACATAAACTTTGCCTTTGACTGTTTCATTGTTTACCCTTTCCCCATCCTGGTTGATCAATTCAAATGGGGCAATTTTATGGTAAACTGTATTTATTACGGTGTTTCCATTTATGATTTTTTCTTCAGTATGCTTATTTCCGAGTATTGGCAAGGCTTCTTGATCCCCGGAAGGGCCACTGCAGCTTAGGTGAATAGAAATTATCACCAGGAATAGCAGAAGAGTACGTTCGATCATTTCTTTTTTTAGATAAGACAAGTGGGGAAAAACATTAGTTCCTTTCTCTGATGCTTTTATATAGTTTAATTCCCAGCATCAATATTACCCCCAATAAAAAGAGTCCTAATATACCCCATAACATGTTAAGCAGATTTTTCAAAACAATTAGGAAAACAATGGCAAATAAAAACAAAGTGGAGGCCTCATTCCAGATCCTTAATTGATAACTGCTCCATTTGGCCTTACCATTTTGGAGGTCTTTAAAAATAAAATGACATTTGATGTGGTAAGCATACAACAAGATAACAAAAACGATTTTAGCTTGCATAAATGGCAATCCCAGGTATCCGGGAAGGTATAGCAGCACTCCAGTACCGAAAATTAATGTTAAAACCGCTGATGGCCAGGTGATGATGTACCATAACCTTCTGGCCATAAGATCCAATTGTGGTTTTAGGATGG
>JBBDSB010000240.1:0-8145 GCA_040905205.1 Cyclobacteriaceae bacterium
TCAAAGGCTTTAAGATCCTCCACACGCCTCAATACCTGTATGTCTTCCGCACCCAAATCCCGCATGGTCTGGGTGACATTATCGGCTCCTAGCAGTTCGATCACAATATTGGTGGCCAGGTTGCTGCTCTTGATGATCATCTGGTACATCAGTTCATATACTGTGGCCCTCTGTCCGATCCGCTCATACAATCCTTCCTGACTGTCCACATTCAGGTCCATGGAAAAAGCACTCCCATCGACTATGCTTTTAAATTCATTGACAATCAAAATGGAATCCTCAAGGGAAAACTTTCCGGATTTTGCCTGTTTGAATATTTCGATCATCACCGGCGTTTTCATGGTACTGGCCGCATGAAATTCTTCCTTTTCATTGATAAAAAGCTCAGCACCTGCTTCTTCCAACAGCCTGAAAGCCACTCCAAAATCCCCTTCCACCGTGTCAATGAGGGCCAGGATCTCCTTTTCAAGGGCCAGGATCGGAGATTCCTCTTTTTGGGATTGGCAACGGAGTGAGCCAATTATTACAAACAACAAGTACACATTTTTCATATGTTTATTATTGTTTTTTATTTGCCACATAGCCTGTCCCGACCTTCGGGAGAATCTCGCATGGTTGATAATCATCCCTCTGTGCGTCGCTTGCCTCATGCCTGTCTGCCTCAGGCAGGCTCGATTTCATCTGATGATCAATTAATGGTTAGAAAGTGGTTTGATGGATCAAGGTTAACCAGTCGGAAATACAGTATCCATACAGCAAGCAAATTAATCAGTAAAACCCACTTTTCACAAGTTCCCATTCTATTTTCACTTCAAAAGGGATCAGCCTATCAACCAAGCCCAAAGGAATACACCCAAAAATGCTACCAGGGGACCCATAAAAATAAAGAACAATCCACCAAGGCGAAAATCCTTTTGTTCCACCAATCCTGTGGCATAGGAAATGGCGTTGGCGGGGGTGGAAACGGGAAGCAAAAGGGAACAGGAACAACTTATGGCTACCATTACGGGAACGGCCAGGCCATAAATACCCGCCAGAGCGGTGCTTAGAGGTACCAAAATAGCCGCGGCTGCGGTATTACTCATTACGTTGGAGAGCAGTACCGCTACCAAACAAAAGATGAGGGCCACCAATACAAGGGGAATAGGCAGGGCATTGATTTTATCCATAACGATCTCTGCCAATCCTACCTCCACCATTGCAATGCCAAGGGCAAGTCCCCCAGCAACCAGCATAAGGGTATCCCAGGGCAAGCGCCTTACATGTTCAGAATCGATCACCTGGGTCATGGTCAGCAGTACAATGGGAATGGCAGAGGTGGCCGCTACTGGTATGCCATGCAGAGGCTCTGTCAACCACATCAGCACCGTCACCCCGAGCGTAAAAACCACGGCAATCCTTTTAAAAGGGTCGACTTCTGTAACCTTTCTGGGTAATTTGCTCAAATCCAAATTCACATCCGAAAAATCACTGACCCTGCACAGGTACCACCAAAACACCCATACCAAAAACAAACCACAAGGGAAACCGACCATCATCCAGTCGGTGAAAGTGATGGTAATTCCCCGCTCCTGCAATGCACCAACGGCAATGGCGTTTGGGGTACTGCCGATGATGGTTCCTATACCACCCACTGAAGCTGAAGCAGGGATGGACGTCATCAAAGCCCTGGCATAAGCGGAATTTTTTCCAAGCATTTGTACCAGGGGAATAATGGAAGTAATCATCATGGCTGTAGTGGCGGTATTGGACATTACCATACTGGCCAAAGCAGTGGTCATCATCAAACCCAAAAGCAGCTGTTTGGGCCTCTCCCCAAATCTCCTGACGGTAAACCGGAAAAGTTGTCGGTCCAGCTCCACCACACTCATCCCCTGTGCCAAAAAGAATCCTCCCAGGAGCAGCCACACCACATTGCTTGTCCAGGTACTTACGTACAGGTCAGGAGAAACGGTGGCGTCCAGGTAAATATCCGTACTGAAAACCACCAACAAGTAGGCGATAATGAATATGCCCACCGCAAAAGGGGGAATGGCCTCTGTGATCCATAAACCAATGGCCAAAATGCTGATAAAAAAGACCAGGTTAACTTCTGACCCATACTCCAATTGCCGAAAAAAATAAGTGATGGCCAAAGCAATCAAAAAATTCCCTATAAAAGTAGAGGTATTGAAAAGCCAACCTAACCTTAGTTTTCTATATAACCTGATCGCTGCGAACCTGGAATCGCTGTCAAACATAAATAATTTAAATATTAATCATCCAATAGCTTTTGAGGATCCCCACCTCTTCAATCCTTGAAAACAAAAATAAGGGTATTGATTGATTTTTATACCCTCATCCGAATAAAACAGCACTTTGTTTACATATGTCAGTTTATTCATCCCGGATTTTTTTTTCAGAAACCCAAAGATTCAAACCAAATTAAAAACAAACACCTGATTACTCGGCATTTACAGAATTTCCAAAGCCTTACCCAGATGGTATTCCACCTTGATGATTTAAATTTTGACCCTGTTCATCGATCCAAGTAGGCGACCTCTCTCGTAGATGCCTCCAAAAGAAACGAAAACTTAATTATACTAAATTTAAATTTACCATGAAAAATCACTTGAAATTATTGAGAAAATGGTGTTTGGGAATGACACTGGTATCCGCAGTTGGCTTCAGTGCCTGCAATGATGATCCGGAACCGGAAATGCCTTTTACCCCTGGTATGGAAACTTTTGACTATGCCTTTAATGAGGGGCAGTTGCTGGACAACCCGGCCACGGCTTACAACGGTGACGGTGAGGGCGACCATCCCCGGAACTTATCTGCGCAACTTGAAATCACAGAAATGGAAAACGGCAATGCCGAAGTAACCATTAAACTGGAAAACGGACTGGATGGCATGCAGTATCCGGTACATGTGCACGATGCTGCCGATCCCAGTATTACACCTAACGGTACGCCGTATAATGAAACGCCGAATGGAGGTATTTTTGCCGATATGATCACCGTCAGCAATGGAATGGGTAGCGGAAGCATGCAGACGGAAATGGAATATAATATGTTGCTGGATACCTATGGAGGCTTTTTGGTGGTGCATGATCCAACCCAGGCATTGAGTACGGTAGACCTGACCACTTATTTGGTATTGGGGTCATTTGCAAGGTAATTTTTTAGTAGTAAATATTGGTCAAGAGGTCATGGGAGAAATCGCATGGCCTTTTTCTTTGTATGCCCCGGCAGGTGGTCGCTGAGCAACCTCGTTGAAGGTATTTGCTGTGTATGTGTAGTGGATATTGGATAGCGAAATACTCTTTCCAGAAAATTCCCGTCTGTTTGCCGTTTGGCAGATTCCTCTCAAGTTGATATTATCCACGTAGACACTTCATTGTCAAGCCATTTGTAAATCAAAATCCCTTTTTGTTAATCTAATTTTATTGTTTGAAAGCGATTCTAATGTCTTTTTAATATGAGTAGCTCTCTCTTGGTTTATGAAGGCTGGTATCAAATCCTCAAATTTTATCTTAAACAGTCGATTAATTACAACTAAATCCTCCTTAGAAAATGGCCTTAATCCGTTTATCAATTCAGACATGTATCCTTTTCCATGCCCAAGAATTTTAGCCAAATCATTTTGATTTAATCCTGCCTCTTTAAGTTTGGATTTAATCAGCTCTTTTCTTTTTTGAAAAAACTCATTTTCAGCCTCTACTAAAGCTTCAGCTAAATCACTCTCAAAAAAATCCTGGATGTATATTGGCGAAAAGCCAATACATTCGGATGGTTCCTGACCTACATTTAGGTCTATAACTTTAGGTACCATCCAAATTTAAACCAGGTGCGTTGCCGGAATTCGGATACGAAAAAACGGTCTGTCCTATAATCTATGCCGGCCTGAAATTTTTGTGACCCTTCCGAAAAATGACCTAATGCAGCTACAAACCTGTTTTCAAAACCACTTTCTCCAGATTGTAAACTGTAAATGGGTTCATCACTGAATACCAGATAAAATTCACCTGGATCCAGACTTTGCCCCTCAATAGGTATTTCATAGGATATCCGGTACCTCAGCCGGTATTCTACCGGATCATTGGGTGCAAAGGTCTGATCTGCTCGGATCCTGTGCCCAATCTTGTAGTTGCCTTTTCTCTGCAAAAATGAAATCTGCTGTATGGACCGGTGACTGTCATCACTCCCAGGTTCCAACCGGTATTGATAACCACCGGTTATGGCCACAAAGGGATTGATGGAAGTACCTAGAAATCCCTGAAAATCGGTTTGATTATGGTAATAGCCCCAGTCCGCATCGCTATTTTCTGTCTTGTCCACCATTCCGTGCTGGCTTTCTATTTTACCCGTAATTTTTAGATTTTCGGCCGCATTGAATCCAAGCTGAAATTCCGGAAAAAGGCCAAAATTACTTACCCTTCCTTGCGCCATTACTTCCATAGGCAAGGCCAATAAGAAAACCCAAACTATTCTTTTCATTAAAAAAACAAATTATCTGCTGGTGGAATAATGATTTCTCTTCGCCCAATAATTTCCCCTTCATCGTCAAACAGGCCTTCCCAAAGGTTTTTACCCTCCTCCCCTTCACCGTAATACTCGATTTCATACCTTAGCTGAATGCCCTCCTGCTCATCTTCATCCATTAAATCTTCCAGGTCATCTGGATCCCCTAAATATTGCCATTGGATCTTTTCAATTCTCCATTTGCTGTATTTGCCATTAAAATAGGATTCCATGTTAAACTTTACTTCCTTCGGCAAATTGGCCCATTCTTGTTGGATTTCAATATCTTCTATTTTACCGGATAGGTCAAACTCCACACTGAAGGCCTCTTTGTTCCAGGAAAACTTGGCCTCAAAACTTCTTTTACCAGAGGTTTCTTCCATAAACCATTTCACTTTTTTTCGGCCTTCAAACGAGTCATCCAGCCAATCCCTGGCTTCGGCAGGCACCTCCCTGGATTTTACCCTATACTCTCTTTCCACCTTTTCCTGACCTAAGGATAGTAAAGGAATAAAAAAAGAAAAAAAACAAGCCAATCTCAGCACCATGATAATTGAATTTATGAACGACATTTTAAATCAAAAACCTTACCAACAAACATGAATAATAATAACGATTGGAAAGTGTAAGGTCGAAACTCTAAAATTCATGAGATAAGGGAACCAATCGGGCACTCAGATCCGGCGTTTCCATATCCTTATCAAAGGGAAACATGGGCCGGTTGATTCTTTTGAATTCCAGTCGCTCCAGATCCTGGTCCACACCGCCCGGCGTTAGTGCCATGATCCAATCAGCCCGCATATCATAAAGCTCAGGTACCAAATATCCGATTTTTACTACCACTATGTCCGTTTCCCGAGGCTTAAGGCCCAGGTTGGTAAAATCACTTTCCCTGTGATAAGGCTTTCGTTTTTTGGTGACAATTACCTGAACACTGCCAAGGGCTACCACCACTTCGGTTTCCGCATTCCTATCCCCATGGGCAATTGCCCTTACCGTTCCCGTTAACAAAATAGGAGGAGAAAAACGATCATCCACCGCAGCTCCAACATTGGCAGAAACTTGCTCACCAATACCTGCGGCTATGGCTGCTTCCACCATCTCGGGACCAGGTATGGAAGCATAAATCAGGGAAGGCCCATCTTCTGCTTTAAATTCAGGTCTGTCAAGTATTTCCCTTAATGTCCAGGTAACATCCCCTGCTCCCCCTGCAGTGGGATTATCTCCCATATCGCTGATCATAAATGGTTTTTTGTCACTGGAGATGGCCATATCCAAACTTTCCTTCAAGCTGGCCGTTGGGGCAATAAAATCAAATTCATTTCGCTTCTCCCAAAAGCTTTGCGCCAGTTGTTCCGCTGTTTGTTCTACTGTGGACTGATCATCTCCGGTCACCATGACCACCGCATGATTTCTTGGCTCATCGGCCCAGGCATATCCTACCCAGATGGCGGCATCTACCACACCTTCCTTGTCCGCGGCAGGATAAACTTCTGCATATAGACTCTTTCCAGGATCTACCCTGGTACTGGTCTTTTCTCCGGGCAACAAAATAGGAATGGGGATCCAGGCTTTATATGGAGGTTTACCTTTACCTGATTCTAATCTTTCCAATAAATTATCTACCGCTCTCTTTTTTGATTCTAAGGCGTCTTCATGGGGAGCCATCCGGTAACAGGTAATCAGATCCGAATGGGCCGCAAGTCGCCAGGAAACATTCCCGTGCAAATCCATACTGGTGGAAATTAAGGTTTCCTTACCAACAACATCCCTTACCCTTTCGATAAAATCTCCTTCGGGATCGTCCAGCCCAACCACACTCATGGCTCCATGGATATCAAAAAATAATCCATCGTAGGGTAAATTTTCTTCTAGGCGGCCCAGTGTTTCTCCTACCAATGATTCATAGGCTTCCCGGGAAACAATTCCTCCCGGAATCGCATGCCCTCTCAAGGTGGGAAACCAATTGGCTCTGCTCCTGTTCAGGGAATCCTCCTGCATGAAAGGGTAATAAGAAAAAACTTCCTCTCCCCTTCTGGCGAGAAAAGCTTCCTCTTCGGTGACTGCCGGAGAAAAAGTACTGGATTCAATGGCCAAACCAGCTATGGCGACACGTGGAAGCTCTCCGGATTCCCCTGTCTCATTCGAATCCTTGCTACCACAGCTTGCTGAAAAACCGAGAAAAAAGACAACTAAAACCCTGTAATAAAATTGTTTGCTGATATTCATAAATGAAGGTATGGTTTGAAATGTTTTAAAAAACTGCGGGTTCCTTTGGGTATCATTTCAAATAAAGCGAAAATCACGCACAATAACAGGAAATTTAAGATCTTATTTCCTGTGAATTCCCACATCCTAATTAAATTTAAATCTGTAAACTTTTTTCAGGACGAGTCAGAAAAAGCAGATGAGGTAACCCCCCCTTAATAAGGGGGTATAGCCTGTCCCGACCAGAGTCGGGAGGGGATTTTTTCGCCAACGTCCCAAATATCAATACGTTATAAGCTGATATTCCCGTTGAAATCCCTCCCGAAAAAAAATCGGGACAGGCTCTAACCCCCCTTAAAGGGGGAGTCGCTGAAAATGAGATTAAGGTTGATTCTTATATGGTTTGCGTTATCATATAATTACCCATTTGCTTAGGAAAGGATTAGCACCCAAAATTTGTACAGTTTTATAATCGAATCACAGGTTAATATTAAATGATTCCTCCCTGCGAAAGCGAGGAAAGGTTTTTTTCTGCCTGGTAGGAAAAACCAAAAGGTACCATTCTATCCGTATTCAGGGATAAAAATTTTCAGGTTTGGAACCAAATTTGTATTAGCTTTGTCTTTACAAATCATATGGGGCTGACCGGTTTTGACAGTAGGTGTAAGGACTGGGCTCGCATGCAGGCTGGAGTATGTACGGCCTTGAAAGATTCATACGAACCATAATTGGCGAATCTAATTACGCCATGGCTGCGTAATCTATCCCTTAGGGGACACAGATAATGCTTAAAGGGTCGAGCTTCGATAGAAGTTCCCCGGCCACATCCCACCACCCGTTGCGCTGTCCGGGTGGAGTTGGGGTGTCGACTTGACGGTGCTGCTCCCTGCGAGGCTACTAAGCAGGGCTAAGACAAGTGGCTAAGCCGGAAGTAGGTGTGTCACCCAGCAGCTTTCGGCCGACAATCCAACAGGTGACTAAGCATGTAGACGGTACGGTGTTTCCCTAACTGGACGCGGGTTCGACTCCCGCCAGCTCCACTTAAAAATCCCTCCCTCCCCCTAAACTCTGCGAGTTTAGGGGGAGGGAGGGATTTTTGTTTGGGAGGTTCAAATTGGGGATTAATCCTTGGCTTGGGGTAATTTTGTCCGGAATTTTATGCTTGTTAGGGGATTTGTTGAAATTCTAAATTTCAACTATTCCTAATGATACGGCCCGGCCTATCCAGATATCATTTAAAATCAGCCCCTTATAAGTCATCGAATCCAAATCCCCCTTTAAAAGGGGGAAAAAGGGGGATTTAATTACGTAAGTATCAATAAATCAACCTATGATTATTTTGAAATGGCCGCCCCCCTTCCTACTATTATCGGGACAGGTGTTGTCTCTCCATTTAAGGGAGTACTGCTTAAAATGAGATTTAGATGGTTGCTT
>JBBDSB010000241.1:0-2501 GCA_040905205.1 Cyclobacteriaceae bacterium
TATATCGCTTTTACATTAAAGTAACTAATTAATCTACTGTGAAATGGGTAATAAAATCAGAATCATCCATATCATCCTGATCCTTTCTGTTTTATGGATTGGTTTTACAATAAAAAATGGACCCCCGCAAGCTGAAATTTCTAATGGGCTGCTGGATGTGCGTCTCTACCTCCCGGATCCGGAAATAGGTTATTACCGGGCCTCACGCTTTGACTGGGCAGGTGTCATATCAAGTTTGAAATATGAGGGGCATGAATATTTTGGCCAATGGTTTGAAAAATATGATCCCAAAATAAATGATGCAATCATGGGACCCGTGGATGAATATGGCCCCTTGGGATATGAAGAGGGAATGCCTGGGGAAACATTTGTGAAAATAGGAATTGGTGGTCTACGAAAAGTAGAGGAGAAAGGGTACAGGTTCATGTTTACATATGATATTACCAACCCTGGAAAATGGACGGTAAAGACTTATAAAGACCGGATTAAATTCTTTCATGAACTTCAGGATGGCACAGGCTATGGCTACCTTTATACCAAAACAGTAAAGTTGGTGAAAGGAGAGCCGAAAATGCTGCTCTCACACAGTTTAAAAAACACAGGCCGGAAAACCATCAATACTACAGCATACAACCATCATTTCTTTATTCTGGATGGAGAGCCCACCGGGCCTAATATTAAATTTACATTTCCCTATGATGTCAGCGTGAATAACAAAGCGAAGGGTAATACCCGTGGGTTTGGCACACTGGCCGGCATCAAGGACGGGGTGATCACGTTTGATAGAAAATTAAATAAAGGCGAACAGGTTTACAGCAGCGGGTTGCAGGGATTTGGCAGCGGTGCCGAGGACCACCAATTTTCCCTGGAAAACATCAAAACCGGTGCCGGCGTGACGGTCAAGGGAGATAGGGAATTAGAGAAATTGGTTTTTTGGGCCAATCCATCGGCTTATTGTGCTGAGCCCTATATTCGGTTAAAACCCTTACCCGGCGAAACAGTGTATTACCAAAATGAATATACATTTTATACGTTTGAACCGGGTAAGAATTAATTAACCATCAGAGCCGTAATTAAGGCCTTATTGGTTTCTGGGGGCCAAAACCACCATCACCATGAAACCATTGGGTAGCCTGGCCTGTCAGCCAAAGGTAATAATCTGAATCCAGGCTTTCCTCAATTCCCATAAATCTGCCGCTTCCATTCAGCGGAACCTCGCCTTCTTTGAGACATTTGAAAATGGCCGTACCTTCATCTACTTCATCAAACATGGCCACATACAAGGACTTGGCCCCGGCCATTTTAGCCCCAGCCACCTGCTTCCACAGAAATTCGCCTTCTTTTCGTGGAATCTGATCGTATAAATCAGGATCTGTCCTCAAATTGCCCCAGGTAAAACCCGGGAAAGCCAATGGAATGTAGTCCACATCATTGGATTTGCACCATTGCAAATCGGCAGACAATACCCCGCCTGAGGTGTTTGCATAACTTTCATCATTGTACCTTCCCACTGCCCATGGCATGATTACGTCCACTTTTTTGATGAGGGAATGCAAAGCTGAGGAAGGTGCTGTGTCCCTGTTCAGCGTTCTCCAGTAATAAGGCACACCCAGCATAATGGAAACCCTATTCTCCGGACCTTTCAGTTGACTCACCAAGCGGTCGACATCTTCGGTGGTATAGTTTCTGTTGTCATTGAATCCGACACCCCAGATGGTCAACAAGGGTTTTCCATTGTGCCTTACATAGGTGGGATTTTCATCATTGTCAAACAATTTGAACTCGGCTTGCAATGCCTCCCAATCTTGTTTCAGGTAGGCCACATCTTCGGGTCTACTTCCACTAAGATCGTACATAACACTGATGGCCCTGCCATATTTTTTTGCTGCCTTTAGCGCATTGGAAAGCACTTGATTGAAGTGACGTTTTCCTTTTGCATTTCCTTCTTTGATTTCCACAACAAAACGTTGCATGTGTACGCCGTCAATACCATAGTCTTTCATCCACTGGAAATGAAGGTCTACACTCTCTTCATCATAGGGGCTATAGACAAAAGCCGGGGAGCCATCCCGGTGTCGAAAAGCTGTCTCGTATTTTTTATTGTACTCTTTTACTTCCGGCCAAAAGTCTATCGTAGAAAACCCGGGCTCAAATTTTCCTGCCCGCTGGTAATGGTACCAGCCCCTGTCTGAGCCATCCCCCTCCGCAGCAAACCATCCCTGGTATCCAGCCATGACAAGCTGGTCCAAAGACGTGTAAAGTAAACCTGTTTCATCATAAACCATTTCAGGCACCACCGCAGTTTTATCCGGATCTTGTGGCACTGATGCAGCCTGATTGTTTATGCAGCCTGCTAAAAATATACAAAGGAGAGGCAAAATATTAAATGGATACCTATTCATGGTGTTTCAAAGGTAATCTGGGATGGAAAAAAAACAATCCCCACCTGTTACAAATCGAAGGTGGGAATTGTTTTATTGGAAATTAAATGGTAAATCTTA
>JBBDSB010000241.1:2601-5293 GCA_040905205.1 Cyclobacteriaceae bacterium
TGTTTTGATAGGTTCCGTCGCCTTTGCTCACTAAGGTCTGTGTGACGTTGGTCTGGTTTTCTACCCAGCCATGTTCGATTAGCTCAATTACAGTTCCATTGATTATGTCCTGAGCTAAGGGTTCATTGGTACCTTCATCTATAAATGTACCGTAAAGCTCTGCATTTGGCTGCTCATAATTATCTATTTCACAGGAGGACGCTATTACCAGCACCATAAAATATAGGACATGTTTTATCTGTTCATAAGATTTGAATCAATTATTTTTTGTAACTAATATTTAGGCAAACGAATAAAGGCGATTGAACCTTTACTTAGGGTGGGGTAAAATAACTCATGATAATTTGGGTTTATGGTTCGTAATAATTACATCCTATTAATGCTTAGTCAATTCCGATAATTTCGTTAAATAGATTTTCATCCTTATCAACACAGGCGACCGCTTGGATTACTGCCAAGGGATTTTCTATTGTTATGGGATGGTCCGATTCATAATTGCGCATTCGGGAACCAACCAGAGAAACCGTTAACTTTTTATCCCCGCGGACCAACATAAAATCATATGATTTACCGACATTGGTTAAGGCCCCGTTCCCTCCTGAAAAGGCCTCCACATTGGTAAAAGCCGTATGCCCCTGGCCTTCGATGATGATCGGGCGTGTTTCCTCCACAGTGGCACCGGCATTGGCAATTATGGACCCCTGGGCAATCATCCAATTACGGTTTTTGGTATTATTCCCCTGCTTAAAAATACCAACAGCCACACAATCAAGATTGAAATTGGTCAGTTGACCATAACTTTCATCACCAAGATGAATGCCTCCCCAAGTACCGAAAGTAAAAACATCCATCAACTGGGCGTTATCGGTATGGTTGATGGAATAAGCAAAAGTCTTCTTCGCCACCACGGCGTCTATGACCGCTTTGGAAAACCTCAATCCAATTTTTCGCATGATTGCCGGGTTCACATGCGTGTGGAGAAACCGGGGAATATCATAGCAATAGTCAATTTTAATAAACTCGCCACTTAAGGGGTATCCATAGCAGTGCTCAATGAGAATAAGTTCACAAATATGTTGCGGTGATGCGTTAAAATCCATAGCCACATATTCTCCATAAAAGGTGAGATTGGACAAAGTTACCCCTTGGGTACTGGAAGTTTTGCTGGTTTGGATGGTGGGGGGATATTGAATCACTTTTTCCGGATCATTAAGCTCCTGATTGCCATACCAAAACTGAATCCCTCTAATCTGTGTGGCTGATTCCACCGTAATAAAAGCCGCCTCAGCATCCTCAATTTTGAACACACTACCGACTGGAATATTCTTGGTAGCATGTTTTGTCCCCCTGGGTATTGGACCATGAACACCGACCAGCGATACATTCTGCTTTAGCACCAAGCCACTGTTTAAAGAATACGGTTCATCTGTAGGATCCACGTACAGGGCGGCTCCATAATCGGAAGCCCAATCGATTGCTTTTTGCAGGTTAATGGTATTTTCCCCGGGGGAATTTTCCGGCAAAACATTGAATTCCCTAATGCTCTTATGAGAGGTGCTTTGATGTTGGGCTGTTGAGGGGGAAATGATAATTTTAAAAATCAACAGCAATAATAGGACTGTTTTCATAAGGCTTTTTTGGGTTAATTTATTAACTGATCAATTAGGTTTTCATGAAGATGATCATGCACCTATTTTTTCAATATGCCCCAACTTAAAATGTCAGAGGTGAATAAATCATTAATATTTGATTAATATGCAAAATTATTATTATAAACATTTGAATATCAATGAAATAAAAAATTTCTTATAATTCTATCCAATAACTCGGAGTTTGGGTTAAGATTGTCTTAAAAAATCGGCTAAATTGTCAAGCGAACCCTTTTCGGGGGGTTGTTGATTGGGCAAGGGTGCGGCAGTCCCCTCTGGATAGGGATTCCCACGGCATTCTCCGCACAAAAACCCCTCTAAATCTACCGATGACGGTTTTTTCCTGAAATTACGTCGAACTTCTCAGTTCATCAATGAGCGGTGCTCCTATTAGGTGTTTTGATAACGGGGGTTAGATTTCCAATGGCTGATTATCAAGAAGAAAGCCGTTTAGTTATATGATAGGTTACTACTTTAATAATCTGTCAAATGCTTGATTTTTTCAATTTCCAGTATTTTATGATGGGGTAATCTTTATTTCGTACAGGCCCATATAACCTAAATTTCTTTCTGTTGGCTAACTTTTAAGTGCTCTTTTGAGATAAACTAATTGACCGGTATGATAGGAATTGTGATTGGCCATGATGATGACCTCCCGAAAAATCGTGTAATCCGGAGCATGGGCAATTGGGGCAAACAGGTTGATTGAATTGTCCTCAATCAATCGAATCAATTCATTGCGGTCTTTGATGAAATTTCCAATGGATTGATCCCATGTATCCTTGTTAGTTTTTTCTTTTGGCCAATACTCATCCGGCCAATTCATTTCCCGGTAGTTGGGGTTTTTAATAAAGTCGATGATATCCCGCTGAGTGAGCCGCATGTGCTCTACCAGGTACCATGGGGAATGGGGAATTCCAGGCACCTTTTTATTGATGGCATCAAGGGGAAAATCGGCCACTACCCGATCAAAGGTAATATGGGCTTTCTCACCGCTCAGCGACTCGATCAGGTGTTTGCGCAGGACTATTGTTTCAATTTGG
>JBBDSB010000241.1:5393-8103 GCA_040905205.1 Cyclobacteriaceae bacterium
TCCTAAAGTCCGATAAAGTTGTAGTCAACATAGCTTTTGTTATTTTATGTACATTTACGTGTACAAATATAACCAATTTGGATTGTTTCCAAATCCCTTTTTTGCAATATTTTGTGACAACACCACTGATACAGCTGCCTTTCGGAGATGTAATTACGTGTTTCCGGACTTTGGACTCCTGTGACTTTGTTTCCGTATTCAAATTAAGGATTTCGTATGAATAAGCCGCTGGAATCAGAAACTTTATTCGCTGGGAATTAACAATAGGCTGGCGGAATTGCTTTTTTCCTCCAGTCCTCCCACATTTTCTGGAAGCTAACCGCTGGTCTTGTTTGACATCGCATATGAATTGTTTGCCTACCATTCTTTTAAGTTAACCTCTACGTCCATTACTTGCGACTGCTGCGACAAACAACTTAATAACAGATACTTTTTCATTCTCCCGGTGTTAAAAAACAAAACAATGAAAAACCACGCCCCATAGTCACCCTAATACCCAGCACCAATTTAATGATTCATTAACGTTTACCCTGCGCTTGGCGAAGGATTCAACATGGCATTCAGGCCTGACTGTTCCAATCATCAGAATGATCTGTCATTGGACATAGCTATTGTATCTTTCCGTGTATTAATTTAATGTCTCTAATTTCGTAAACATTAGTTTTAAAACATTCAAATTTTTCAGGGTGAAAAATAGCTATGTTATAACCTTCGCAATTCAACGAACTTTGATATTCCACACCGTCAAAACCTAATGATTTAATAAATTCCGATATATATTGAGTAGGAATATAATCTAGAATTTGATCTCTCTTTCTAATCGGCAGAGATAATTCTTTTTGAAGTGTTTGTATGAAAGGAATATAAATTAAATAATTTTTTATTTCTTCAATTTCAGACCAGTAAATGGGATCGTCTTTCGGATTACGAAGGTTTAATATTTTAATATCCTCTATAAGTTTAAATTCACCAACAGTTACATAGTCAAAAAGTGAAGCTCTAGTTTCATACATTGACGTTTCAAGGCTGTCAGCAACATACAAATAAGAAATTCCTTTTGGGTTGGCTCTTCCACTTGATGCTAACTCAATTGGTGGGTTTCCCATATTTTCACATGGAAAACCACATTTATCTGAAATTCTACACCTAAAAAAAATCCGTCCTTTTTTAATATTCCTATAAAAACTCTCATGTAGAAAAAATGATTCTAATTTTTTTAAGTCAATGGTATTTTGAATATGATAACGATTGACAAATTTTATTTCCTCTTTAAAATCATTCCAAATATTATGAATGTCATCCGCTTGAGTTTCTAGAAATGGCTTAAGTTTTAAAGAGACATTGTTATTAAAAATTGATTCGAAGATTTCAAGTTCATCTGCAAAAATAGCTTTCAATAAATCAGTTGGATTAAATACAATTTCACTAAACAGATTAAAATCTTCTTTTAATGATTCAGATATTTCCGACCTTGAATTTTCATCGGGAACATACAGAGATAATATATTTCTAAAAAAATCTGATAATTCTCTCGCTGAATAAATTGAGGTATTTTCAGTTTTACAAAAATCACATTTCCCTGTTCTATCATCACCATTAATAATACTAATTAGATAAGAACTAGTAAAGCAATTAATTCAAATTGTTTACCTCTTAAATATGGGAAATACATATTTTGCTTTTTTTATTAAGAAATGAGTTTAATTTTTCATACTCATTTTTTGAAAAATCCAATGTATAACAAATATGTTTTAAACTCTCTGGAATAACTTTTTCTCGTATTTTTCTTGGATTAGAAATATTTCTAGATTTGAGTTTTTTAACTACCAATTTTTGAAATAATGAAACCTCAATATTTTTTGCTAAAGCTAAACACTCTTTAAAAATTTTTGTATTTGATACTTTTGGTACACTATAGAAGTATTCATCAATAATTTTTAAATATTCTTGTTTTCTTAAGGTTTTAAAAAGTATTTCATAACTAAAAGTATCCTGATTACTTGTTGCTTCTTTCACTGTTTTTAAAGAATTCATCGATGTTAATTCAATAATTCCAATAGTAGAATTATCATAAAGTTCAATTATTTTATTTATATGTTTTGAACTGGTTACAATATACACTTTGTCTCCGAATTTGCAGTAATCTAATAATTGCTTATCTAATTTATCAAGACTGTCAAGCTCTGTTTTTATTTCGTAAATTCTTGCTTCTCCGTTTAATAAAACAAAATCAGCAATTGATTTTCCAACATTGAATTCGCTTAAGGCTATTGTGTTTTTTAAACTATACTTTTTTAAAAGCAATTTGTTTGTAAGTATATTTTTATAAACATATTCATTTTTATAATTTGTCAAAAGTGAATTGTATATTACATTTATTATATCTAGGTTGGTTGTTGTATCTAAAACAGTTGTATATTTTTTAATTTTGTAAAATGTTGAATAACAGTCATCTTCCCGAACGATCTTTTTGAAATTAGATGGCGAAATGATTTGTGATAAACTACGAATCTTACTTATGTCAGTTACTATTTCCATAACAAAGCACAGTTTCAAAAATTTAAATTATCGTTTTCTACTTTATTCTGATGGTTACTTTCCAGCCAGTCATAATAATTGCATACATCCGTATACTGTCACCTTTTGAAGGCAGAGTTGCGTGTTTACGGACTTTGTGCCCCCTCTGACTTTGTTTCCGGACCCAAATTAA
>JBBDSB010000242.1:0-1355 GCA_040905205.1 Cyclobacteriaceae bacterium
CTTTTTTTCAAAGTAATTTGATAAAATCCATTTTCAAAATGGACAAAATAAAAATCACATCTGTTCAAACTTCATTCACAAGACAAGAGCCAATTTCTTCAAGTGCAATCCTAGAAGATGAAGACATTGAAAAAGCAACAAAAGAAAGTATAGTGAAAAAATTCACTTCCACTTATGGCAAAACAACAAAATATTTGCCAGCTATTGAAAGTTTTGGTGAGGGTGTATTTTTTGAATTTGACAATGAAATTTTGAACGAATGGATTATAAACAACCCTAAAATACAAAAAAGGATTTCAATTTTAATTGGAAACAAACAACAATTTGAATCAACCTTTAATGAAGATTTTGACTTAAATCCAAAATATGTTCTCATTCATACATTTTCGCATTTAATCATTAAAGAATTGGAGTACTTATGCGGTTATCCATCGACATCAATACAAGAACGACTTTACACTGACGAAAATCCCGAAATGAATGGAGTTTTGATATTCACTATTGCAGGTTCAGAGGGAAGTTACGGAGGGATAACATCAATTTGTGATGACGAAAGAATTGGAAAATTAATTGAATCCGCAATGATTCGTGCTACTGACTGTGCAACAGACCCGATTTGTTACCATACACACGGACAAGGTGTAGCTAATTTGAATCTTTCCGCTTGTTTCAGTTGTACATTGTTACCTGAAACATCTTGCGAAAAATTCAATTGCTATCTCGATAGACGAATTTTAGTGGACAAAGAATACGGATATTTTAAAAACTTAATAAACAAAACGTAAAAGGGCGATTGCATAATTGTGGATGGCCCCAGACCATAAGCCTGCGGAGTACCCTTCACAGTTTTGATGAACTTGTCGAAGCACCACCGTACGTACAGGTCTCATATCTCCCATGCATCCCGGCCTCCCCATGCGCAGTTCTACAGGACAAGTAGTGTTACCTCATCCGGCCTTATAGCCTCTGTATATGGTTTTCCCGGTCAACCGGGATACAGACTCCGCAGTCTGGCTTACCTCTCCTTCCCTGATGCCTGGCTCCTCGCTAAAAACTTTTACTGGAAGTTTTCTTCACCCTCGGCCTACTTAAATTTAACTTTGACGGAATAAAAAGTGCCTTGAAGCCGCATTCATTCAGTAACCACTGATCGTTTCAGGCCTAAAAGTGTTATCGATCTGATAGTGGAAATTGAGGACAATGATCCAATTTCCTATTCCGATAATTATTTTAATCTGGAGTTTGAATCAAGGAACTGCCCGAATTGGAACCGCCTATTACCAAAGAAAAGAAAGTGCCTGGCAAGGGTGGCATTCAAAAAAATGTTAAAATGCCGCTTGCCTCCTTATCCGAAA
>JBBDSB010000243.1:0-1355 GCA_040905205.1 Cyclobacteriaceae bacterium
TGGTCTCCACCATGGCCAGGCTGGACAGGTTCAGGCCAATGTCATCGGTATTTTTTCGGATGCCGTCCAGGCTTTCCTGATAGGCCATTTCTGAAATATTCCGTATGGCCGCATTTTCATTGATAATTCGAAAATGCTCCTTGTCAAATACCACCGTTTGGGCAGCAATCGAGAAGGAGTTAGCCATAAGGAATAGGATCATTAATGGTTTCATTTTTTTATCAGTTGAATGTTGGCCAATATTTCATCAGCCGTAGCCGATGCTTCTTTCAGGTATTGGGGATAGGGGCTGCCCCCGGATTTTATGCGGATATGGGCTTCCAGGCTTTGGGCAGTGGCCAATGAAAGCCGGTTGATGGACCGCAGTTCCTGCAGGACATGCTGCAGCAAAATGCGTCTTTCGGAAACCTTCATCTGGTTGAGCTCACCAATAGAGGCCATTAATCCGATCAGGTAATTCATCAGGGAATAGGATTGCTTTACAAACAGCTTTTCTGTTTCCAATGCCAGGGGAATTACCAGGGGGTCGCTTTGGCAATAGAATACGATCTGCTCCTGATGGTCGATAATGGACCTGAGCAGTGGTTCGGCCGTTACGGCAAGCCCTACCGCCTCCATCAAGAGGTTTAGTTTGGCGAACCGCTCCTGCACGGTCCGGTATTTTTCCTTGACCTGGCCCATCAGATTCCGGTTGGTTTCTTCATGGATGACATTTTTGGCCTGGTTGGTTTTGGCTTCCGATTGCTTTTCATATTCGTTTTTGGAATCTTCCACCAGTTGATGCAAGAGGGCCACATTGAGTTGCCCAAAGGCGGGGAATGTGAAAAGCAGGGTTCCGGCCAATAAAAGCATTTTCATGGCTTATCGGTTAAGGGTTGCTCTTTTCCTGATAATGTCGTCCATAATGGCGAGGTCCATTTCAATGTATCCCTGAAAAGGGTTCAGCGATTTTAAAAGGCCCTTCATGCTGGCAAATTGCATGGTGCGGTACATCCCGTAGGTATAGGACCTCAGGATCAGCAGTTCATTCAATATGGTATTGATGATTTTCGCCCGTTCCCCTGCATCCATCAGGTTTTCCCTGCCTCCTTTCAGGGCAAATTGCTGCACTTCCAGTGCCAGGGCTGTGGCCCTTTGCTGGAACAAAGTGGCGTTCTGTTCGGCAAAGACCAGGAAAACCGGATTTTCACCGGCCAATTCCATAATGTCGTGGACATCGCCTGAAATCCCGTTGGCAATTCTTGCAATCTCCTTTACATTGGCCAGGTTGGAAAGGATGGCACTGACCTCCGTCAACCCGGCATAAAGTTTTTCCTGCATGGTATTGACGACGGTCAGGTTGCCGGTCACGGCCA
>JBBDSB010000244.1:0-7956 GCA_040905205.1 Cyclobacteriaceae bacterium
TAATTACAACTTAGCGCGAAATTTCATGATTCAATATTCAACGAATAAAAAGACAGGGTTATCCCCCTCTTGAATTTTGGGGCTATTCTCCGGCAATTGATTCGGGTCAAGTTTTAAATAATCCGGAGCCTGTGCGATGAAAACCAAGTGGTCATCCATTAATCCTACAGGATGGAAAAAGGCAGTTAATTCAGTTGCTGAGGTAATCCTTTTGCCGGCCTGCCTATTACTTTTATCCAAAATGATCTGATGGTTTTTCAGCTCTCCGTTCACCTGAACATTCACCCCAAAAAAAGCCTTCTCCTCATTTTCCCAAAAATGGGAAATGGCCGCAAACCCTTGTTGGTTGAGCATTTCAAAACCGACCATCCAATCCATTTCAAAAAACCTTTCCGGAATACTGTATTTTCCAAAATCAAATTGATATTGAGGAACAAGACTGTTCTCCTGAACCTTGAAGGTGGTATTGTTATAAATTTCATGGTAAAAAACAGTTTCATTTTCGGTATAGAAGTTTTTTTCCTGCATCGGTAAAATTTCATGGAAATTAGGTAAAAATGTCTTTATAGTCTCCCCTTGCCCATCAATTATTGACACTCTGTTCTCAACTAGGGGAAGATTATAACTTCCGGAAGCGGCATAGCGACCATCAGGCAATTTCGCAAAGGAAGAAGCGAAGTAATCCAGAGCTAGATTTCCTATAATTTCCCCTCGTTTATCAAGTCGGATGATTTCAGCTTGATCTCCCAAGACACTGAGAATCTCCAATCCATCCGTGGTGGGAATAAAATCATTGATGCTGGGAATCTTACCTGGCCCTTCTCCGGTTTCTATAAATTTGCCCAGATAATTTCCGGTAAGGCCAAAACGATGGATGGCCTCTCTGGCATTTTCATCATAAATAAAAAAGGCGTTTTCAGAGAATTTTATTGTTAGGTAGTCACCCAGGAGGTTGTCTGCATTTGTCTCCAGGGGAATCACCTTAACAATCGAATAGGGTCTACTGATCACTTCCAGGTTTTCTAATTCCAACAACGGCAAATCTTCGGTATTGTTGATTTCATTTTGACAGGAAGCCATCAGCATTATTACCATAGAATAACCTATTAAGCGGGAAATCGGTTGTTGTGTCATTAATTAATTAACTAATTTTCCTTTAAACTAAATAAATAGATTTATCAATCCAAGGTTTTTTCGTATAAAAAATTTTTTACAACTGGAAAAGAAAACTAATTTTGGAGGAATTTAAATTTATGGATCTTTCTTATAATCACCGAAACCAACTATCCAAAATCAAATCAGGTCTGGCGCCTAAGTTGCTCAATAGAGGATTTTCGATTTTCAGTGGTAAAAAGGTTGATTTTATCTATTTCGATGCGGCCATAGAAGTGTATTACTTTGAAATAGAAGGAAATACAGAACCTTTTTATGCTGTAAGCATTTGTTTGGATCCATTGACCTTCAATCAATCATTTAGGAAAGGATTTGGTGGATTTTCCAGTGATAGCGACCACAATCCCATCGATTGTTCCTGTCCTTATTTTATAGAAAATCAGGAATGTAAACATGTTGCAGCGGCCCTTTTCTACCTGGAACTGACCAGGGATATAAATTACGAGGCTTCCCTTCCACCTTGGATGAAAAACCTGCCCGAAAAGGCAAGGGTGAAAGCTGAACCAAAAAAAGAGGAACCCTCTTTGCCCATCATTATTCCTTGTACAGAGGCAGAAATCCCGAATATTGCTGAAAAGATCGAAGCAAAACCTGCTGCTGCCTATATTTATGATAGCTTGTATGCCACCGAATTGTTTGAAAACGGCATTGCCTATTCCGTTGATATTAATGGGCAACATCATTTTTTAACGGTTAGTTTTGATGGCCAGCAAGTGGTTATTGATGGAAATTACCAAAGAAAATACTTGATCCGCACTGGTTTGAAATGGCTCAAAAAAAGGTTCAGCCAAACGGAATTGGGAGATTTAAACTATTTGACCTTCGGACAAAGAAAGGAAGCAGTTGAAGCGAAATTGAATGCCTGGGGCCTTCGGGAACAAATACAGGATCCGATGAAAGCTTTTGAATTTTTATTTCAGGCAGGGCAGGTGAGGATGATTCCGGCTGGTCCTGTTCGGGGACTTTATCCTATCGATACCCTTTCAGAAAAGTTGAATAAAGTGGGACATCGAAACCAGGATCAATGGATCAGCAGCACCGATTCCAAAGAATTGGGTCAATACAACCCGGGTTTTGCGCTGGTTTTAGACCAATTTGGGAATTTTCAGGATATTTTACCTTTTATGGCCAAAGGAAGTAAAAACAGGCCTTCTGAATATGCTGTAAAGTTCACAAAAATAGAAGACCCCTTTGACTTTAGGCTGAAGATTAATTCCGGGATGGATAAAATCCTTTTTACGATCGATAAGGTAAATAAAGCCATTGAAAAGAAGGATACTGAAAATTTATATTCGCTTTTTCGGGAGTTTTTGGCCACTTCGGAGGCCTATCCCATTCTTACTTATCAGGTAACCCTTTTTCAATACGAAAAAGGCAAAATACAGAAAATATTTTTTAAGGGACCTTTCCAGCTAATGCTGGCCAAGCTCACCGTAAGCATCCGAAAATCAGGTGGGATATATGAGGTAGTTCCGAGGGTCAGGACCAAAGAAGGCAGTTTTGAAATAGAGAAGGAAAAAAATAATCTGATCCTAACGACAGTCTTTGCTTTGAAAGGCGAAAACTTAATGACTTTCGCCAATAAAGGAGCATTGGAGACATTAAAACGACTGAGGGAATATCCAGTTATGCATTTTTTAGAAAAAGATGTTGAGAAATTTATTCAAAAGGTATTAATTCCCCTTTCAAAAAACGTTGAAATCATGGACGAATCCGGACTTTTCAAAGAAGCCGAAAACACCCCATTGTTACAAAAACAATTATACATTTCTGAGCTCACCGGGCTGGTAATTTTTAGACCCGCCATACAATACGGACCTCAGGCTTTTTCCAATCCCCTGGAAGGAAACAGCATCATGGATCCGGAGACCAAAACCCTTTACCTGAGAGATGAGGATGTTGAAGAGGATTTCGTGGCATTTCTGCGGTCCCTGCATCCCAATTTTGAAAGGGGTGGAAACCAGGGTTTTTTTCACTTGAACCATGATGGATTTATGGAAAACCTATGGTTTATGAAGGCTTTTGAAAAATTAAAGGAAAATCAGGTGGCGGTTTTCGGGTTGGAAAATATTAAAATCAAGAAATATTCACCCTTTCCTCCGATTATTTCCATGGAGTTCGGCTCCACTCAGGACTGGTTTGAACTCAATGCAGAGGTAGCTTTTGGCAACAACAAGGTCAAATTGAAGGACATTAAAAGGGCATTGGATAAAGACAGAAATTATATTGAATTGACCGATGGAACCATAGGAATATTACCAGATGACTGGGTCAAAAAGTTCAGCAGGTTGTTCAGGGCAGGTGAAACCGAAAAAGACCAGATCAGGATTTCAAAAACCCAATTTAACCTAATGGATGAGGTAGAGGAGTTGCAAAACTTCCCGGAGATCTTACAGGAAATTGAAGAGAAAAAAGAAAAACTAAAACAGTTTTCCAGCATAAAGAAAACCAAAATCCCCAAGGAATTAAAAGCCAACCTAAGGTCCTATCAGCAAGTTGGCCTTAATTGGTTGAATTTTCTTCAAGAATATGGCTGGGGAGGCATTTTAGCAGATGATATGGGCCTTGGCAAAACCTTACAACTCATTACGCTCATCTGCAAAATGACCAAAAAGAAGGGTGCTAAAGTGCTTGTGGTGGCACCTACCACCCTTTTATTCAATTGGAAGGATGAATTTGAAAAATTTGCTCCCCATATTGATTATTTTATTCATCATGGCAACCGCTATGACAGCGTGGAGGCATTGAAAAAGCACCAGGTGCTCATGACCAGTTACGGGCTGGTCATTAATGATCTGGAATTGTTGAAACAGATTGATTTTGACCTTATCATTGCCGATGAGTCCCAGGCCATCAAAAACACCCATTCTCAACGATACAAATCCATCACCAGGTTAAGGGGCAAATTTAAAATTGCATTGACAGGCACCCCAATAGAAAATGGCCTGGCTGAGTTATTTGCGCAGATGAATTTTGTTAACCCAGGGTTTTTCAGCACCTTCAGTGGTTTTAAAGACAATTATTTAAATCCATTGAAGAAAGGGGATAAGGTTATTTTAGAGGAGTTGCAGAAAAAAATCAAGCCTTTTGTGCTAAGAAGAACCAAAAAAGAGGTGCTGACAGAGCTGCCTGATAAAACGGAAGAATACCTTTACTGCGAAATGGATCCTGTGCAGCGTAGGGTCTATGATGCATTCAGAAATGAATACAGAGATTATCTGCTGAAAAAATTTGAGGAAGAAGGTCCCGACCAATCCAAAATGTATGTTTTGGAGGGGTTGACTAGGTTAAGGCAGGTTTGCGATGCCACCCGGTTGGTGTCCCATACAGTAGGTAAGGAGGCATCGGCCAAGATTGACTTACTTCTGGAACACATCATGGAAAAAACGGGAAACCATAAATTGTTGGTTTTCAGTCAATTTGTCAAAATGTTGGATATTGTCCAGGAGAAGCTTCAGGAAAACCATATCCCTTACACATATCTTGATGGCAAAACCAGTCTTAAAGAAAGGGAAATAAGGGTCAACCAATTTCAGAATGATCCTTCCAAAAGGGTATTCCTGATCAGTCTGAAAGCAGGTGGAACCGGACTTAACCTTACCGCTGCGGATTATGTCTATATCCTGGACCCCTGGTGGAATCCTGCTGTTGAAAACCAGGCCATAGACCGCTGTTACCGGATGGGGCAGGAAAAACACGTCATCGCTTACCGGATGATCTGCAAAGATACAGTAGAGGAGAAAATTATGAAACTACAACAGGCCAAAAGTAAAATGGCCAAGGAAGTCATCGCCGAAGGCGACAGTTTCCTGGGAGCCCTGGACGGGGAAGGCATGTTGGCTCTTTTTGAATAAAATTCGGTTTAACAAAGGCTTAAATTTAACGTGAATTCGGTGTAAGAACGTCTCGAAAAACCGACTATTTCGTCACTGCAAACCCTTTTTGGTGGGTTGCTGGGTAGGAAAGGGTGTGGCAGTCCCGTTTTATTAGGGATTCCCACGACTTTCTCTGCGCAATCCCCCTCTAAGCCTACCGATGAGGTATTCGGTGTCGCGAGCGCAGTGAAGAGATCTTAACCGGAGCGTATCCACCAGGTTCAACGTTGACGTACATATTAAAATAAATGGTATTCAATGAGTTGAAAAACACATCGTCATCCCGATTTCTGCGTTTAAAAAAAGTCAACTCTCGGAATGACGGTTTTATTTTGGATTTAGTCACATTATTTTATAAAATTCCGATACCCATAAAGTTACTGCCATTTGTAATGTCCCAATATAATCCCTCAACCCCATTTATTCTATCGCAAAAATTGGAATTCACATTTCGAATACCCTGCGCGGTTGGTTCTTCATTATTATTGCAAGAAAAAAATATAGCCAAAGTGGCAAAGATCATAACTATAAATGTAATTTTCATAATTATCTGTTTTATAGCACATCGAAAAAAACAAAAAATATCATCAATGTGGATCCTATTATTTTTTAAGGAGCAAAAAGTTCATGATTTGGTATGCAAATAGTTAAGATGAAATCGAGCATGTCGTTACCGACACACACTGGGATGATTATAAAGTATGCGAGATTCCATGTGGCCAATTAAAGACAATTATAAACAAATGAAATCAAGCATGACGAGAACGTCACACGTAGGGATGATTATCAAATACCTGCCGGCAGGTGCGAGATTCCCCCGAAAAAAAAAATCGGGACAGGCACCCCGACCTTCGGTACGGGGCAAATTATGGCCGCTAAAAATCAATTATAAACAAATGAAATCAATTCAGCAAAATCTTTCACCAAATTAAAATCCCCTGATCAGTTTTCCTCTCATTATTTCCAAAGAGTTAAAATTAGCTCTCCTTTTACTGTCTTTAGAAATTCTTCACTATTTTGTACTTTTAATTTAATTATAGGACACAAAACCAAAAGAAATGGCATTAAGATTTAAAGATCAGGTGGCAGTAATTACGGGTGCTGCAGATGGAATTGGAAAAGGTATTGCAGAGAGATTGGCCCAAGAGGGTGCCCATGTTGCCCTATGGGACCTTAAGGAAGAAAAACTCCGCCAAATAAAGCAAGACTGGCAGAAAAAGGGAATTCAGGTGGAAGTCTATTTCGTGGACATATCCCAGGAAGAAGCAGTGGCATCCGCTTTCCAAAAGGTAGTGGCAGATTTTGGAAAGATTGATATTTTGGTAAATTCTGCGGGAATAGTAGGGCCAACCCAGACTAAAATCACTGATTATCCTACTGAGGATTTTGATCGAATATATGCTGTTAACCTAAGGGGCTCTTTCCTTACCTGTAAGTATGCCCTAAAATGGATGGTAGAAAATCACTATGGCAGAATTTTATTGATTGCCTCGATAGCGGGAAAAGAAGGAAATCCCAATATGGTTGGTTATTCTGCCACCAAAGCAGGTGTCATTGGATTGGTAAAAGCCTTGGGCAAAGAGTACGCAGAAACCGGCATTACGATCAACGGATTGGCCCCTGCCGTAATCAGGACTCCAATGAATGAGGATACAGCTCCGGAACAACTGGCTTATATGACATCCAAAATCCCAATGAAGCGGTTAGGTACCGTGGAAGAAGTAGCCTCCATCTCCGCATGGATTTTATCTAAGGAAGCCAGCTTCAATACCGGCTTTGTATTTGATATTTCAGGTGGAAGGGCAACTTACTGAAATTAGATCTTATTATTCATGGGTTGACTTTAAAAAGGATAGCAGCGCATTTAGTGCCTGGTCCTTTTTTTCGAACATTCCCATATGACCACAATCAGCAATTTCGTGAAAAACGTTAACGGCCTCTTTGTGTTTTCTACTTACATCCAATGGGACAGCAGGATCTTTTTCTCCGCAGATCAATAATTTTCTTCCTTTGAAATTTTTCAGGGTTTCCAGGTTATCCTCCCTGTCTCTCATGGCTTGAGTATAGGCGATTAGGCTACTTTTTTTTACCTTTAATCCTGACATGATGAGACTTTCAATTTTATCGCTGCAGGGCAATCGGTTATTTTCTGCAAATAAGGGAGGAATAAAGGAGCGGATAAAAGGTTCTACCCCATTTTTTTCGACAAATTCTATGGTTTTATTCCTGACCGCTTTTTTTTCTTCCTCATCGGCAAAAGCTGAGGAATGAAAGAGTCCCAACCCGGCCAATCCGGAACCCATGTTGGCCGCCATTTCAAGGCAAATATATCCTCCCAATGAATGACCGATAACCATCGGTGATGAAACTTCAAGTTTGGAAAGACCTATTTCCAGCATGGTGGCGATTTCCTTTAAGTCAAAATGTTTATTGGGCAAAGGGCTTTCGCCAAAGCCAGGCAAATCGGGACAAATCACCCTGTAATTTTTGGAAAGGGAGTTGGCCATTACTTTCCAGATCTCTTTGGTTTCGCAAAAACCATGGACCAGTACCACGGCTTTGCCTTTTCCTATATCATTGTATTTTAATTCAGTCATATTTCATTAATACTGTCAACAACTTGCGGTCTAATTTTTCTCCATACCAATCCTCATAATGGAATCAAATCCCCAATCAGCCATGTATTTTATATACACCGGCTTATTTTTTCTTCCTTTTTCGGGATCTGGGTTAAAAAAATCCAGTAAATTAAATCCCCGCCATTTGGGGAGCGGATTTTTTACAGGGGAATTGGGACTTCCGATAGCAAATGGGTCCGTGGTAAGGTTGATTCCCGCCATTAGCATAGCGGATTTTTTTAAAAAATTCCTGCGCGGATTCATTTTGGGTATGATTTGTTTTCTAAATA
>JBBDSB010000244.1:8056-43571 GCA_040905205.1 Cyclobacteriaceae bacterium
GTTTTCTAAATATAGGTAAAACCATTTCGTTGAAAATATTTTACCATGACCGTTTTCCACATTTATAGCACTAATTTAGCACTAACAACTTGAAAGCCTATTAGGACCATTTTGGGATAAAATTTATCACATTTTTTCAGCTTTATAAACCTGGCTCATTTTTTTTACGGCACTTACAATGCCTTCAGGATCAAAACCACATTCCTTATGTAATTGAATTTGCTCCCCATGCTCGATGACTTCATCCGGAATGCCCAATCTTTTAACGGAGGCCTGGTAACCATGATCTACCATCCATTCCAATACAGCACTTCCAAAGCCACCCATGATGCATCCGTCCTCCACTGTTATTATTTTTTTAAACTTTCCAAAAACCTCATGAAGTAAAGCCTGGTCAAGAGGTTTGACAAATCTCATGTCATAATGGGCCGGATTAATACCGGAAGTCTGGAGTAGGGAAGTGGCTTTTACGGCATAATTCCCAATATGACCAATGGTCAATATAGCGATATCTTCCCCCTCATTGATAATCCTCCCTTGTCCGGGTGGTATTTTTCTCATTTTAGTCCTCCAGTCAGGCATTACTCCCTGACCGCGGGGATAGCGGATAGAATAGGGGCCCTTATGTGTACTTGCAGAGAACATCAGGTTTCGGAGCTCCTCTTCGTCCATGGGTGCGCTGACGACAAGGTTAGGGATGCATCTAAAAAAGGCGATGTCATACGCACCATGGTGTGTCGGGCCGTCAGCTCCGGCGAATCCAGCCCTATCCAGGCAAAAAACTACCGGGAGATCCTGCAGACAAACATCGTGAATTACCTGGTCATAACCTCTTTGCATAAAAGTGCTGTAAATATTGCAGAATGGGACTAAACCTTGAGTCGCCAATCCTGCAGAAAATGTAACGGCATGTTGTTCGGCTATGCCTACGTCATAGGATCTTTCGGGGAAAGCCTCCATCATAATATTCATGGATGAGCCCGAGGGCATGGCAGGGGTGACACCCACGATAGCTTTGTTTTTTTCCGCCAATTCCACCAAAGTATGTCCAAATACTTCCTGGTATTTGGGAGCTTGTGGATTAAGGGGGGTATTTTTGGCTATAACACCGGTTATTTTGTCAAATTTTCCAGGGGCATGCCATTTGGTTTGGTCTTTTTCGGCAGGACCATAGCCCTTTCCTTTCACCGTGATGCAATGTAAAATTTTAGGTCCTGGAATGTCTTTCAAATCATTGAGTATTTCTACCAAATGATTCACATCATGACCATCCACTGGGCCGAAATACCTTAAATTCAGGGATTCAAAAAGATTACTTTGTTTTAGCAAGGTGGACTTGATGGCTCCTTCCACTTTAGATACCACATCCTGGGCACTGAATCCAAATTTACTTATTTTTCCTAACAGGTTCCAAACCTCGTTTTTGACTTTATTGTAGGTATGCGAAGTGGTGATATCTGTTAAATAATCCTTTAAGGCGCCTACGTTAGGGTCTATGGACATACAATTATCATTTAGGATAATCAGCAAATTAGTGTCAGAGACTCCTGCATGGTTCATGGCTTCAAATGAAATTCCACCAGTCAATGCCCCATCTCCGATCACGGCAATATGTTGCCTATGGTGCTCGCCTTTGTATTTTGATGCCATGGCCATACCCAATGCGGCAGATATAGAAGTACTGGAGTGACCTACTCCAAACGCATCAAAATCACTTTCCTTTCTTTTAGGGAAACCGGATAAACCCTTGTATAGACGATTGGTATGAAATGCTTCTCTTCTACCGGTCAGAATTTTATGACCGTAGGCCTGATGACCCACATCCCAAACCAACTGATCATCAGGAGTATTGAGTACATAATGTAAGGCGACAGTCAATTCAACTACACCGAGGCCTGCTCCGAAATGACCCCCATACACCGATACGTGATCAATTATGAACTGTCTTAATTCATCACATATTTGAACTAATTGATCTTTTCCGAAGTTTTTCAGATCATCTGGTTGGTGAATTTTACTGAGCAGATTTCCAGGTTCTATTTGCATTTTCACGAAGTCTTTATAAAAATTTATAACCTCAATTGCTGGATTATGTTTAATATTAGCAATAAATATTCTCCTATCCATGAGGAATTAGGAATTTATTCACATGCCTATTGAATTAAAAAGATATATGATATCTTTGATCCCAAATAAGAATGACAAAATTAACAAAAAATAATTGTATCCAGTGAGTTTTGAAATCAAATTACCTTTATTTGAGGGACCTTTTGATCTGATGCTGTTCTTTATTGAGCGGGATGAATTGGATATTTATGATATTCCCATATCTAAAATCACCTATGATTTTCTTGAATATATTCATCATTTAGAACGTATGGAAATAGAAGTAGCCAGTGAATTCATTCTTTTTGCAGCTACTTTGATGAAAATCAAATCCAAAATGTTATTGCCCCGACCGGAATTGAATGAGGAAGGGGAGGAAATTGATCCCAGAGAAGAACTCATTCGGCATTTGCTTGAGTATAAAAAATACAAATCGGTAATTGGGGAACTGTCGGAACTTGAAAATCTGAGGATGTCCAGGCACGAAAGAGGAAATGTTGACCATGAACTGAAAAGCCTGTCCAGTCTGGATCAGGTAGATGCAGAAATGCAGGATCTGGATCTATATAAGCTATTAAAGGTTTATCAGAAAGTATTGACCAAATATGCCTCTCGAAGTGACCAAACCAAACATACGGTTATTCAGTATCCTTATACCATTGATCAACAAAAGGAATTGGTAATGGATACATTGAGCCACAAAAAAAAGGTTCCTTTCACGGATTTTATAGAATTCAATCCAGAGAAAATTTTTATCATTTATACATTTTTGGCCATATTGGAATTGCTGCAGCTTACCATGGTTACCATAAAAATCGGAGAGGGATTTAATAATTTTTGGGTTGAAAGATTAGCAGTTATACCAGTAGAGGATTTATGAAATTAGACAATAAGGAAATTTTTAAAACCTTAAATCCCAATAAGGTTTGGGTACCTGTCTTGATTGGTCTGGGAATCGTTTTTTTTATGTTCTATATTGATCCCACCGTCAATTCACAGACATTGAAAGGCGTATTCGACGCTTCTGCCTTTTCCCTTATTCTGGCTTTTTTATTTATTGTCATGCGGGATGCAGGTTATATTTTCAGAATCAGGGAAATTACCGACCATCACCTTACCTGGGGCAGGGCCTTATATGTAATCATCCTGTGGGAATTTGCTTCTGCCGTTACGCCTTCCATCGTAGGAGGTACTGCCGTTGCCGTCTTTATTCTCAACAAAGAGGGTATCCCTTTGGGTAAGGCCCTTGCTTTCACTATGTTGACGGCCATCCTGGACAACCTTTTTTTTGTGATAGGGGCTCCTATAATTTTGTTTCTGGCGCAAGGCTATATTTTTCCCGATAGCCGGGTATTGGAGGTACGATTGGGTTCGAGCCTGGAATACCTGTTTTGGGTAAGTTATTCATTATATACTTTTTATTCCTTATTAATGGCCCTGGCTTTATTTTACAGACCCAGGGTGTTCAAATGGTTGTTGTTGAAACTGTTTTCCATCAAGTGGTTAAAAAAATGGAAATATCAAGCCCACACCTATGGCGATCAAATTATTGATGCCAGCCGGGAATTAAAAGGGAAAAGCCTGAAATACTGGCTTGTGATCGTATTTACCACGATATTTATTTGGTCTTCCAGGTATTTTATGCTAAATGCTTTGATTTCTGCCTATGAATCTTTGTCTGTTTTTGATCACATAGTGGTATTTGCCAGACAGATTATCATGTGGATTGTGATGATGATCAGTCCCACCCCGGGCAGCAGTGGTACGGCAGAGTTTTTCTTTGCTCAGTTTTTCAATGAATTTCTGACAAATTATACCTTTGTGACCAGTATATTGTGGAGAATGTTTTCATATTACCCTTATCTTATTTTAGGAGCGATATTTTTACCAAGATGGATCAGGCAGGTGTTTTTCAAAAAAAAGACCAATGAATAAAAAGCCTTCTCTTTGTAGCAGTTTGAAGATTTATTACGTCTCAACAATAAGTAAACGGCGTAAAATTTAAAATTGATAAAGGATGAAAAAGGCGGTCTTTGCACTTGGATTGATATTAGTGATGGGGTTCCAATGTGGGGAAATACAACCTCGCGAGGTTGTGGAAACCAGCTGTATAGACCCTGACAAAATCAATCCTGAAGGAATATGTACCATGGAGTACATTCCTGTATGCGGTTGTGATGGAAAAACCTATGGAAATGCCTGCGCTGCAGGGCAGGCAGGGCTGAAAAGCTGGTCAAAAGGTCCTTGTGACTAAACAGAAGATCCCTTTTCCGGTGAATTTTTCACTGCCTGATTGCTGTATTCATAGGTCTATTCGGCATCCAATATCATCACCCAATCATGGCCGATATTTCCTGATGTAGGTGGCGTAAAAAGGACTTTTCCTGATTTTGCTACGGTTTCGCCCTTGCAGGAATGTCCGGTTCGTGGATCATATCAGGTGGTCTTTAACCGATTTCCCAAAAGTTGGCTGGTATCTAAAGAAGTGGGTTTTAATTTAATCCCGGTAAAGATAAATTTTTCCTGGATTTTAAAAAATAAAAGATGAAAAATTACCTGGTATGGGTAACATTAAATTTATTCCATCTGGAGGAATACGTAAAAAAATCTGCGATTTCAGTTTGATAAATGTTAAAAATTCATAAAATTTATATCAACATGGTCTTTTTTTACGACCATGTTGATTTTGGAATTTATCCGATTTTTTCAAATTCATTGAAGAAAAATCCTCCTTCTATCGCCGCGTTTTCATCTGAGTCAGATCCATGAACCGCATTTGCTTCCAGAGATGTGGCATATAATTTTCTGATGGTACCTTCTGCAGCATCTGCCGGGTTGGTGGCTCCGATGAGTTTTCTGAAATCTTCAACTGCATTTTCCTTTTCCAAAATGGCTGCAATGATAGGTCCGGAAGACATATAGGTACACAAGTCCTTATAAAAGGGTCTTTCTTTGTGCACTTCATAAAATTTACCCGCCTGGGTTTTGGTAAGTTGGGTTGTTTTTAAAGCGGTGATTTTAAATCCAGCTTCCTCCATCATTTTTATAATTGCACCTGAATTTGCAGCACCAAATGCATCAGGTTTGATCATGGTAAAGGTTTTGTTACTAGCCATAATTTATTATTTAATTGTCAATTTAAGTTGAAATTCGAATCCCTGCCAAAATTAATGCTTTTACCTGAAAGTCCGAGATGATAAAGCTATTTGTGTTAAATGGATATCCAGATAGGGTTTGAAATGGTATTGGGATTTTCAGAAAATTATACTGAACTTTGTGGCTTGTGTTTTTATAAAAGCGCAGTATTCAAAAATCACACATGCAGAAATTAGATCTATTTAAAGAAAAAATTTCCTCAGCTTCGCCAAAAAAGATAATCATCACCACCCATCATAAGCCAGATGCCGATGCCCTGGGTTCTTCCCTGGCTTTGGCCAGCTATCTGAAAAAAAAATCCCATGAGGTGTGGGTGGTTTCCCCGTCAGATTATCCTTCTTTTTTGAGTTGGATGAATGGCAATGATGAGGTGATAAATTTTGAAGCGACCGGAAATGAAGAATTGGTGGAAGACCTGATATCCCAGGCAGATTTAATATTTGGCCTGGATTTCTCCAACTTAGACCGCTTGCACGATTTGGGAAATCCCATAAGAGCGTCCAAAGCCTTTAAGGTGAATATTGATCACCATCAGGATCCTGAAGAGTTTGCGGATTTTAGGTTTTGCAGTACCGCTGCAGCCGCAACCTGTGAATTGATTTATGATTTAATTGTGCAGGTAGGGGATAAAGAGCTGATCGATAAGGATATGGCAGAATGCCTTTATGCCGGCATCATGACAGATACTGGTGGATTCAGACATCCCAATACTACTAAAAACATTCATTTGGTTACGGCGGAGTTAATCGGTTTGGGGGCGGATAACGCTAAAATTTCCCGTCTGATTTACGATACCTATTCGGTAGACAGGCTAAAGTTTTTGGGATTTGCCCTTACCAGAAGATTGACCATTTTACCTGAACTGAACACGGCCTTTTTTGGAATCAGCAAAAAGGATCTGAGAAAGTACAATTCCCAGACCGGGGATACTGAGGGATTGGTTAATTATGCCCTTTCATTGGATGGAATTAAAATTGCAGCCCTTTTTACCGAAGGCAAAGACAAGGTAAAAATTTCATTTAGATCATCAGAGGATGTCTCTATCAATAAATTTGCGGCATCTTATTTTAAAGGAGGTGGGCATAAAAATGCCTCTGGGGGCATTTCTGAATTGTCTCTTGAAGAAACCGTGGATCGGTTCCAGTCATTAATTAAAGAAAACAAACATATTTTATTCAATCAATTAGAATTAGCAAATGAAAAGAATCAATAGCCTAATGATGGGCGTCTTGGTCATAGTGGCCAGCACCCTATTTTACTCCTGTCAAAAAAAGAAAACCACCTCTGACGGAATAGAATATACATACCTCAACGAAGGGAAAGATAAAACCAAAGATGGAGATTTTGTTATGTACCAGTTCATAGCCAAAACATCCTCTGACTCTGTATTTATTTCCAGTTATGATCAGCCCATTCCACCCTATTTACAGCACAGTGATACTGCTGAAACGAGGACGGGGATAGATGAAATATTTCTTAATCTCAACAATGGCGACAGCATCGAGATCAACGCCACCGCGGAACAAATATTTACAGAGCAGGGGGTTCCTCCATTTTTGAAAAATGATGACATGGTCACCATCAATATTGGGGTAATCAACGTCCTTGAAGAAGAAATATTTGAAGATTACTTTAATGATTTGGTAGCAGAACAACAAAAAAAGCAGGCTGCTGATGCCGAAATCCGGATGGAAGACGACATTAAAACCATTGAAAATTATATTGCAGAAAATAATCTGGATGCAGACAGGACAGAATCGGGTCTGTTTTACGTCATAGAGGAAGAGGGAGCTGGCGAACAGGTGGAACAGGGAAATAAAATTTCTGTTAATTATACCGGTTATGTATTGGATGGAACGGTGTTCGACACCAGTTTGGAGAGTAAAGCGAAAGAATCCAATACCTATAAGGAGGAAAGACCATATGAACCTTTTTCCTTTGAAGTGGGAAAAGGCATGGTCATACCTGGTTGGGATGAAGGGCTGCAATTGTTGAAAAATGGCTCAAAAGCCAAATTTCTTATACCCTCACCTTTGGCTTATGGACCCAGTCAGCGGGGAGAAGTGATCAAGCCCAATTCCGTATTGATCTTTGACGTGGAAGTCACGGATGTTGAAAAATAACAAAAAGGATAAACTATTCTTTTTGGAGCAATTTTAAAGTAATTAAAATGAAAAAGCACGCATTGGGCTTTGGGCTGTTATTGATGGCCCTAAGCTTTGTTTCCTGTATTTCGGAGGAGGAAAACCTTGATGCCGTATTTATGCAGGATTTACAAAAAATCGAGGATTATATCCTGACAGTAGAAGATGAATACATGAGGAAAGAGACCGTAGGAGAGACCGGAATCGTTCTGTTATTTACAGAAGTGGTGGAAGATGGGGAGCTTGCTCAAGTAAGGGATACCTTAATGGTGAATTATACCGGTATGCTTTTGGATGGGACGGTATTTGACACTTCTATCGAACAGGTAGCCAGGGACAATGATATGCACAGCCCCACCCGGAATTATGAACCCTACGGTTTAATTTTGGGAGTATCCAATGTCATTGAGGGTTGGCATTGGGCGCTGTCAAGAATGAAGGAAGGCGAAAAGGTAACAGCGTTGATTCCATCAGCTTATGCCTATGGCAAAAATGGATCAGGACCGATTCCTGCCAATTCGGTTTTGGTTTTTGATTTGGATTTGGTGGAAAATGCCCCTTTTGAACAATAAATGTTGAACAGTTTTTATATGAGATTTCAAACTATATGCCTTCTCCTTATCACCGGTATTTTGGCACTAGGCTGTGATGACCAACTCGGTGGATTTGGTGGGCCGGTTTATGATAGGGAAGGGAACCTTGCCATTGACAGGGAAAAAATTGACGATTACCTGGAAACCGCTGAGTTTGATAGTTTGTATCGAATCCACGACCCCTCCGGGCTGGTGGTCATTGTAAAGGAAGAAGGGATAGGGTCCAGACCGCAGTCCGGAAATGTGGTATACACCAATTACACTGGGTATTTGCTGGATGGAACAGTTTTTGACACCAACCTGGAGGATGTCGCCATCGAGCATGATGTATTCAATGAAGACCGAAATTATGATATTTTCTCATTTTTCGTGGATCTTCCTGCCAGTCAAGGAGGGGCAATAGATGGATTTAGTAGAGGTTTTAAAAGACTAAGAAGTGGGGCTAAAGCCTCCATCATCATACCCTCCCCCTTCGGCTACCAGGACAATGAGGAAGTACCAGGAGTACCTGCCAATTCGGTATTGGTGTTTGATGTGGAGTTCTTGGGCTTGGATTGATTTCTGAAACAATTGAAACAAGTAATTAAAGGCTTCTTTTGTGCCGGAATGCCGGAAGCCTCTTTTTATTCCTCATATTCCCAGTGTTGTTTCATCCGTTAAAAGGCCTTTGCCCATGCACGTCCCACTGTCCCCTTAAGGGGAAGACAGCCCGCCGGATTGACCTTTTAGAAGATCTAGATCTGTTGGTTTAGCGTCAAAATTGAGGTGACATGACACCAGAAAATATTTGACTTTATTCAATTACAAATCAACTCAGCATAAGTTGAGGACCACATCTTACCACCTGTGGTAATTTTATGATCCCTGGGCTTAGCTTTTGGGAACGATCGAATTCAGGTTGACGAGTTTGGTTAAGTAGTCTTTGATGTCTTTTAAATAATGTAAGACATGCATATTGGGAGGTATGTTGAGATCCTGTCCCAAAACCTGATAACCTGAAACCAATATTTCACTTTCAGGAAACCATTTGCTTAAAGAATCTAAATAAGCCTGAACGAATTCTGAAGAGGGAGAAGTGGTAATGGCAGTTAACAAAAAGTCGGGCTTATGAACTTCATACACCGCTTTGAGATCTTCATCCGGGGTATTCTGCCCCAAATAAAAAACCTTATGCCCATTGGATTTCAAGAGATAGGAGCTGAATAGCAAAGAAATTTCGTGAAGTTCTCCTTCCGGTAAAAACAAAAGGAATTTTTTACCACCTCCTGTATACATTTGCCCATCAATGGCTACAATAAGTTTTTGCCTTACTAAATTACTGATAAAATGTTCCTGACCAGGGTGAATACTGCCCGTTTGCCACAAAATTCCGATTTTGGATAAAAATGGATAGATGATATTGATCATGGTCAATTCGAATCCAATTTTTAGAATATTCGTGGATATAATTTTTTCAAACCGTTCCTCGTCCAGCTCCACCATGGCTATAATAAGGGCATGAATTTGGTCATCGAATTTAAATGACCTTTCTGTCAACTTTAATATTTCGGATTTAATGTCCTCCATATTCAACTTGGCAATTTTACTTATTTTAAAACCATTATCGTTAAGCAAGGCGACATTTAAAATCAATTTCAGGTCATCGTCATCATAATATCTGATATTGGTTTCCGTCCTTTTAGGCTTCAGGATCTTATATCTTTGTTCCCAAATCCTTAAAGTATGGGCTTTGATTCCAGATAATTGCTCCAAATCCTTTATAGAGTAGTACTTCATTTTATTTCTTTTTAAAATACTTAAAAGGAACAAAAAACAACCCGAAAGAAACGGCCCCTTCCTTATCTTTGGAAGAATGGTGGGCCTGGTGTGCTTTGAATATACCTGCCAAATATCCTTTTTTGGGCTTTTTGAAGTATTGTATCCTTCTGTGGATCAAAATATCGTGCAATAAAAAATAACTTAACCCGTAAGCGGTTATACCTATTCCCAGCCAAAACCGAAAATCATATTCCGCTAAGCCTTTAAAGATCAGCAATATGGCAATTCCACCAAAAAAGAGGGTGAAAAGGTCATTTATTTCAAAAAAACCTTTGGTATGTCGATGGTGGGTTTGATGGATATTCCATAAAGGGCCATGCATAATGTACTTATGTATGAACCAACCGGATATTTCCATGGTCACGAAACCAATAATAATATATAAAAGGGCAATTAACATCTTGTTCTTAACTTTGGTTTCTTAAAAATGTTTTCTTTTTCATAGTATAAAGGAGAGTATCAGGAAAAATAAAATCAAATTCACCAGGGTGAGGTGGTTTAAGGGATTGATTTTTACGAATTTGGATTTTCTGTATATTAATTGGATGATAAAGGCTGTAATAAACCATCCCAAGTAATTGGAAAAAGGTATTTCCTGGTGCTCCCAGGCCCAAAAATTCAGTTTGACGGCCACTGGTTCCATAATAAGATCCATTATGACCATCAGCATCGCTCCTGCAAGGGCAGCAATGATGTCATTATTCAGGAGCCTGTCGAATATCCCTCCGGAAAGGTAAACCAAAAGAAACCAATTTATTCCAATCATTAGAGGGACTCCAAAAACCTGTATCCCAAGTGCTTTTCCATAATGATAAGATCCGAATACCATGCCGGTTTTGACACCGATAATTTCAGCAGCCATTCCCAAAGAAAAGGCCAGGAAGACAAAAAGCCAAAACTTTGGACCCCAATCTTCATGAAATACCATTAAGATCCCTGTTGTAATCAGTAAATGTAAAGGGGTCATCCATTGAAAAAATGGTCTGCTGTAATCCCAACTTAGCCCAAAGATGCCTACCAGGTGTAAGACCACTATGACAAACTTTGCCAGCAATTTCTTGTTTTTCGGCGTAAACGTTGTTTTTTTGAGCAAGTTTTGAATGATCTTTAATGTCCTTACCTATTTTCGGTACAATTTTAGTGATTATTTTATATTAATGCCCTTCTATATAGTTTTGTTTAAACCTGATTGTATTATCTTGATTGGGCCAGACCATATGGAGTAAATAAAATCGAGGATGATATGATATTGTACAACGTGACCATTAATATTGATGATGAGAAAGAGGAAGAGTTTGTGGAATGGATGAAAAGTAACCATATCCCAAAGGTGATGAAAACAGGGCTTTTTTTTGAATTTCGGTTTTTCAGGTTGTTGCAGGAAAATAATGGAGATGGGGTCAACTACGCCACTCAATTTTATACTGAAACCATGGAGGAACTGGAACACTATCAAGGAAGATACGCAGAGGATCTAAGGCAAGAATTTAAAGACAAATTTGGGAGTCATTATGTCTCCTTCAGAACGGTATTGGAATCTGTGGATTGAAATTTTATAATCAAATTTGACCTAAGAACCAGTTTTCAACAACAAGTTTCCCTTTCTTTTTATGATTTGCAATTGAAAATATTCATTTATAAAGGACTTACATCGATTCTCTGAAAAAAGTGCCCTGCTCCTGGAATCATACAATAAAGTTATCCTTAACATGGTTTTCACATAAGTCCCATGCATACCCAATTCAATAAGCCAAATTTTTAACTGGCGTGCCCAGTCTTCCTGGTATTTTTCAAAATGGCTTCGTCCATCAAAAAGCAGTTCTAATTGGTTTGATCCAAATTTAAAGCGGTAAATGCCAGCTAGCTGATGATAAATAAGTTTTAAATTTTCACTTGGGAAATCGTTGTTGTTTAGAATTTTTAAGTAGGTATCATCCTGCAAACCCAAAGGATTGAACAAGGACCGGAAAGAATTTTTAAGTTCTTCTACCATAATAAGCATCAATTCCTCTTCTATCGCATTTTGGGCCTGATGCAATATATAATTTTTGTCAAGAGGAAATAATTTTTTTGACATAGCCTTTATTTACAGGTGCAATTTAGTCAAAAGCTCTTATAAAATAAATTTTAAAATATTATTATTTGGGGCACAAAATTTTAAATAACAAAACAAACAGATAGGACCTCCTTGGTAGCAGGTGCTTTATTAGGATATTTTTATGTGAAAATGTTTTTATTTTGCCGAGCTCGGATCGATGGTTTGTCCAAAAAACACGGCATTTAGAAACAATTTATTGGTTCCAAACCAGAACGCCCTGAAGTTGGGATCATCAACGAACCCAATAATATTACCTTTTCCCCGGACGGCCACCTGAATGACACTTTTGCCTTTGAGGGTTTCCAGGTTAGTGGGATGGATGTAACCGCTGGCCAAAGGGTCATTTGTATAAACCAGGGGATTGGCATAGGGGTTTTTTGATGGAATAAGGAATTGGTTTCCGGATTTGAAAACATGCAAAATGGCTGAATTGTATCCATAACCCAGCGGATGCGTAATGTCCAAATTGGCTTTAAATATTGATCCGCCGGTTACCTTTGCTCCCTTATCATTTTTGAGGTCGGCATAATCTTTTTGCAATTCGCTCTCTTCATCAGCCGGAGATTCGAATTTAAAAGGAACCAGTTCCTGATCTGCCAACCAATTTAAGGCGCTACCGCGGCTGATTAGGGTGCCTCCTTTTTCAACCCATTGAAGCAATTTGTCTGCACCTGCTTTCCTCCATACCCCATAAGAGCCACTGGGCATCACCAACACGTTATATTGGCTCAAATCCGCATTTAAGAACCTGCTGGTAGGCATTAGGGTGAGTGGGATTTCCATCCGTTGATCAAAAAGGTGCCAAATCTCTCCGGCATCACTGCTGCTGACCCCCGTGTCTACAAACATGGCAACGGAGGGTTTTTCCAAAACACTGATACTTGGAGAGCCAAGGTTAACCCCTTCCATATATCCTGTGGTTAATGCATGAATGGTGATGCCGGTTTCTTCTGCCACATGCTGTAAGTCTTTCAAAAATTCATTGTCATCCTTTCCGGAATTCCCCTTCCCAATTAAGATGGTTCCCCTGTCAAATTCATTTCCCAATTGATTTTGGAAGCTCTTGTGGGAAACTCTTAATTGGTAACCTTTATCCATCAATTCATACAATGCCTTAGGAGTATAATATTCCTGCCATTCAAAGGCATAAGCATAAGCTCCTGCCCCTCCGATTATTTTACCATTTCTAAAATTCAATCCTTCACTGACATCCTCTACTTCAGCCAGGTTCAGGATTTTACTGCTCAAGGCCATGAAATCCATATTGAAAGCCATGGGTAAGTTCCAGGTGGAAACATCGTAAAAAAGGCTGTCTTGAAACTCGGTTCTTTTTTCAAACATGGATTTGATCAAGCGATATTGGGGCTGGTCCAAGGGAACAATAAAAGTTTTTCCCGAATTGAACGGTACACCGTTTAGGGTGACATCCTCTTCCAGGCTATACAGCTTAATATCATGTTGAAGAATGAGGTCAGCGAAATGAAAAGTTTTCCCATAATCTTCCTGGGATCCGAAGATATAGGCTTTGTCTTCATCTTCATTATATTCCTCTCTTGCATTCATATAAAATTGATGCATGTAGGTGTTCAGTTCTACCCGCATGTCTACCGCCGCTTCAAAAGAGGAGAGCGCAACAGTAAACTGGTTTTTAATGGTAAATGGGAATGAGATTTTCCCATAACTGCTTTCCTGTAAATGACCCCTTGAGGAAGCCTGTTCAAATAGAATGCCCACCGCTCCCTGAATATCCGGATAAGTTGATCCTTTTCCATAATAATAATCATCGAAACTTTCCCTGGAATAATAAAGTGATCCGATATCATCCAAATAGCGGGCATGGTATTGAGCGATTTTTTCGGTCAACTCAAAATTTTTGGCGGGGGTAAGGGGATTATTTCTGCTGGGAATTCCTGGTTGGAAGAAAAAAGTCCTGTCCGTTTGCATTTCATGAAAATCCAAAACAATGTTGGGTAGCCAGGCTTGAATTTGTTCAATTCTCCCTCTGGATTCAGGATGTTGCACGGGAAGCCAATCCCGGTTCAGGTCAAACCAATAGTGATTTGTCCTTCCGGAAGGCCAAGGCTCATTTAATTCCCTGTTGTTGCTGTCCCCATTCCCAATGGCACTCTTATTGGAATTGACCCAGGAGGCAAACCGATTGATCCCGTCAGGATTAATAGCGGGATCCAATAATAAAACAACGTTTTCCAAATCACTTTCCAATTCATTGGCAGCAGAAAAGTGATAAGCAGAAAGCAGGGATGAATTGACCCCTGATGGTTCATTGCCATGCACCGAATGTCCCATATACATGACCATAGGCATGGCATCGTAATCTAAATTTGCATTCACATTCCTCAAAGCAGACCTTTTGCTGCGGATTTCTTCAAGATCCCTTATGTTCTCGGGAGAGGAAATGGCCAACATGATCAATGGTCTTTTTTCATAAGTTTCCCCATATTCTATCAAGGCTGCCCTGTCTGAACTGTTGGCCAGGCTACGATAATATTGAACTACTTGTAAATGACTGGCGTGCCAATCTCCGACTTCAAAACCCAAAAGGGAGGAGGGGGTTGGAATATGGCTTGCATAGGAATATTCCTGAGGAAGGTAGTAATCAAGGTCAACCCCCTGGGCCTGGTTACCATGAATAGTTAGTAACCAAAAGAGAACAACAAATGAACAGAATTTCATAGAAATAAAAGTTAAATTACTTACGTTGGATGGACGAATTTGGAGGTTGAAAATAGAAATTTTATTTGAATAGCTACAAACCACCTGTAAAACTATTGAAATATCTGGGCCAGGGCCTGATTGAGGTCCCCATATTTGAATTTAAATCCTGTGCCCTGCATTTTTTCACAGCTAACCCGATTACCTCCTAAAACCATTTCTGCCATTTCTCCCAACGCCAATTTCAAGGCAAAATCAGGAACACCAATTCCGATATAGGGTTTGCCACGATAAGTCGAAGCTTTTTTTGTCAAAACTTTATTACTGACAGGTACGGGGCCTACGGCATTATAAATTCCGGATACACCATGGTTATCCACGGCATGAATAAACATTTCAGCAAGGTCATTAATATGAATCCAACTCATGTATTGATCACCATTGCCCAAAGGGGCGGTAATGGGCGGTTTGAGTAATTCTTGAAGTGCTCCCCCGTTTTTAGAAAGAACTATCCCGATTCTAAGGATGACCGTCCTTACATTTAAAGCCTGGATTTTGTCTGTTTCAGCTTCCCAGCTTTTGACCAGGTCTGCAAGGAAACCTTCACCGGCCGGATCTCCCTCATACATCAGTTGATCACCAGAATCCATTCCATAAAAGCTGACACCACTGGAGGTAATGAAAAATTTAGGTTTGTTTTTTAGGCCATTTATTTCCTGGTAAAGCAACCGGCTGCTAAGTACCCTGCTATCCAGAATCACTTTTTTTCTTTTTTTGGTCCATCGCTTATCAGCTACTCCGGCACCTGCCAGGTGAATGATGCCATCACACCAGTATAAGGCTTCATGGTCCAGTTCACCTTCTGCGGGATTCCAAAAATAGGACTTCTGGGGTTGATTTTCAGGACTTCTGCTCAACCAGGCTACCTCATTTCCCCTTTCTTTTAATAATCGGGTGATCTCATTGCCTATAAGTCCCGAGCCCCCTGAAATCAATATTTTTTTCATTTTATTTATTCTTTTTAGCATGATATCAAAATAATGGAGGGAGTTTTATTTAATTGCTTCAAAAATTATTCCATCTATAATCGGATGGTAATTTTTTGTTCGATAACTGTCTTTTAATTAATAACTTAAATCCGCAGTATATTCAAATAATTAGCTGGATTTAAAGCGATTAGACCTTCCAGGCTTCACCCCTTGATTTTAAAAAATTCCTGACTAACAAAAAATCTTGAAGGTTTGCGGATTTCAGATAATAAGTTGAAAAGCTAAAATTCCGTTAAATTATGCAGGAATGAAATTTCAAAATTCACCATTATTATTGATGTTTTAATATATTTGCCGAACAGGTGATGGGGTTCCACCTGATAATGATCGTTTTGACACCTTCTTTACTCCTGGTAATGGGACTGAAACCGCTGCATTTTGCAGATGATGACTCCTACTTCAACGAACGGATGGCACAATGGGTCAGCTGTACGGTAGCTTAATCGAATAAAAAAATGCGTTTGCATGTTGAAGAGGAACCTTTTATTGTTGTCTTTTAGGAAATTTTTCCTGAGAGAATTTATTCCAAATTTTCATTTCACTGTTCAATGGTTGATGATTGCCCTTATCGTAGGCATTCTGGCAGGTTCAGCCTCGGCCGTATTTTTGATTATTCTAAATTGGGCCACCGATTACAGGGAAGCAAATATTTGGATTATTTCTTTACTTCCGGTTGCCGGATTGATCATTGGGTGGACTTATCACCGTTATGGGGCATCCGTCGTGAAGGGAAACAACCAGTTATTGGAAGAATTTTACAATCCATTGCAGGTAATACCATTAAGAATGGCCCCATTGGTGCTTATAGGAACTGTTTTGACACATCTTTTTGGAGGGTCTGCCGGTCGTGAAGGCACTGCTGTTCAAATGGGAGGCGCTATTGCTGATAGGCTTACCAAATGGTTTTCTCTTTCCAATGACAATAGAAGGATATTAATCACCGTAGGAGTGGCCTCAGGGTTTGCATCTGTATTTGGAACTCCCCTGGCGGGAGCAGTATTTGCCTTGGAATGGTTGATTGTGGGCAGGGTAAGATATGAGGCCATTTTACCGGCATTTTTAGGAGCATTCATTGCAGATTATACCTGTTCCATCTTATGGGCTGTACCACATACCCATTATGCTGTTCCTCTGGTTCCTGAACTAAACATCTTAAGGATTTTATGGATAATTCCAGCCGGAATAAGTTTTGGACTTGCCGGAAGGTTTTTTGCCAAAACCACTCATTTTTGGTCAAAAGTTTTTATAAATAAAGTAAAATATCCACCCTTTAGGCCATTAATAGGCGGCATCCTGATAGCAGTCTTGGTTTTTATCATGGGTGATACCAAATATATTGGACTGGGGATCCCTACCATAGTGGATGCTTTTTCAGAAAACCTGCCCTGGTATGACTTTTTGGTTAAAATTGGAAAAACCTCATTAACCTTAGGTGCAGGCTTTAAAGGAGGGGAAGTGACGCCTTTATTTTTTACCGGAGCAACTTTGGGGAATGCTTTATCCGAGTTTATCCCGCTGCCTATGGCCTTGCTGGCAGGAATGGGATTTGTAGGGGTGTTTGCTGGTGCTACCAATACCCCTTTGGCTTGTACCTTGATGGGGATAGAACTCTTTGGTGTGGCATCCGGGGTTTATATCGGTTTGTCCTGTGTTCTGGCTTACTTGTTCAGTGGTCATGGGGGAATCTACCATTCCCAGCTTATTGGTTCACCAAAAAACTATAAATTATTGAAGGAGAAAGGCAGAAAAGTTGGGAAAATGTAATTTTCAGGCTCCTGTTCCATTGAAAGCATTTCATAAAACCGGATTTATGATAATCCTTTTTTAGTTTTAGCCGGTAAGGAGAATAAAACAATATAATGAAACAACAACATGTTTTTTTATTTTTATCCATGACGGTTGGATGGTTATGTTCTTGTAAATCCACTGAAATTTATGAAGAACTGGGAGAGGAATGGAGGGATTGTTATCATATCCTGGAAGATATGGGAGCTTCAAAACGAAAAGAGCTCTCCAAAAATGATTTTCACAGGGATCTTCGGCAAATTTTAAGTGATAAATCTCTTAGGATGGCTATTGCATTAAATGTTGTGGATGAACTGGAAGGATATATCCATTCCAGGGAAGATTTAGATGAAGTCAGTAAATTCATTGGATTCCAGGAAGTCATTAATAAAGTTCATTTGGTGGAACTTGAAATATCATCATTAAGTGCTGCAGTGAGTTGTGAAGTGGATAAAACACTGCAGCTCGCCTGGTTCCTTGAAAGGAAGCAGGCGGGAAATAGCCAATTTAAATTAACCTTATTATTAGCCAAAGAGCGGGATTTAACAAAATTTAATTTAAAATTTATTATTTTAACACAACAATTCCTTTCATGTCAACGTCTTGAATCTGAATTTAACATTAAATTAACATCATGAAAAACATCACAGCGTTAAGAAAAGCTATTGGTATTTTCAATTCCTACGGTATTCCACTTACCGGAAAGAAAAAGGCTGCTAATTTTTACTATGATTTAAGGATGGACAAAGTTTTTGTTTCAGGTTTGATTTTTGAATTGGAATATGAATTGAATAAAGAACTGGAAGATGACAAAATAGCAAGGATTCAAACCCCTTCAGAGTTAATTACCACGCTTTTGAAAGCATCATGATGTAATTTCTGATCATCCCTGGATTATCAGTTTATTTTTTTTTAAATTGATGGTTTAAAAGGCTCATATTGGGCCAACAGTTAATCCATTGAATAATATGGAATTGTATGCACAATTGCTCAATTACATTATTCCGGTTTTTTTGCTCCTTATCCTGGTAGAGAAGCTCATTGAACGATATCAGGGCAAATCATTGAGCAGAAGTCTGGATTCTGTAACCAGTATCAGTTCCGGAATGACCAATGTAATCAAGGATACCTTAGGACTGACAATATCTGTTTTTACTTATGAATGGCTGTTGGGCCATCTGGCCTTATTTGATATCGGAACGACCTGGACTACTTTTTTGATCACCTTTATCATCGTAGATTTTAAAGGATATTGGACCCATCGGTGGGAGCATAAAATAAATATATTTTGGAACAGACATGTCATTCATCATAGCAGTGAAGAATTTAATCTTGCTTGCGGATTAAGACAGTCCATTTCTACGGTATTTGATTATTTTACATTTTTGTTCTTACCTGCGGCTATCCTGGGTGTGCCAGTAGAAGTGATCGCTGTGGTGGTGCCCATCCACCTGTTTTTGCAATTTTGGTACCATACCCGGTTAATTGGAAAGTTGGGGATTCTTGAAAAAATCATCGTCACCCCTTCGCACCATAGGGTGCACCATGCCATCAACAGGGAATATTTGGACAAAAACCTGGGTCAGATTTTTATATTTTGGGACAAACTTTTCGGAACCTATCAGGAAGAACTGCCCCATGTCCCCTGTGTTTATGGTATTACTCGCCCTGCTGGTACATGGAATCCGATAAAAATTAATTTTCAACATTTTTCCTTATTGGTTAGGGATGCCTATTATACCCAAAGATGGAAGGATAAATGGAGGATATGGTGGATGCCCACCGGTTGGAGACCTCCTGATATGAGTAAGCGGTTTCCGGTATATGGTATTTCAGACATGGCACAGGTTCCTAAATATGATGTTAATGCCTCCAAGGGGCTCAAAATATGGTCATGGACGCAGTTGTTTTTTAATTACGGGTTACTCATCTATCTCTTTGCTTTTTTTGTGCAAATCGGTTGGACATCTGCATTATTTTATGGTGGCTTGGTACTTCTATCCGTATATGCGTTTACCGAATTGATGGATGGAAATCCCAATGCCCTGGTTTTTGAAATGTCCAAATCTATGTTGGCTTTGGGTTACATATACATTTTCGGGGATTGGTTTTTGTCGAATAAATTGTTGGGCTCCTGGTTTACTGTTTTTGTTATTTTTTATCAGTTGACTTCGGTAATCATGGTGGCTTATTTTTCATCAGACAAAATCAAGGTCAGTCCTAAAGCCCAATTTGCCAGATAGGGATCCGGAAAAGATGGGAGGAATAAAATCGGTTTTCAGGAGAAATCTCATTTTTTGACTTTGGCATTTGACCCTGTCCGAGATTAAAAGTGGGTATAAATTTGAAAAAACAAACTATTTGCCTTTTATTTATGGGGTTATCTCAATGAAATAGACCCAAAAAATGAAACAAAGAAGGGAGTTCCTCAAAAAATCAGCACTGGGAGCGACAGGGTTGGTAATTGGAGCCATGGGCTTCAGTGCCAAATCCTACGCATCTATAATGGGTGCCAATGACCGGTTTAGAATTGCTGTTTGCGGTGTAAACGGCCGTGGGAAAACCCATATCCGGGAATTTTCGGAAAGAAATGATGTTGAAATTGTTTATTTGGTAGATCCCGATAGCCATGTCTTAGCCCAGCGAATACAAGCATTACGTGATGGTGAAACTAAAAGCAACAGGGTGAAAGGAGAGTCAGATGTACGCCGGGTATTGGAAGACAAAAGCATAGATGCCATCAGTGTAGCCACCCCAAACAATTGGCACTCATTGATGGTGGTCTGGGCTGCCCAGGCAGGAAAACACTGTTATGTGGAAAAACCTGCCAGCCACGATGTGCATGAAGGAAGAATTGCTTTGGCTGCTGCTGAGAAATACGGGATTGTGGTTCAGCATGGTACCCAAAGGAGGAGTAGTGAAGACTGGGCCAAACAAATAGGTGAAATTAAATCAGGAAAATATGGCAAGATGCTGGTGTCTCATGGATTTGCCTGCAAACCCAGGGAAAGTATAGGGTATAAACCGGCTACCAATCCTCCGGACCATCTGGACTGGAACCTTTGGAAGGGCCCCTCCATCATAGACCGCTATCATGAAAACCTTGTCCATTACAACTGGCATTGGTTTTGGCCCGTGGGAAATGGGGAATTGAATAACCAGGGGACCCATCAGTTGGATGTGGCCTATTGGGCACTGGAAGATGAAGTCGCCAACACCCACCCTGTCAGGGTGATGGCCATGGGTGGTCGGTTCAAGTGGGATGACCAGGGTGAAACCCCCAACACCATGTTTGCGCTGGCGGAATTTGCCAACGGGCAATATGTATTCTTTAATGTCCGCAATGTTAACCATGAAGGTTACCAGCGGGAGGTGACTAATAAATTTTACTTTGAAGATGGCGGTAGATTGGAGGAAGGGGAATACCTGTCTCATAATGGCAGTCAACCCAGGAATGTGGCGATCAATGAGGTCAAAATCACTCCGGGCGGTGCCTTTGGTAGTTTTATCAATGCCTGTAAGGCCAATGACCCCATGATGGCCAATGGGAATATGTACGATGCCCATTATAGTTGTACATTGGGACATCTGATGAACATTTCCTATCGGCTGGGAGAAAAAGTCCCTTTTAATGCCAAAGCGGGAAGTTTTGGAGATAATAAGTTGGCCTTTGAGGAATTTATGAAAATCCATGAGATTGCCAGAGACGGTATGGGAGTGCCGGTAGACCAGGCCAATTATACTGTCGGACCCTGGCTGGAATTTGACGGAAAAGCAGAACATTTTGTTGGGGATCGGGCCAATGAAGCTAACCGGCTATTATATGATTACCGAAGGCCGGAATTTGACCTGCCTTCTCCGGGGTCGGTTTAAATGTTTCTGGTCTCTTAACCATTTTGTTTGGGGTGTAGATTAAATGAATTGTTTAGCGGTTTCTCTTTTAATTATTTTGATATTTCCTCCAGAATAAAACATTGGTCATGCCGGGTCATTCCTATTTTGGGGTAAAAATTAACTGCTTTTGGTGCGGAAAGGAGGATGATTTTGGCTTGGGGAAATGCTTGTTTTGTCCTTATTACAAGTTCCTTTCCTATCCCTTTCTGCTGATAATCCCGGTGTACTGCCAAATCAGAAAGGTAAGTGCAAAAGGACTGATCGGTCAATGATCTGGCTATACCCACCAACTTTCCCGAATCCCTGGCCGTGATGATCAGGTTTGCATGGCAAAGCATTTTTTCCAATCTAAGGGGGTTGTCTACAGGTCTTCTTTCTCCCAGCGTGGAAGCTACCAGCAGTTCTCTGAATTCAGAAAGGGATAGGTTGGTTTCTATTTGATAAAAAATATTGTTCATTTTTGAGAATTATTTGGGAGGATAAGCGTTCCTTCCTTGAAGGTCCCAATATCCTGAAAAAAAACAATGGGGCAATGATAATATTTTTTTACAACTACCCCGTTAAACCTAATTATCCTTTCTGTTTTTTGATAAAAACCGATATCTTGCATGGCACGGATAATTGAATTACACGTTCAAGAAGAAACCATAAACCTTAGAAACATGAAATCCAGAAGAGATTTTTTACAAAAGTTAACCATTTCTGCCATTTCCATACCTTTTATTATTCCTGCCTATGGAAACCAAAATTTAAATAGTATAAATGAATTGCCTTATCAAGGGCCCATATTACGTGTGGCCATTATGGGCCTGGGTAGCTATGGCACCAGAGTGGCAGAGGCGATGAAAGATAGTAAAAAGGCCAAGCTATTGGGAGTGATCAGCGGTACACCTTCGAAGATCAAAGACTGGCAAGGTAAATACAATATTCCGGAGAAAAATTGCTACAATTATGAGAATTTTGATGCCATAAAAAATAATCCGGATATTGATGCGGTTTACGTCATCACCCCCAATGCACTTCATCATGGGCAAACCATCCGTGTGGCCCAGGCTGGCAAACATGTCATCTGCGAAAAACCGATGGCCTTGAACGCCAATGAAGGCAGGGAAATGGTGGCTGCCTGTAATAGGGCAAATGTAAAACTCCTGGTAGGTTACAGAATGCATTTTGAGGCCAATACCCTCGAAATCATCAGGATGAGGAAAGAAGGAGAATTGGGCAAAATCAAATTTTTTCAGGGTTTAAGTGGTTTCAAAATAGGTGATCCCACACAGTGGCGTTTAAATAAAGAACTTGCCGGCGGAGGTGCCATGATGGACATTGGCATCTATTCAGTGAACGGGGCAAGGTACATGGTAGGGGAAGAACCGATCTGGGTGACTGCCCAAGAGACCAAAACCGATCCAGTAAAGTTTAAGGAAGGTGTAGATGAGACCATCACCTTTCAATTTGGCTTTCCTAGTGGGGCCATCGCCTCCTGCCTTTCTACTTACAGTATGGGTAATCTGGACAGATTTTTCTTAAATGGGGATCAGGGATATGCCGAATTAAAGCCCTCTACAGGCTATGGTCCGATAAAGGGGCAAACACATAAAGGACCTCTGGAAAAACCCCATATTCCCCATCAGACCGTTCAGATGGACCGGATGTCTGAAATCATTTTGGAAGGAAAGGAACCGGAAGTACCGGTAGATGGTAAAGAAGGCTTAAAGGATCTGTTTATCATTGATACCATTTACAAAGCGGTAAAATCAGGAAAAAAAGAAATAATTACCATGTCTTAATCGTTCAAATTGGGGCTTTCGGATTTTATTTCTATCCTGTTATTTCAAGGATGGGAAGTAAAAAAGGTTTCCAGTTATTTTCCTACGGGTATTTGAATAATGCCAGTTCAGCGGTTGTTTGTCCGAGAATTGAAGTAATTTAGCAGCCTGAAAATTTAACGCTATTGTGTATAAAGTGATCATTAAACCGTTTCTTTTTAAAAAGCAGCCAGAAGCGGCCCACTATTTTACCTTTACCTGGATAAAAAGGGTATTTAATCTGCCGGGAATTAATTCCTTAATTCAAGGATTGTTCGGATTTGAGCATGTATCATTGGAAAGGGAGGTCTTTGGGTTGAAATTCAAAAACCCCATAGGCTTGGCAGCAGGTTTTGATAAGGATGCAAAGGTGATTGATGAAATGGCACTGCTGGGATTTGGATTTATAGAAATCGGAACCCTTACCCCCAAGGCCCAGGAAGGTAACCCAATGCCTAGATTATTCCGTCTACCCAAGAATCAGTCTTTGGTGAACAGAATGGGATTCAATAACGGCGGTGTACTGGCGGCAGTGGAAAGATTAAAAAAAAAGAAATCCAAAATATTGGTGGGGGGCAATATTGGAAAAAATAAAACAACCCCCAATGATCTGGCAGCGGAAGATTATTTAATTGGTCTGAAAATACTCCATCCCTATGTGGATTATTTTGTGGTGAATGTAAGCTCCCCAAATACGCCCAATTTAAGGGCCCTTCAGGATAAGGAACCCCTACAAAAGCTTCTGTCAGCCGTAAAAAGGGGAAATGATCAATATTCGCCCACCAAACCGGTTTTATTGAAGATTGCTCCGGATTTGACAGAGGGGCAACTGGATGACATCATTGAAATTGTAAGGGAAACCAAAATTGATGGGGTCATTGCCACCAATACCACCATAGACCGGACTAATCTGAAGGAAGAAAAGGTATCCATTGCCGAAATAGGGCCCGGGGGGCTAAGTGGTAAGGTGCTGAATAAAAGGAGTACAGAAGTGATCCGATATTTGTCCAATAAGTCGGGAAAAGCATTTCCGATTATTGGTGTAGGTGGGATATTTACAGTTGAAGATGCCATTGAAAAAATGGAGGCAGGTGCCAGTTTGGTACAGATCTATACAGGTATGATTTATGAGGGGCCTGGAATTGTCAGGAAGTTGAAAAAAGGAATCGTCAGGCATTACAGCAAATAACAATACTTTTTTATTTATAAAGCATACGTTAAATTACATTCCGATAGGGGATGAAAGGAATAAAAATGGCTGCAAATACTTATAAAAAAAACACTTTTAAAAAGAAAGAAGTAAGTAAAAAACCACCGACAAGGACTAATAAGCCTTTCAATTGGGGGTTTTTAAGGGATAAGCGATGGGGGATATCATTGGGAATATTTTTTATAATGTTTTCGATATTCCTCTTTTTGGCTTTTTTGAGCTATTTATTTGCCGGGCAGGCGGATCAAAGTGTGGTCAGTGAATCCGGAGAACCGCTCCGGGCAAAAGCCGCAGAGGCCAAAAATCTATTAGGGTATTCAGGGGCTTTGATGTCCCATTATTTCATTTACAGGTGGTTTGGATTGGCGGCTTTGTTGTTTCCACCCTTTTTTTTCCTTTTGGGTTACAGGCTTTCCTTTAAAAAGTCCCTGATATCCATGACGCGTTATGCTGGATTTGCCATGTTTTTTTTATTTTGGTTGGGGCTTATGATGGGTTATATGGTCCATTTAATTGATGATTATTATTATTTAGGGTTTTTAAGTGGAGGTTTTGGTTATGAACTTGCCCTTTTGTCTGATGAATTTTTGGGATGGGGCACCTTTATTCTCATCTTTGGATCACTTCTAATTTTCTTCATATTATTTTTCAATGTGGATCAGATAAAATGGCTGGGTTCCGAGCAGAAAACTGATCAGGAAGATGAGCTTTCCGGAGGAAGTCCTGAAATGGAGGAATATCTGTCAGAAGAAATCCCGGAACCTGAAGAAGATGCCGTGGAAGAAACCAACAGATGGAAGCTTTCCAACAAGAAAAACCCAGAAAAACCTTCTGATAACCAGCCGGCTTTTAATGTGGAAGACACCACCAAAATTTCTGATAATGAGTCCCTAGATGAACTGGAAAAAGAAGAAGGAGACAATTTTTTTGTGCAGGCAAACAACCCTGAAGAAAAATCAGCTTCTACGGTTGAAAACCTTGATCCTTACGACCCTACCATGGATTTACCCAGCTATCGGTATCCTACTTTGGATTTGTTGAATGAATATGATCAACAAAGGGTCACCGTGTCACGGCAGGAATTAGAAGACAACAAAAATAAAATTGTGGAGACCCTGGTCAACTTTAAAATTGGTATCCAGGAAATCAAGGCAACCATAGGACCTACCGTCACCCTATACGAAATTATCCCTGATCCAGGTGTTAAAATCAGTAAAATCAAAAACCTTGAGGACGATATTGCGTTGAGTTTGGCCGCATTGGGTATCAGGATCATTGCCCCTATCCCCGGAAAAGGAACCATTGGTATAGAAGTACCGAATAAGAACCGGGAATTGGTGGCCGCAAGATCTGTATTGGGCACCGAAAAATTCATGAAAAGTGATAAGGAACTTCCTGTCGCATTGGGCAAAACCATTTCCAATGAAGTGTTTGTGGTAGATCTTAGCAAAATGCCCCACTTATTGATGGCAGGCGCTACAGGTCAGGGAAAATCCGTAGGACTGAATATGATTCTGGCTTCATTGATTTATAAAAAGCATCCGTCCCAGCTAAAATTGATCCTGGTGGACCCTAAAAAAGTGGAGCTCACCTTATTCAATAAAATCGAAAGACACTTTCTTGCCAAACTTCCCAATGCTGAGGAGGCCATAATCACCGACACCAAAAAAGTGATCTATACCCTCAATTCCCTTTGTATTGAGATGGATAACCGCTATGATCTTCTAAAAGATGCGGGGTGTAGGAATCTAAAGGAATACAACGCCAAATTTGTGGCAAGAAGGCTCAATCCTGAAAAGGGGCATAAATTTTTGCCTTATATTGTTTTGGTAATTGATGAATTGGCAGATTTAATGATGACCGCAGGTAAGGAGATTGAGGGACCTATTGCCCGCCTGGCACAATTGGCTCGGGCCATTGGTATCCATTTGGTACTGGCCACCCAACGACCCTCAGTGAACGTCATTACTGGAATTATCAAGGCCAACTTTCCGGCAAGGCTATCTTTTCGGGTAACCTCAAAAATTGATAGCCGTACGATTCTGGATGCCGGAGGGGCGGATCAATTGATAGGTATGGGGGATATGTTGTTGTCAATGGGTTCTGATATGATTCGGTTGCAGTGTGCCTTTCTGGATACCCCCGAAGTGGATGCCATTTGTGATTGGATTGGTGAACAAAGAGGGTATTCAGATGCTTATTTACTACCCGAATACGTCGGAGAAGATGGGGATGGTGGAATAGGTGGCGTGGACCTGTCGGACAGAGACCCCTTATTTGATGATGCCGCCAGACTTATCGTGTTGCATCAACAAGGAAGTACCTCTTTGATTCAAAGGAAATTAAAATTGGGATACAATCGAGCGGGAAGGATCATTGACCAATTGGAAGCAGCAGGCATAGTTGGGGCATTTGAAGGAAGTAAAGCCAGAGAGGTTTTGGTTCAGGATGAAAATACTTTGGAACAATTATTGAGTAGCCTTTAATTTATTATACTTATCATAATTATTAAAATGTTCAAGAAATTAATTGTATTAATCATCCTTAATGGATGGGTTCCTTTATTGGCCATTTCACAAAGTGATCCGGAAGCTACAGCCATCCTTTCCAAAGTAAGTGAAAAATACCAGGAATTGAATGGGTTCCGAGCCATTTTTGAATATGCCTATTCCTCTAAAGACGATGGCCTGATTCAGACCAATACCGGAGAAGTGACCGTGAAAGGGGATAAATACCGGTTGGTATTGGATGATCAGGAAGTTTTCAATAATGGGGAGACGGTTTGGACCCTCATCAAATCCAGTAAATACAAAGAAGTCACTATCAATAGTGTGGAAGAAGACATTGATGAGCTCACTCCCTCCAATATTTATAATATTTATAAGAAAGGGTACCAAGCCCAGTTGGTTGGCGAGGGTATGGAGGGAGGTAGGCCTGTATATGAAATACAGTTGACCTCTGAAAATGCCTCTTCCCAATTCCAAAAAATAAAATTGTACGTGGATAAAACGGAATATGATCTGTTGGCCTGGGAAATCCAAGATGATGTGGGAGGAACATTTAAATATACTTTTAAGGACCTGAATAATGAAATCAATGTGATGGATGATTATTTTGTGTTCAACACAAAAAACAATCAGGACGTTGAAGTGATTGATTTAAGATAAAAGTGTTTGAAATGTTGAAGGCAAATTTCCTATTTTTGCTTCATGACATATGCAGAAATCTTCGGCGAAATAAAAAAGAAATCCTCTTTTCTATGTGTGGGGTTGGATCCCGACCTGGATAAATTACCGGCCCATTTAAAAAAAGAGAAAGACCCTGTTTTTACTTTTAATAAGATCATTATAGATTATACCATTGATCAGGCAGTGGCTTATAAGCCCAATTTGGCGTTTTATGAAGCCTTGGGCCACAAAGGATTGGAGGCTTTAGAAAAAACCATGGAATATCTTCCGAAGGATGTTTTTACTATTGCGGATGCAAAAAGAGGTGACATCGGAAATACTTCCAGATTATATGCAAAGGCTTTCTTTGAAAGGATGGATTTTGATGCCATAACGGTGGCACCCTATATGGGAAGGGACAGTGTACGGCCATTTTTAGACTTCGAAGGAAAATGGGTAATATTGCTTGCTTTGACTTCCAATGAAGGAAGCAGTGACTTTCAGTTAATCAGGGATAGGGACAATAAGGCACTTTTTGAGACGGTATTGGAAACGAGCAAAACCTGGGCTGATGCGGATCAACTTATGTATGTAGTGGGTGCTACCCAGGGGGAGAAAATGGCTGAAGTAAGAAAAATCATTTCGGATCATTTTCTCTTGGTGCCGGGAATTGGTGCCCAGGGGGGAAGCCTTGAAGAAGTAGCCCGATTTGGCATGAATAAGCATTGCGGGCTATTGGTCAATTCCTCCAGGGGAATTATTTATGCTTCAAGGGAAAGAGATTTTGGTCAGGCAGCAAAAAAAGAAGCGATTATTTTACAGGAATCAATGAAAAGCCTGTTAGGAACCTACTGCAAATAGAAAATATAACCTTTTTTCTTTTGAATTATCATTTTTTAACTTAATTTGTTATAGGGTTTTTACATGATTTTTTATGTTACAGTTTCAGGAAGATTTTCTCCACCTTATTTGGAGGTATCAATATTTTGACAAAAAACAGCTGGAGACCAGTCAGGGTTTGCCTTTGTCCATCGTTAAAATTGGTTTTCATAACCATCATGAGGGTCCTGATTTCAAGGAGGCACATTTATTTTTGGATGAAATCAGTTATCATGGGCATGTAGAAATACACCTTCGCTCTTCCGATTGGAAGTCCCACAAACATCAATTGGATGAGCGGTACAACAGCGTGGTGCTTCATGTGGTATGGGAACACGATGAGGAGGTAAAAAGGAAGGATGGCACCACATTGCCGACGCTTTTACTGCAGGGCAGGGTGTTTTTGGATGTGGTAAGGAATTATGAGCGGCTATTGTCTTCACCAAAGAAAATACTGTGCGGGTATCATTTATCCCAAATTCCAGACATCCTTAAATTTTCCATGTTGGAAAAAGCCCTAATAGAGCGGTTTCATACCAAGAGCCACATCGTCCTGGACCTGTTGGAACAAAACCAAAATGATTGGGAGGAGACCGCCTACCAATGGCTTTTTTACAGCTTTGGATTCAGCACCAATAAAAACCCTATGCTGAAACTTGCCCGGTCTATACCCTATAAATTGATCAAGAAAAATGCAGGTAACCTCAAGGCCCTGGAGGCCCTTCTTTTTGGTCAGGCAGACCTGGTTCCAAACCTTTTGGATTTTGAACAGGATAATGTAAAGGATATCAGAGATGAATATTCCTTTTTGCAAAAAAAATACCATATCCAGCCCCAGGTCTATGCATCTGAATGGAAATTCATGAAAGTAAGACCCATCAATTTCCCTACGGTACGACTGGCTCAATTGGCAGCCCTGTTAAATAAAAGTCCCCATATTTTTTCTGCTGTACTTTACGATCTTCAGGACAGGAAAAGTTTTGAATCAATTTTTGACTTGAAAGTGAGTGCTTACTGGGAAGAGCACTACCATTTTGGAAAATCCAATAAGAAAAAATCCTCCGGGCAATTAAGTACTGCAGTATTGGATTTATTGGCCATCAATTTTGTAATACCTCTTTGGTATGCCTATGGGCGGTATGTGGACCTGATGGAGTGGCAGGAAAAATGTTTTAATTTTCTCCAGGAAATTCCCCCGGAGGAAAACAGGATAATTCATTTGTTCAGGGAAGAAAACTGGCCAGCCCATAATGCCTTTGATACTCAGGGGATGTTGGGACTTTTCAAGGAGTATTGCAACCAAAGAAAATGTCTCAATTGTAAAATTGGACAAAGTCTGCTGCGTCCCCAATAACATGGGCCTTTGGATGGGATATTATTTTCGTTTAATTTTGCCCCTCTAAATCAAGAAAATGGAAAAACCCATAATTATATTTGGCGCAAAAGGTATTGCACACCCTGCCCTGGAAATTTTCAACAGTCATGATCTGGTAGTTTATGGGTTTTTGGATGAGGACGAAAAATTGCACCAAAAGGAAATTAACCATGTTGCTGTTCTAGGAAATCCTGATGATGACGGGTATTTAAAATTAATCGGCAAAAAATGTGAAGCCTTTGTGGCCGTGGATGATGCCAAATACCGGAAATCCGTTGTTAAATTATTGAACGAACGCAGGAAAGTACAGCCTGTGAATGCGCTACATAAATTGTCCTATATATCTACGGATGCTGCTATTGGTCATGGTAATTTTATCAATGCCAAAGTCACCATCGGTGCGGGCGCAGAGGTGGGGAATCATTGTATTTTCCACACCAACTGTACCATTGAACATCAAGTTAAGATTGGGGATTTCGTGCAGGTTGGAGCTGGGTCTGTCATCAATTCAGAGGTAAAAATAGAAGAAGGGGTTTTTGTTGGCTCAGGGGTTACGGTGGTTTCAGGGATTAAGATTGGAAAAAACGCCAGGATCGGAGCCGGCTCCATCGTAATTGCAGACGTGGAGGCCGATCAAACCCTATTCGGGAATCCAGCTCAGGTTATAGAAAAAAGTTGAATTTCAATCATCTTTCAATCAAACACCCTGCATGAAACAGGGCATAAGTTATGGATTATCGCATCTTATTATTTTATTGTTATGCCAATATTGATGATATTGAGGCCTACCGAAATGAACATCATTTATTTTGTATAGAAAATAACATCAGGGGAAGAATTATTATTTCTGCTGAAGGCCTCAATGGATCAGTATCCGGGCTGGAGGAAAATTGTGAAAAGTACATGGCCTATGTACGTTCAGATGCAAGATTTTCGGACACGGAGTTTAAAATAGACCAGCACCATGAGCATGCCTTTGCGAAAATCAATGTTAGGGCCAAGGATGAAATTGTTCATTCAGGGTTAAAGCACATCAATCCAAGGGTAAAAACCGGAAAGCATTTAGCACCCCATGATTTTAAATCATTAAAGGACCAAGAGGATGTTGTGATTTTGGATGTAAGGTCCAAATATGAGCATGAATTGGGTCATTTTAAAAACGCCATTCGTCTGGACATCGATAATTTCAGGGATTTCCCGGAGAGGGTCGGTGAGTTGGCGCATCTTAAAGGCAAAAAGATATTGACTTATTGTACCGGTGGCATTAAATGTGAAAAAGCTTCTGCTTTTTTATTGGAACAAGGCTTTGAGGATGTGTACCAACTTCATGGAGGAATCATCAAGTATGGTCTGGAGGCAGGCGGAGAAGATTTTGAAGGGAAATGTTATGTTTTTGATAACAGGTTGGCGGTAGAAGTCAATAGTATAAATCCGAAAGTGGTCTCCAAATGCCATATGTGTGGCGAGGCTTCTGACCGGATGGTAAATTGCGCCAATCCGGAATGCAATGTGCACGTGCCAATATGTGAAACCTGCGGATGGGAAATGGAAGGAGCCTGCTCTGATGATTGTAAGGAACATCCAAAAAAAAGAGCTTATAACGGAACCGGTTATTATCAAAAAAACAGCAACGGTTACAATCCCTATAAAGGTTTTTATCAAAAACCCAGCATGGATAAAATTAAAAGGGCCCTTCATGGAAAAACCAATTGCTGAATCTGAACTGATCATCAACAAAGATGGGAGCGTATATCATCTAAACCTTAAACCAGGCCAGGTGGCCATGGATATCATTGGGGTAGGGGATCCGGAAAGGGTTGGAAAGATTTCCCGGTTTTTTGATCGGATTGAACTGAAAGTCCAAAACCGCGAATTTGTTACCCATACCGGATTTTATCAGGGCAAACGGCTTTCAGTGATCAGTACAGGAATGGGTACAGACAATATCGAAATATTTTTGACCGAATTAGATGCCCTCTTTAATGTCAACTTTAAAACCAGGATACCTGTACCTAAACTTACCAAATTGAATATTATCAGGGTGGGAACTTCGGGAAGCATGCAGGCCCAGGTGCCGGCAGGATCACTTTTGGCATCTGAATATGCCTTGGGCTTGGATACTTTGATGACTTTTTATAACCTAAATTCCTCTGATTGGGAAAAACAAATAGGGCATTGGGTGCAAAATAAATTGAATTTGTCCTTTACCCCTTACTGTGTAAAAGGGTCGGAAAAGTTATTTGCAATATTCAAGGGGGAAATGACAACAGGAATAACGGTGACTTGTCCCGGCTTTTTTGGACCCCAAGGCCGCAAAATCAGGTTGGTTCCTGCCATTCCCAATATAGTTGGCCTTTTGGGTTCTACCCCGTTTAATGGTTTTCAATTCACCAATTTAGAAATGGAAACCGCAGGCTATTATGCTATGGGAAAACTCCTGGGGCATGAAGTATTGAGCCTCAATGCCATTGTGGCCAATAGGTTTAACCAAACCTTTGATGCTGACCCGGAAAATACCATGGAAAAACTTATTACTTTGTTGCTAAAAAAATTGGCTCCTCCTTCCTCTTGAATTTTTTTTTAAAACGCAGAAATCGGGATGACGATGTATTTTTGTAGCTTCCTGTGCAAAATGGTTGACCAAGACCGCAAAAAATCCGGGATAACAACTCATTGAAGGCCAGTTATTTAAATAAATACGTCATTGGGGACTTAGAGTGTTTTAGGCGGAGAAAGCCGTGGGAATCCCTAGCCAGACGGGACTGCCACACCCTTTCCCAATCAACAAGGCCCCAATAAGGGTTCCTAGATGAATTGGCCGTTTTTTTAAGTCGATCTTGCCCCGAATCTCCGGTTATTTTAAAACACTTATCATTCGTGCATTCGTGGCGATTATTTTTTTGCCACCAATGCACGAATGGCTCAGTTAAAGGTTTTACGGAGATTAACTCTATTTCATCCTTAGTTCGAGCAAATATCAGAAAGAACCATCATCGGTAGGCTTAGAGAGGGTTTTGAGTGGAGAAAGTAGGGGGAATCCCCAGCAAGACGAGACTGCCAAAGCCTTTCCAACTTCAGAAACCCACCAAAAAGGGTTCGCTTGACGATTTAGGCGTTTTTTTAGGACGATCTTACCCCGAACTCCAATGTTAATAAAACTACTCTATGCCTTCCAATTCACTCAGCTCCAGCCAACGCATTTCCATCTCTTCCATTTGAGCGGTAATTTCCTCTATGGATTTTGACCAGGCGATGAGTTCCTCATGGTCATCAGATCCCAGATTGATTTTCTCCACAAGAGCGGCTTTTTCGTTTGCAAATTTTTCCAATTGCAGGGTGATTTTTTCAAATTCTTTTTTGTCCTTAAAACTGGCTTTAGTGGATTGATTTTCTAAAGAGGGTTTTGGAGTGGGAAGGGGGCTTTCTTTATCTTTTTTTTTGGTGTTGGATTGGTTATTCAGGTATTCCCTATAGTCGGTATAATTTCCCGGGAAATCCTTGATTTTACCATTTCCTTTAAAAACGAACAGGTGGTCTACCAGCCTGTCCATAAAATACCTGTCATGGGAAACGATAACCAGACATCCTGGAAAATTATCCAGGAATTCTTCCAGGGTATTGAGCGTAACAATATCCAGGTCATTGGTAGGCTCATCCAAAATTAGGAAATTGGGACTCTTCACCAGGACCATCAACAACTGTAACCTTCTTCTTTCTCCCCCACTAAGTTTGGAAACCGGGGTATGTTGTTGTTTTGGAGGGAATCCAAATTGGTTTAGAAACTGGCTGATGGTAATGGTACTTCCACCCGCCACAGTAACCACCTCAGCTACCTCCTTTACAATATCAAGCAGCCTTTTATTTTCATCAAAACTGTCCTCTTCCTGTTTATAATAGCCGAATGCGGTGGTTTGGCCAATGACTATCTCTCCGGTATCCGGTTTGATTTTACCGGTAATAAGGTTTAGAAAAGTGGTTTTACCAGCACCGTTGGGACCTACAATTCCAATTTTATCACCTTTCTTAAAAGTGTAACTGAAGTCATTAATCAGATTCAGGTCATCATAGGATTTGTGGAGGTCCTGAATCTCAATTATTTTTTTCCCCAGCCTTTGGCTGGTCACTTCCAGGGAAATGTCACGTTCATCCTTCTTCTGAAAAGCTTTTTCTTTGGTTTCTTCAAAGGCATCAATCCGGTATTTGGCTTTGGTACCTCGCGCCTTTGGTTGGCGCCTGATCCAATCCAATTCTTTTTTGTACAAGCTTTTTGCTTTTTCCTGTTCTGTAGCTTCAACTGCTCTTCTATCCGCCTTTTTTTCAAGAAAATAACCGTAGTTTCCCCCATAGCGGTAGAGGCTTCCTTGATCCAATTCCAGAATATGATTGGTGACCCTGTCAAGAAAATAACGATCATGGGTGACCATTAATAGGGCAAGGTTAGCTTTTGAAAGGTATTCTTCCAGCCATTCAATGGTTTCCAAATCAAGATGGTTGGTAGGTTCATCCAGAAGCAATAAATCGGGATAATTTAAGATGGCTTTGGCCAAGGCAACTCTTTTCCTTTGTCCGCCACTTAATGCACCCACTTTTATTTCTGTGTCGAACAGGCCGAGCTTACCCAGCACCTCATTGATTTGGTATTCGAAATCCCAGGCCTGAAGGCGGTCCATTTTTTCGAAAATGGATTGTAGTCGGCTTCCATCATCTATTTCCTTATGAGAAGCAGACATGGCTTTTTGGTATTCCTGAATTAATTGGAGTACCTCATTGTTGGGATCATCAAAGATGGTTTGATTAATAGTCAATTCACCATCAAAAACAGGGTTTTGGTGTACATAGGCGATCTTGATCTGTTGATTTATGGCCACCTTTCCTTCATCGGCAATTTCTTCACCCATAATGATTTTCATCAGTGTGGATTTGCCTGCACCATTAATGCCCACCAAGGCGGTTTTTTGACCCTGATCTATGCCAAAGGATATATTTTTAAATAAAGCCCTTTCACCAAAGGCCTTACTAAGGTTTTCTATTGAAAGATAATTCATGGTGTAAAATTACGCTTGCTGATCAGTATTTCAAAAAAACATGTGTTTTTGGGGAAGATAATTGAATCAAACCATTCTTTCTTCCAAAAGGATATGCTTAAGGGTTTTGAACCAAACCATTATGATAAGAGGAGGAAATCGCTTTAAAGATTGATGACGGTAGTGATAAGGGTGTTTAGGGCGTTTATTTTTTGAAAAGTTCATTGATGACATCCAGTAGGGACTTGAATCCATTTTTAAAATGTTCCAATGTAACCTTAAGCTTTGGTTGGATGTTTTTCTTTTTCCCTTTGTATTTTTTATCAAACTGGGATTTTTTTGCTTTCAGCTCTCTTTCTAATTTTTCTTTGTTCTTTTTTAGCTCCTGGATTTTTTTTTCAATTTCTTCACTGGCCTTCCCAGTGGCTTTTGTGCCTTTTTCAATTAAAGTTTCTATTTTACTTCCGATTTCCTGAAGCGTTTTTTCAATATCCTCAAATCCTGAACTTTTCTTTGCCATAATTCACTTTTTGTTTTAGGGAATAAAATTAGCCAATTTTATGTAGAAATACATCAAAAAATTGCTTTTTGACAAAATGGGGTTTCTTAAAAAAGGAAAGGATACCATAATTTTAAGTAAAAAAAAGCCCCAAGTGGCTTGGGGCTTTTTAAAGGGCCTAACCAGCCAATTTTATAAAATACTTATTTAAAATCGGCTCATATATTTTAGAAAATGTCC
>JBBDSB010000245.1:0-1352 GCA_040905205.1 Cyclobacteriaceae bacterium
GGCAGTTTTCTGCAATCTCCGGACCCATTGCATTTTTCAGCCATCCGTAAGATGCCCCCCACATGGCTGAAATCAAACTTCGTCGCATGTTCAGGTGTAATACTATCCGGTTCATATCTTAGGGAGGTGTTCATCGGCGGGGCATCCACAATCTTTCCGGGATTGAATATCCCCTTTGGATCCCATTTTGCTTTCAGCCGTTTGAAGAGATCGTAATTCTCTTTTCCCACCATCATAGGAATAAAAGCAGCCCTTACCCTGCCATCCCCATGTTCACCACTGAGTGAGCCCTGGTATTTTTTTACCAGTTTGGCACTGGCCTCGCTGATCTGGAAAAATTCTTCCACATCCTTGGATTTCTTCAAGTCCAAAATGGGTCTAAGATGAATTTCTCCGGCTCCTGCATGCGCATAATAAACCGGCTCCTGGCCATACCCTTTAATGATTTCGCCAAACTCATCGATGTAATTGGCCAGGTCATCAATATCCACGGCCGTATCCTCAATACAAGCCACTGCTTTTTTATCTCCTGGGATATTGGCCAACAGCCCCAATCCGGCACTTCTCAATTCCCATGCACTGCTGGTCCTTTCAGGACCTATTACCGGATAGGCATAGCCCAATCCTGATTTTTTTAAGGCATTCACAAAGGCCAAGCCCTGGGCTTTTGCTTCCTCTATGGTTTTTGCCCTGAACTCCACCATCAATATGGCTTTAGGGTCACCCTCCACAAAATCCCTGTTTTTGCTTTGTTCCACATTTTCTTTGGTGCAATCCAATATGGTTTTATCCATCAACTCCACTGCTGTAGGACTATTCTTCATGGCCACTTGTGCCGCTTTCATGCTTTCATGAATACTTACAAAATGGGCTGCCACCACGATATCAAAAGGATCTGGCAATGGATCCAAATGAATTTTGATTTCGGTGGTAATGGCCAGCGTGCCTTCCGAACCACAAAGCAATTTACAGAAATCAAATGGGGTCTTGGAATCAGAAAAAATCTCTGATTCCAATAAATAATCCACCGCATAACCGGTGTTTCTCCGGTGGATACTGGCTTTTGGGAAATGTCGCCTGATATTTTCCCGGATCTCAGGTTGGCTTAATTCATCCCTGATTTGCCTGTACAGTCCACCTTCTATGTCCTGCTGTTTACATTTCATTTCAAAGTCCTGGGGTGATAAGGCCTTAAATACCACTTCACTGCCATCACTTAATAAAACCTTTAATTCTAAAGTGTGCTCCCGTGTACTGCCATAAACAATGGAGGTGGTTCCACAACTGTTATTGCCCACCATACCTCCAATCATGGCCCGGGTAGCCGTACTGGTAATGGGACTGAAAAAATA
>JBBDSB010000246.1:0-1351 GCA_040905205.1 Cyclobacteriaceae bacterium
CTAATTGTAAATGAAGTAGTAAAATTTATGGACTAGGATGCCACTAGCCGAATTTTTTGATAAGCCTAATATATTTATATGTGTTTCCCATAAATTTTTTATTAGAATAATTAAGATCAACAATTGAACCATAGCATTTTTTTGCATTCTTAAAGGTAGTAAACAAGATGGGCATGAAGTAATTGAAAATTGTTCCAGTAATAGTAAATGGAATCGAATCATTATGGAGCATTGCCAAACGAAAGCTCAATTAATATAATGAAAACCTTAAAAGGAAATTTTATGAATGTAAACTATTTAAAAATAAATAAGTTATTATTTTACACTGGTTTAATTCTTAGTATTAATTTTGGTTCACAACAAATATTATATGGTCAACAAATTGATATCCTGTTAAAAGGGGGGCATGTAATTGATCCGGCGAATAATATTGATGAGCTGATGGATGTGGCAATCTCTGAGAATAAAATTGTAGAGGTCTCAGTAAATATACCAATTGACAGTGTTGAGCAGGTAATCGATGTCACTGGATTATATGTAACACCAGGTGTCATTGATTTGCATACCCATGTTTACTATGGTACAACTGATAATTTGCAGGCAGATAGTTATGTAAGTCTGCCGGCTGATGCATTTTCTTTTCGCGCCGGGGTCACTACTGTTGTCGATGCAGGTTCGTCCGGGTGGAAAAATTTCAGGCATTTTAAACAAAATGCCATAGACAGATCTCAAACCAGAATTCTTGCTTTTTTAAATATTGTTGGCGAAGGAATGGTCGGGAGATATGAGGAGCAAAATCTTGCGGACATGAATCCCGTTATGACGGCATATATGATTAATCGTCTATATCCGAAAATTATTGTCGGAATTAAGGCGCCCCATTATTGGGGAGATTTTACGCAAGTGGATATAGCTGTGGAAGCTGGAGAGCTTGCCAATGTCCCTGTAATGGTCGATTTTGGGGGAACTATCCCACCTAATCCACCCAATTCCATTGAAGAACTGTTTATGAATCATCTGCGGCCGGGAGATATTTTTACCCATACCTACTCCTATCAAACCAGCGGTAGGGAAGCGGTTGTGGATGAAGATTTTAAGGTCAAACCTTTTATTTTTGAAGCACAAGAAAGGGGAATAAATTTTGATGTAGGTCATGGAGGTGGTGCCCTGTCGTTCCGGCAGGTTCAACCTGCAATTGAACAGGGCTTCAAACCTGATGCTATAAGCTCGGATTTGCATATTTATAGTATGAATAGTGGAATGAAAGATATGTCTAATTTGATGTCTAAATTTCTCAATATGGGGATGACACTTCAGGAAGTAATTCATCGGTCGACCTGGAATCCGGCAA
>JBBDSB010000247.1:0-43495 GCA_040905205.1 Cyclobacteriaceae bacterium
GTAAAACCATCTAATAAAGATAATGGAATTAATTATCAACCTTCAGGGTTGATGGGTTATAGAATCAGCTTACATCATTTAAATTTGAAAAGATATGATCATCGTTTCAGAGAAGGCCAAGGATCGTATCCTTGAATTAAAAAAAGAGGAAAACAGAAAAGAAGCGGAAAATATTAGGGTTTCTGTAAAAGGTGGAGGCTGCTCAGGACTGATGTACGAATTGGGATTTGACGGCAATACCAGTGAAACAGACCATGTTTTTGAGGACAATGGGGTTAAAATCATTGTGGATCGAAAAAGCTTGCTTTACCTTGCAGGTACAACCCTGGAATTCAGCGATGGCCTTAATGGCAAAGGGTTTCAATTCGTCAATCCCAACGCTTCCAGGACTTGTGGTTGTGGAGAATCGTTTTCCATCTAAGCCCTTTTAAATCATTAATTTTTCACCCTGCATGAACATTGATAATGATCATGCAGGGTGTTTTTTATTTTTTACTCCTCCCATTTCAGGCGGAACTCTCCTTATCGACTTCAGGTTTTCTTCAAAAACACACTTTTACTTTATACCATGAAGATCCTTCTCATAGAAGACCAGGAGGAACTGGCAGATAGCATCAGGGATTACTTAAAGGAAGAGGGCATCATTTGCGAATCCTGTAATAGTTCTTTTGATGCCCAGGATAAAATGTTGAGCTCACCTTGGCCTGGCACGAACCATTGGAACAGGTGGAAAGACAGGTAAAGGCGGGGAGATCCTATTTAATCAATGGAAAACATTTTTACATGTCTACTTATAATATCATGATTGAATCCAGTGATATCACCGAAACGGTGGTTCAGACCATGGTGGCCATTTTTGTTTTAATATTGGTTTTTATTACAATTACCAGCAGGATTATTTCCAAAAAAATTCTCCGTCCCTTTCATCAGAGTTTGGACCAAATCCGGGCTTTTTCCTTTAAGAAAAACACTCCCCTTAAATTTGGGCCGACCAAAACGGATGAATTCATCAAACTGAATGATTTCCTGCACAAAATGTCTCTTCAACTTTTACATGATTTCAGAATTGTCAAAGAATTTTCGGAGAATATCTCCCATGAAATTCAAACACCTGTACAAGAAGGTTTGCCGGAAATAGCCTAACCAATTCTTTTTCCCAATCGTTCTATGCCAAAAGAGAAAGCAGGTATATTTTGGTTGGCGCAAAATACCGTTTCTGATTGCCTTTAGCATCTTATTTTTCTATTTAATATGACCAAGGGTTTAAAAACCTGGTCACATTTTGAGAAGCAACCAGAAATATTAGGCTGAGACACAAATAATTATGCTAATAATTTAAAAATTTGGTTAATTTGTTTAATTTTAGCCACTTTAGAGGAGCAATTACCCAAAACATGTGCCTCTGATTTAACAGCCAGCTTTAATTCACACAGCCCAAAAATAATCTTTACATTACAACAATTTGTTATTTAACCTAATCACTTCCTATGAAAAAAAATGTACTCATTGCCTTAATGATACTGTTGGCAACCAATTCAGTTTCATGGGCGCAAAATAAGACCGTCACAGGTACTGTCATTGCCGCTGAAGATGAGATGACCCTTCCCGGAGTTAATGTCAGGATCAAAGGTACCAACCGGGGTACTGTAACAGATATTGATGGGAGATATTCCCTAACCTCCAGCCCGGAGGAAACCCTGGTTTTTTCCTATATAGGATTTCTCACCCGGGAAATTCCCGTGGAAAACCAGGATATTATTGATGTGGCCCTAGAGGCAGATGAAAAAACATTAGGCGAGGTGGTCGTAGTGGGCTATGGCAGTGTCACCAGAGGTGACCTTACCGGCAATATCGCCTCATTAAAGGGCTCAGAAATTGCCAATATACCTGTACCGACCTTCCAAGAGGCACTTCAAGGCCGTATGGCTGGTGTTTTTGTGGAATCCTCCAGCGGAAAGGTGGGTGAAGGTGTAAAAATAAGGGTGAGGGGCAGTACTTCTATTTCTGGGGGCAATGATCCACTTTATGTCATTGATGGCATGCCGGTATTTTCTGGCACTACCATTGGAAAAACCAATCCATTGGCCGATATCAACTTTAACGACATTGAATCATTTGAGGTCCTGAAAGATGCCTCTGCTGCAGCCATTTATGGGGCCAGGGCGTCCAATGGGGTGGTATTGATCACCACCAAAACCGGTACCTCAGGTAAATCCAGGTTTAACATTGGAATTCAGCGTGGGATTAGCAGCCCCACCCGAAAAAAAGAATTTTTAAATGCAGCCCAGTTTGTTGAATTAATGCGGGAATCCGGATATAATGCTGATTTAATAAACGGGATAGATCCGATCAACAATCCTGAGGAATACAAAGATTCTCGTCTTGAGCTTGTGGAAAACAGGCTCGATAGGCATTCTGGTCATACCGATTGGAGAGAAGGTAATGTGGATACGGACTGGCAGGAGCAGGCTTTCAATCCGGGTGCCGGGGTGACCAATGTTAATTTTTCTGCCAGTGGTGGTGATGAAAAGACCAGGTTTTACTTTTCTTCCGCTTATGATAAGCAAGATGGTATCATGATCCGCAACCAATTTGAGCGGATTTCAGGTAGGTTAAATCTAGACCATAATATCTCTGATAATTTTATTATTGGAGCGAATTTCAGTCTTGCCAGAACAGAGTCCACCAGACTTCCAGAAGATAGCCAATTCAACAATCCCATTCAATTGGTCGCATTGGCCCCTATTACCCCCATAAGGGATGAGGAAGGTATATTGTATGACACACCCACTGCCACCTATTACAACAACTTGATCGATTCTGAAAATGCAGAATGGCTTTCCACCAGTTTCAGAAACATCAACAATATCTTTGGCGAATATCATTTTTCGGAAAACCTACGATTTAGATCGGAGTTTGCCGTGGACATTATTAACCAAAGTGATGAAAGATTTTTTGGCTCCAGGACGGTCACCGGCTTTGGAATAAATGGTTATGGTACTTCACGTTATTACAGAATTTTCAATTATAACACAAACAATTATTTTACTTATTCCAAAACATTTGCAGAAATTCATGACTTGGAGGTTGTAGGAGGAATGTCATTTCAACGTACTGATGACCATAATACCCGCGTAGATGGTCAGAAATTTCCATTGGATGATTTGAAAACCCTGGCATCAGCAGCTGAAATTATCGAAGGGACTTCGGAGTTTACCAACCATACCTTTTTGTCTTATTTCTCTAGGCTGAATTACAAATTTAATAACAAATTCTTGATGACTTTAAGTGCAAGGTATGATGCTTCTTCCAGATTCGGTCCGGAAAACAAATACGGTTTTTTTCCTGCGGGGTCGGTAGGTTGGATTGTTTCTGAGGAAGATTTTCTCAATGGAAATGAAACGCTGAGCCTCTTAAAACTAAGGACTTCATACGGACTGACCGGAAATGCAGAAATCGGAGACTTTGACCATTTGGGATTGTATGATCCCGTAGCCTATGGTTTGCGACCCGGATTGGAGCCCACCCAGATTTCCAATCCGGAATTAACCTGGGAAACCACCGCACAATTTGATATCGGCATCGAATTCGGTTTGTTCAATGACAGGATCACCGGTGAATTGGATTATTATGACAAATATACATCGGACTTGTTGCTCCTTGTTCCCATCCCAGGTACTACCGGTTTTGAAAACATAAGGCAAAATGTCGGCGAAATGCAAAACTATGGTTTTGAAATTGTATTGAATTCGGCCAATTATGCCAATCAGAAATTCAGTTGGAATACTTCCTTCAATTTTGCCAGGAACATCAATAGGGTAAGGGATTTGGCTGATGATCAAACCTCCATCCCCCCATCAAACTCCCGATTTCTAAACGGAATATTCATTGGGGAGTCAATCGGGGTTTTTTATGGACCTGAATATGCAGGGGTAGATCCCAGTAATGGTGACGCATTGTATTACAGCAATGAAGACAAAACCGAAACCACCAAAGATTTAAACGAAGCTGAAAGAATGGTGGTAGGCGATCCCAATCCGGATTATTTTGCAGGGATTAACAATACCATTACCTTCAAAAACCTGGACCTTACATTCCTGTTTCAAGGTGTATTTGGGAATGATATTTACGAAGGGGGAGGTGGTTATTACGCAGCCAATGGTTCTTGGTTTGACAACTCCACCCGCTTACAATTCAACAGATGGCAAAATCCCGGTGATGAAACCAATATCCCTCAGGCAAGACTCCAAAAATGTAATGGCTGCAATGCATCCAGTAGGTACATTTCCGACGGGAGTTATGTAAGGTTGAAGACACTTTCCCTGGGATTTAACCTGCCCTCCAGCTTATTGGAAAGGATGAGTTTGAGCAGTGCCAGGATTTACTTGATGGCTCAAAATTTGCTCACTTTTACGGATTACCTTGGATGGGATCCAGAAGTGAATGCCGATTATCTGGGAGACACCCGTTCCAACTCCAACGTCTTCCAGGGGAATGATTTTTATTCTGCCCCGCAAGCAAAAACGTTTTCACTAGGGCTAAATGTAGGATTTTAAAGAAACCAAAAATGAAAAATCAAAATAGATACCTAACCATTATTTTGGGGGCCTTGTTGTGGAGCTTCTCATCCTGCGATGACCAGCTCTACCTGATACCCGCCCAAAGTGTGGAGCAGGAAATTGCATTGAATTCGGATGCCAATGTCAAGACGGTGCTGATCGGCGCATACGCCAATTTAAGAAATGAAAGTCTGTGGGGAGGGCGACTGCCCCTCATGGCAGAAATGTTAAGTGCCAATAATGAAATTCGCTGGGAAGGTACTTTCAACCAGCCCAGAGAGGTGTATAATAAATCCATCATCACCAACAATTCCTTTGTAACGACAACATGGCTAAGGGCTTATAGCACCATCAATATCTGCAATAATGTACTTGATGCTATAGATGTTGTGAATGAAGAAGACAGAAACCGGGTTAGAGGGGAAGCATTATTTATCCGAGGCTCGGTTTATTTTGAACTGATCAGGTTTTTTGCCTTACCCTATGTGGCAGGTAATACCAGCTCCACTTTGGGTGTGCCATTGGTATTGACCCCAACAGGGGCATTAAGCGAGAAAAATTATGTTTCCCGTAATTCCGTAGATGAGGTTTATCAGCAAGTGGTGGAAGATTTGACAGAAGCAGAATCCCTTCTTCCTGAAAGTAATGAATTCTTTGCCCGGAACTACGTTGCTGCAGCCATGCTTTCCAGAGTTTATCTCCAAATGGAGAGTTTTGCAGCGGCTAGGGATGCCGCCAACCGGGCCATTGAAGTATCCACTTCAAACGGAAAAGGACTGATCGAGGATTATATGAATGCCTTTAACAATGGTACAGATACCCAGGAAGATTTATTTACAATCCAGGTAAATGCTCAGGATCCTGAAAACAATATGCATCTTTTTTATTCGACACGGGAATTTGGTGGAAGGGATGGGGATGTTACCATCCTTGATAGCCATATGGATCAGTATGAGACTGGTGATGAACGCCTTGAGCAATTCGTGGTAAGGGCCGGAGATATGAGGACGGATAAATGGAGAGAACAATTTATGAATGTAAAAGTAATACGTCTTGCTGAAATGTACCTTACTCGTGCAGAAGCCAACTTCAGGGAAGCAACCAATATTGGAGCCACCCCTTTGGAAGACATTAACTTAATCAGAGAAAGGGTGGAGCTACCCCCGAAAACATCACTGACTTTAGAGGAAATCCTATTGGAAAGAAAGCTCGAATTGGCTCACGAAGGTCACTTTATCCATGATGTCAAAAGGACCAGGGGATCCATTCAGGACCACAATGACTTTAACCGCCAATATAATTTTGACGACCCAAAGATGGTAATGCCCATTCCTCAAAGAGAAATGGATGCCAATCCTGAACTGGAACAAAATCCGGGATACGGAGGATAAACATATGCCTGACTGCTAAAAAAAGACCATTCCTACTTTGAATGGTCTTTTTTTGTCCACCTTCCCCAAAATTAAAAGGCAATGATTAACTTTAGGCTTTTAAAAAAAAGAAACTTTTATGCACGATTCCATAAAAAAAGTTGCGCTTCATTCCACCCACGAAGCCTTGGGTGCAAAGTTGATTCCGTTCGCAGGCTACCTAATGCCCGTAAGGTATTCCTCTGAACTGGAAGAACACCATACTGTCCGGGAAAAAGTGGGGGTTTTTGATGTTTCCCATATGGGGGAATTTCTGGTCAAAGGACCAAATGCTTTAGCATTAATTCAAAAGGTAAGTGCCAATGATGCGGCAATACTTTCCATAGGGCAAGCCCAATATTCCTATCTTCCCAATGAAAAAGGAGGTATTGTGGATGATTTGCTTGTCTATAAATTGGCAGAGGAAGAATACATGTTGGTGGTCAATGCATCCAACATTGAAAAAGATTGGAATTGGATCAACCAACACAATCCTTTTGGGGCAAAATTGGAAAACATTTCTGATAATACTTCTTTATTGGCCGTTCAGGGCCCTTTGGCCACCCTGGCCCTGCAATCTCTAACACCCACGGATCTAAATACTATTCCATTTTACCATTTCAAGAAAGACATTTTTGCAGGCGTGAAAAATGTGATTATTTCGGCCACCGGCTATACCGGGGCAGGAGGCTTTGAGCTATACGTTAAAAACGAAGCCGTTAAAAATGTCTGGGACGCCCTATTTGAAGCAGGAAAAAAATTCGGCATCCGCCCAATTGGACTGGGTGCCAGAGACACCCTTCGCCTGGAAATGGGGTATTGTCTTTATGGCAATGATATCAATGATGAAACCTCCCCAATTGAAGCAGGCCTGGGTTGGATTACCAAATTCAATAAAGAATTTATTAATAAACAGGAACTCCAAAGACAGAAGTCCGAAGGGGTATCCAAAAAATTAGTAGGTTTTAAGGTTTTGGAAAAAGGTATTCCAAGAGCACATTACCCTATTGAAAACGGGCAGGGGGCCCTTATTGGAGAGGTCACCTCAGGTAGTCTTTCTCCAAGCATGGTGATAGGAATTGGCCTGGGCTATGTGGATAAAGAATTTTCCAGGCCGGGAACAGAAATTGCCATTGTAGTGAGGAACAAAAAGATAAAAGCCAAAGTCGAAAAATTGCCATTGTTGAAAAAATGAGAATACTTGAAACATGCATCAGCCCCGAACTGATCCATTTATATGATTTGAAGGATAAAACGGTGGTCATCGTCGATATTTTCAGGGCCAGTTCCACCATGGTCACCGCCCTGTCTTCCGGTGTTGAAAGCATCATGCCCGTAGAGGACCTTGAAATTTGTCGGTCATTTAAGAACAAGGGTTGGTTAATTGCAGGTGAAAGAAATGGAAAAAAAGCAGATGGATTTGATTTGGGTAATTCTCCCTTATCGTATTTGAATGGGAAATACCAGGGTTGTAAAATTGCCATGACTACGACCAACGGCACCAAAGCCATTGTACTTGCCAAAGCAGCTGCCAATGAAGTTTTGATTGGTTCATTTCTGAATCTCAGCACCACAGCCAAATATATCAAATCACGGGAAAACGATGTTTTGATTCTTTGTGCCGGGTGGAAAGGAAAGTATAATATTGAAGACGCTTTGTTTGCAGGGGCACTTTCTTTGGGCTTAAATTTCCATCATGATTGCGATGCCACCCTGGCCATGGAAACATTATACCAAACAGCTGAAAATAATTTACTTTCGTTTTTGAAAAAAGCGTCTCATGCAAAGCGTTTACAAAATCATCAACTTGAAAAAGACATTGATTTTTGTTTGGCACGGGATCAGTTTGATACCCTGGTAAAATTATATGGTGATCAACTTAAATTGACATCTACCGACATACAAAAAAGTGGGACTAATCTTCCAAAATTTCCTTAAGCGTTTGAAGACCCTGCTCAAAATCGTTTCCAATCATCGATTCCATGTCCATCATCAGCAACATGGCATTCATGGGGTAATCCATGTGGCCGTCAAAACCCCAAATCACCTTGGTTTGTGAATCATTCAGGGCCTCAAATTCCATATAGGCCATGTCTGAAGCTTCAAAGGGCTCTTTAAAACGCAATTCATATTCAATTCGCTTTCCCTCCTCTATTCGGGTAATTTCTTGCTCCCCGATACCAACATCAGGATTTTCACTTTCCCATCCTGCCACAAAACCCACCTCTCCATCCGTCCCGGAATAGTTTTTCTTCATCTGAGGATCCATTAAAGCCCATTTACTGAAATTATCCTGGTTTTTTAAATATTTGGTATAACCGTAAACCTCCGAATGCGGCTTATCAATGATCACCTCCCTCTCCACAGCATAATCTTTCGGGATAAACAAGGCCACCATAAAGGGAATGGCCACCAAAATCAGGATAACAACCACTGCAATTTTTAAGATTTTCATAATACTTAGGATAAAATTAAAAATGGGATAAACTGCTTATTAACAGTACAATATAAATAAAATAAATTATTTTTTAAATAAAAATAAAGAAGCCGCCGAACTTTAGATTCTTTTCTTCACAAATTCCAAATAGTCTCCATTCAAAATAGGAGCCAGATGATCCGTATATCCTTCATGCAGGTAGGCCCAAGCCATTTGTTTTGATCCATTCATTAAATAGACATAAACCTTTTTCCTTTTGAAAATGACCCCGGTTTCGAGCACTTCATTTACGCCTTCATAATCATCCATTATGCTTAAAACTTTCTTTGGATGCTTTAAAAAATATAGATCCCCTACCACATTGTGTTCCGAAAACGGCGCTGCCACTGCAACCGGGTAAGGCCCCAAATCAAACATGGTCCCTTGGAAAAATCCCTTTCCCAAATAACTGGCATTTTGGTCCAATAATTCTGCCATCGGGTGGCCAAATCCTCTCCTTAATGTCCCATAAACAAATAATTTGGCCAAATCAGCCATAGGCCATTTTATTACTTTTGATGCCGTTTTATCAACACTTCCATCACTTCATCCAATTCAAATCCTTTAGCCTCCAATAGAACCAAATAGTGAAACATCAGGTCAGCTGCTTCGCCTAAGAACATTTCTTTATGATCATCTTTGGCTTCAATCACAAGTTCCACCGCCTCCTCCCCAACTTTCTGGGCCACCTTATTGATCCCTGATGCGAAAAGAGATGCCGTATAGGATTTTTCTGAAGGATTATTTTTTCGGTCTTTGATCACTTTTCTTAGCTGATCTATAAAAAAGGTCTTACGGTTGTTTTCTTGGGCAAAACAGGTATCATCTCCTTTATGACAAACCGGACCTACCGGATTGACCAAAATCAGCAATGTGTCCTGATCACAATCAATCTCCATTTTACGGACCATTAAAAAATTACCTGAGGTCTCCCCCTTGGTCCACAGCCTCTGTTTGTTCCTGCTAAAAAAAGTAACCTTTCCTGTGGCTTTGGTTTTATCCAAGGCTTCCTGGTTCATGTATCCCAACATTAAAACTTCCCGGGTATTGGCATCCTGAATGATTGCTGGAACCAAACCATTGCCTTTTTTAAAATCTATATTTAAATTATCCATGTCACTTTTTAACTTTGTTCAGAACCCAATCGCCTATTTGGCAATCCCTTAAATCCGAATACTTACCCCCTCCTCGTACAAATATTTCTTCAAGATAGGAATTGGGATTTCTTTAAAATGAAAAATACTGGCTGCCAGGGCTGCATCTGCTTTTCCTACTGTAAAAACATCCTTAAAATGTTGCCTGTTCCCGGCTCCTCCAGATGCAATCACCGGTATGCTCAAAATCGTTGAAATCTCAGCAGTTATTTCATTGGCAAAACCGTTTTTCACTCCATCATGATCCATGGAAGTAAGCAATATTTCGCCTGCACCCCGGTCGCAAACCTCCTTCGCCCATTCCTGCGTTTTTAAAAGGGTAGGTTGACGGCCTCCATGGGTATGCACAAAATCAATTCCATCCCTATTTTTAGTATCTATTGCCACTACGATACATTGGCTACCAAACTCCCTGGCCATTTTTTCCACTATTTTGGGATTTTTTACGGCCGCAGAATTAACACTGATTTTATCTGCGCCTGCATTTAAAAGGGCTTTTACATCTTCAACCGTGGAAATACCGCCTCCAACAGTAAAAGGAATATTGACCGTTTTAGCCACCCGAGTCACCAATTCCACCAGGGTCTTCCTTTTTTCAACTGTAGCCGTAATGTCAAGAAACACCAATTCATCGGCCCCTTCGTCGGCATAGATTTTACTTAATTCCACCGGATCGCCGGCATCTCTTAAGGCGATGAAATTTACACCCTTCACCGTACGGCCATCCTTAATATCCAAGCAAGGTATGATTCTTTTTGTCAACATCTTTTTATCCTGTAAAAGCCGCCAATTCTTTTATACTTATCCTCCCCTCATAAAAAGCCTTCCCAACAATTGCTCCATGTACACCCACCCTTTCCAAAGCTTTCAGATCTTCCAAAGAAGAAACACCTCCACTGGCTATCAGTTTAATTCCTGAAACGGTGGCCATTATTTCCTCATAAAGCTTAACAGAAGGACCTTGCAGCAGGCCATCTTTGGCCACATCCGTACAAATCACATATTGGACGCCTCTTTTTCTATATTCCTTGATAAAATCAATTACCTCCATGGCTGTCGACTCCTGCCAGCCAGAAATGGCAACTTTTCTGTCTCTGGCATCTGCACCCAGAATCAACTTCCCTCCCCCGTATTTATTTAACCAGGAAGCAAACAATTCAGGTTTCTTTACGGCAATACTACCACCAGTTACCTGGCTCGCTCCCAAGCTGAATGCCAGTTCAATGTCTTCATCAGATTGGACACCCCCACCAAAATCCACCTTTAAATCGGTGAATTTACAAATTCTTGACAAGACCTCGTGGTTGACGATACGCTTCACTTTTGCACCATCCAAATCCACAAGGTGTAACCTGTTGATTCCTGCATCCTCAAACCTTTTGGCCACTTCCAGTGGGTCTTTGGAATATTCTTTTTTTTGTTTGTAATCACCCTGGGTAAGGCGAACACATTTTCCATCGATGATATCTATTGCAGGAATGATTTCCATTATAAATTTAGAAAGTTGGTTAGTATTTTTTCCCCCGGAAAACTACTTTTTTCGGGATGGGCTTGCATGGCATAATAATTATCCTTATGCAACAAAGCCGAAAATTCTGTGATATAGTCGGTGATGGCAATGGTATATAAGGGATCTACCTCCGCATAATAACTGTGCACAAAATACAAATAGGCACTTTCATCCAGTCCGTTCAATAAGGGGGATTTCAGATTTTTAAGATTATTCCATCCAATATGGGGAACTTTATCCTCTGGTGGAAATTTCTTTACCTTTATGGGAAATACCCCGAGACAAGAGGTATCATATTCTTCAGAATGTTCACAAAGCAATTGCAATCCCAGACAAATGCCGAAAAATGGTTGTTGAAGTTCTTTGATGAGTTGATCCAGGTTCCTTTCTTTCAGATAGGCCATGGCGGTACTGGCTTCCCCTTGGCCTGGAAAAATCACCTTATCTGCTTTTTTAATGGTTTCCCAATCATCCGTAAGGATCGCATTGGCACCGAGCCTCTCCATCGCATATAAGACCGACTTTACATTTCCGGCGTTGTACTTAATTACTGCTACTTCCATTCCAAAAAGGCATCGCTTATTTAACTTGATTACTTTAAGGCCGCTAATTTACGGCTTTTAGCCATAGGGCCGAAGGATTGTAAATTTATTTTGGAATGAGATTTTTGCTTCACCGCAACAGGGATCGTAAATTGGAGAAAGAGAATTTATTCACCCAAATGGAAATACCCCTAAAACTAAGTACATTTGATTGGTCCTTTCCAAAAAAATGGTCCTTCTGAGTTTTAGTGAAAACCCGGACCAGCATTTAATTCCTTTTGGTTCTTAAATGATATCTGGGAAATAATGAATAAGTAAATGGGTGAAATGCCTGGAAAAGTAGAACGTAAACAAAGCCAACAAGAAGAATTTGCCAATAGCATTACCCATCTATTTGGCATTTTATTCAGTATAGTTGCCATTTCCCTATTGGTGACCTTTTCTGTATTGAATGGCACAGCCTTACACATTTTCAGTTGTAGTATTTTTGGGGGTTCTATCCTACTTCTTTATACCTTTTCCACACTTTACCATGCCATCCAATCGGAATCCATCAAACCCATGTTGCGGACCTTTGACCATGTGAGCATTTATTTCCTGATTGCAGGAACCTATACCCCCTTCCTTTTAATCGGTTTAGGTGGCCTCATGGGTTGGATCTATTTCGCTGTGATCTGGGGGTTGACTATCCTTGGGGTGGTCTTTAAAATTTTCTTTACCCACCGTTTTGCCAAATTGTCCCTGATCCTTTACCTGAGTATGGGCTGGTTGGCCATTTTTTTCATTCAACCTCTGGTAAGCCATCTCAGTGTTACGGTACTCAGTCTGATTGCTTCCGGAGGCCTTGCTTACACTTTTGGCATTATTTTTTACACCAATAAAAAAATGCGCTTTGCCCATGCCATCTGGCATCTCTTTGTGTTGATGGGTACGGTGTTCCATTTTATCTCGATATTGATGATGATAAGCTAAAAAGCAGTAAAAGAAAAGCTGGTGAGGGTTATTGATCAACTCAACTAATAGGAATAAAATGAAGAATGAGATTTACCTTTATTAAGGTAAATCTCATTCTTCATAAGATTATTGTTCAAAAACCAGTGAATCCGGATTAGCTCCCAATTCTTTTAATGCACTTTCCACTGCTGTCATAAAGCCCTTTGGGCCGCAGAGATAAAAATTTTGATTTTTAAAATCACTGATTTTATCCTTAAGATACGCTTTGTCTATTCTGCCCCTATCATAAGCCGTATCTTTTTGCTCATCAATAATATTATGAAATTTATGACCGAGTATGGCTTTTAATTCTTCAAATAATATAATGTCATCATTGGTCTTATTGGCAAACACCAATTGGTTATTCCCGATTTTGTTTTTTTCCCTTAAATCCCTTAAAATGGAAATAAAAGGGGTAACCCCTGCTCCACCAGCAAGAAACACGCCTTCTCCTTTGTATTCAATGGCTCCCCAGGCATCTCCAATTTCCAGAGAATCGCCTACTTCTGCATTTCCCAATTGCTTGGTTACTCCTTCATGATCGTCATAAGATTTAATGATAAATTCCAAATGCAAATCCATAGGCAGGCTGGTAAAGGTGAAGGGTCTTTTTTCTTCTTCCCACCCTTCTTTCAAAAGGCTTACTTCAGTTGCCTGCCCGGGGATGAATGAATATCCCTTAGGTTTTTCCACAAGGAATGAATGGGTATCATGGGTAACTTCTTTCTTTTCTAAAATGCCGACTTTATAATTTTCCATTTCTTCTTTTTTTCGGTTAAATGATATCAGACAGAAAAATAAGCAAACATTAAACCATAACATTGAATTTTCAACTCTAATTTGCCTCAAATTGTTTTATTTTAATTGATGGGCCTTTGGATACCTGCCATTTTGTGTTTTGGCATGGCAGAATTTCGTTCAATCATTTTTGATGTATAAAATAATGAAATTGTATCTTATTTTATAAAATAAATTTATTCAATAAAATATTTTATAAATACAAACCGATTCATTACTTTTCAATATAAATTAAATTTTTGTAAGAATTTTTGTAGGACGATTTTATGAACTTGGGTATGATGAAGGTGGCAATTTTAGGAGAAACAAAGCTGGCGAGAACTTTAGGCAACAAGTACTTTTCAAGAGGTATTGAAGTGATTTTTGGGGTAAGGGAAAAATTCGAGATAATAGATATCGAATGGAAAATTTTCAACAAATTTTCCGATAAAATATTTCCCTACGAAGAAGCCGTAATGAAATCCAATATGATCATGATTTGTTGCGAAAACAAGGAGTTGAATACGATCTGCCAGGTACTTCTTGAATCCTCATTGACCGATAAAATCATCATTGACTGCACCAATGGGGTATATGGTGAGGGTTTTAACTGTCAGACCCCATCGATAAAAAAATTGATTGGAAATAATTTGGTTTACAAAGCTTTCAACAATTTAGGAATAGATTACCCCAGCTCTGATCCCCTGGGAATTATCCAGGAGACCTATTATTGCGGGAAAGACAATGAAAATAAACTTAAGGTAAGAAGGCTAATTGAATTGATCGGATTTAGGGCCATTGATGCCGGGGAGTTTGACAGCGCAGCACTTCTGGAGGCTTTCTATCACCTAAAAATGAAAATCTCCGACCAGCAAACCGTAAATCATACCTGTCATTTCAAATTGGTTTCCTTCTGATAATTTTCGGGATTTTGCCTTTTTTTATGCTCTTTAAATAGTCAATGATTAATTTCAGTGATTTGCCCTGGTGGACAAATTTCCTCCTTCGGTTCCGTCATTAAAGAGAAAAATATAGAATACCCACAACTTTTTTCTACCACCAAAGGTTCTTATATTTGACTATAATTCAGAAAACATCATACTGAAGTATGCGCACTCATGAAACAGCTTACATTAACTATCACTGACAGCAAATTCAAAACCTTCCTGGATTTTATCAAGACTTTGGACTATGTGAAGGTTGAAGATGAGGAAGAAAAGGCCCTGAAAGATCTGGGAAGTAGCCTTAACCAAGTAAAGCTCATGCAGGAAGGCAAGCTCCCCAAACAAACGGCCAAAGACTTCCTCGATGAGCTATAGGGTTATCCCGACCCCTGATTTCAAAAAGCTTTTTAAAAAGCTGGCCAAAAAACACCCCTCCCTCAAAACTGACCTGGAACAGCTCGTTGATATACTTACGGACAACCCAACCACCGGAACCAACCTTGGCCACAACCTCTATAAAATCCGTATGGCTATTTCGTCAAAAGGCAAGGGAAAGTCCGGTGGGGCTAGGGTGATCACCTTCTTGGTGACCGATGACCTGGAAGTGTACCTGGTGTATATCTACGACAAAAGCCAGCTCGACAACCTGACCAAAGATCAAATCATCAGCCTGCTTAAAAAGACCGGGTTGATATGAAAAAGACAGCTCACTATAAATCTTCTTTCCTTACTTCAAAATCTCTTTCTCCTATCGGAAGCCGCCCTTAAATCTGAAACAGTTAAAGCGGTTTAAAATCATTGAGGTAATCCATCTCGCTAAATTTACTCCACCGGAGGAATTCGTTACGCTCCGCCCATTCCTAACCGTATCCCCGGGAACCACGACCACCGACCTGGCCGGACCATTCACCCCGTCCGATAGCCGGATGGCATGACCACCTCTTCGGCCTATTAGACTTAGATCTAATTATTGACCAGATGTCTAATTCAGTTATTTTAAAACTATGTGGCCTCCTATGTATCCTCCTTTGTGGTGGGTTTAAAACAGGTCAATACTAACAGGAAGGTGGATAATCAATTCCAGGAATCCAATTTGTTAATATTTAACCACATAGTTGGATAGGTACACATAGTGAATCTTCACTCTGAAATTTACCTTCTCAACTTAAATTTATCTTATTGAAATAGGCACTTGATATATAAATCTTCCTAAATTGATCGTCATGTTGTTGAGAGCCGTAAGGCTCAAAAGATCAAACGCCCGGATGCCAACATGGCAGCTAAAACCATGGCTTATCACATTGTTAGGTTTTTTCCCATGTTACAATTGATCTGATCGCCATCAGATCCGCAAAGTTTTAGGGAGTTGGATTCTATTTTTTTTTTCCTTCAATTGGGATTACCTAAATTGTGAAAAAAATAAACTGCCCTATTTATGTTATCCCTGTTCTATTCATTTTGGTATTTGGCAAAATCCATTTATTGGTTTTTTCCTGTCCAGGGAACTGAAACCCCTGATTTTCCCCAAACATTTAATGCACTGGAAATAACTCCCCTTGAAACCACATTTACCAACCATATTCCATTGGATCAAAACGGCGGTCACCTTCAGGGAATTCAAAAATATGAAGACAGGCTATTTCTTTCAGGAAGCTCTCAAATCAAAAGCTACATGGTTGAGGTGAAACTGAATAAGGATAACCAGACAGCGAATATAATTGAATTGATGCCGGAGCCCTTTAGGCATGCCGGGGGCTTCCAGGTATTTGATCATTACCTTGCCGTCGGCATTGAGGACAATATCCAAAGGACCATTTCAAAAGTGATGGTTTATGACCTGGCGCAAAACGAAAATATCTGGAGCCAACCCCTGTATGCTATCCAAAGAGAAGGGGAATATGAGCGGGTAACAGCAGGTGCCGTAGGCATTACTTCCTATAAAGAAAACATGGTATTGGCTGTGGCCAATTGGGATAGCCGGGACATTGATCTTTATTCCTGTCCTTTGGAGGCTTTCAATTTGAAAAAAGGAAGTTTTAAATTGATTAATAGTATTTCTACTTCATCCCTCCCCAAAGAAAACTGGTCAGACCCCCAATGGTTGTCCTATCAGAATATCAACCTGTTTTCGGACAGGGAAGGAGGCCTGTTTTTGGTGGGTTTTGCCAAAGACCAGCAAGATCGGCAGGTTGCGGACTTATTCGAACTTACGTTTGACCTTTCCGGAATTGAAAATTTGGCTCTTCGGAAATTAAACTCCAAGGTTTTTCAAACTACTGATGGGGTAGATTTTAAGGCCGGAGCTGGAATTAGCGTGGACAAATCCGGCAGGATCAGCTTGGTGGCATGTCCTTACCAAATAAAAGAAAACACCACAATCAACCAGTTTCAATAATATCATCTTCTTCCTCATCAATCATCCTTCCTCATTTTCCAATATATGATAAAGCATATCACTTCCTGCAAAATCCTGGGCAAGCACCACTGCACACATTTTCAGTAATCCAGTTTACTGCTTTGGCTGAAGCCTTGGCCATGGCATGTACTTTGTATTCAGGACTCAAGGGATAATCCATAATCACAGTCACCACTCCTCGGCGGGCCATTCTCCTACCAAAAAATCCATATCTGTCCTTATTTCCTGAACGCCAACTGCCTCCATGAATAAATAAAAGCACAGGTTTTGCTTTTCCCTTTTTTCGTGAAGCAAAAACATTTAGCTGTTTTTCGGGCATTTCTCCCAAAAACCATTCCTCCATATAAGGAATATCTTCCAACTTGTTAATACGGTTCAACGAACAGGAGACCGTTATCATGCCCAATAGGGCCCAAATCAAGAATTTATGCATGCGATTATTTAATGAGCTCCTAATTTACTATTTAAATCACCCTAACAATACCATCAGCACGATCAATAATACCATTTCAGACAAATTTGTTTTTTGATCAATAATGGATTTATATTTACCAAACACCAAAAAAACTTTCTTAATTTTGAAGGAAATCCCCTCAAAAAGTACAATAGGTAAGACCATTTGATCAGAATTAACTCATGGACTTTAAATTTAGTGATTTCGATCCTTTAAAATTTTTGCAATAGCAATTTGAAATGTGTAATCCGGAAATCATAAAATTCCTTGACCTAAAGAAAATAAACAATTCTTTTGGGCCAGCACTTCAGCAGGCCATTGCCAAAGTACTTGATTCGGGAATTTACCTTTTTGGAGAGGAGGTTACGGGATTTGAAGAGGAATACAAGGCTTATATCGGAACCAAACATTGCATTTCTTTGGGAAACGGCCTGGATGCTTTGACCCTGATCATAAAGGCCTATAAATCCCTTGGACATTTCCAAGACGGTGACCAAATCATAGTTCCTGCCAATACTTTTTTTGCTTCTTTTCTTGCCGTTGTCAATAATGACCTGGAACCGGTTTTCGTGGACCCTGAAATCCCTACCTTCAATATGATTTTAGGAGAAATTGAAAAGAAAATCACGGCCAAAACCAAAGCCATTATGCTGGTACACCTTTATGGAAGAAATGCCTATGGTGAAGAAATCCGGCAGCTGGCCAGCACTTATGACCTGATAATCATTGAGGACAATGCACAGGCAGCCGGATGTGAATACCAGGGTAAAAAAACAGGTTCGCTGGGAAATGCCGCTGCACACAGTTTTTATCCGGGAAAAAACCTTGCTGCTCTGGGAGATGCGGGGGCTGTAACCACCAATAATAAAGACCTGGACCTCCTGATCAGGGCCATGGCCAATTATGGTGCCTCCAGAAAACACCACTACATCTACCAGGGTGTCAATTCCCGGATGGACGAAATTCAGGCTGCCATTTTACGGCTAAAACTTAAACGATTGGATCAGGATAATTGTGTAAGAAGGAAGTTGGCCGAAATATACCTCAATCGGATTCATCATCCAGCCATCACATTGCCATCAAAAGCAGAAAAAAAAGATCCCCGTTCTCACATCTGGCACCTTTTCACCATTCTTAATCCGGACCGGGACCTGCTTTCCAATAAACTGAAAGCGGAGGGTATTCAAACTCAAATTCATTACCCCACGGCACCCCACCATCAGCCCGTCTTTGTAAAGTTCTCTATGTTGGACCTTCCCAATTCAACAAAAATCCACAAAGAAACCTTAAGCCTTCCATTAAACCCTTCACTAAGACCCGAAGAAATCCATTTCATTGCCGAAAAAATAAACCTGCTGGCCTGATCAGGGCCAGCGGTTTGGAACGGTGTGTTTGGCCAATATGCGTTTGGCATCCACCCTTACTGCTGGTAGTTTTTTAAAATGTGGAGAAAGCGGGTACAGGGGAGAAAAACCAAGCACAAGGCCTATTCGGTAGCTCCAGGTAAGCGGTTCAAATCTACACGGCAAAAAGCCATCAGCGGAAACAAAATCACCTGATCCCTTTTGATATAAATTCAGCTGTATATTGAATAGGTTCTTCTACAATTCTTTCAACTTTTATGTGCTCTAAATTCCTTAAAGGCATTGATGAGACCGTTGGTCGAAGAATCATGGCTTTCAATTTTATCCGTGTTTTCCAGCTCAGGAAGAATGGATTTGGCCAGCTTCTTGCCCAACTCTACCCCCCATTGATCGAAACTATAGATATTCCAGATTACCCCCTGAACAAAAATCTTATGTTCATACATAGCGATCAGGGCACCCAAAACCGCAGGGTTTATTATTTTCACCAATATGGAATTGGTGGGGCGGTTGCCTTCAAATACCTTGTGCGGAGCAATTTTATCGATGATTTCAGAAGATATGCCTTCGTTTTCCATTTCAGCTTTCACCTCCTCGAGGCCCTTACCATTCATCAATGCCTCCGTCTGGGCAAAAAAGTTCGACATAAGCTTCAGATGATGGTCACCCACCGGATTATGGGTTTCTGCGGGAGCAATAAAATCACAGGGGATGATCTGGGTACCCTGGTGAATCAGTTGGTAAAAAGCATGCTGTCCGTTTGTACCGGATTCTCCCCAAATCACAGGCCCGGTGCTGTATTTTACCCTTTTTCCGTTTCTGTCTATGCATTTACCGTTACTTTCCATGTTACCCTGTTGAAAATAGGCGGGAAACCGGTGCATGTATTGATCATAGGGCAAGATGGTTTCCGATGTCGCTCCAAGGAAGTTGGTGTTCCAAATGCCTATCAAGGCCATAATCACCGGGAGATTTTCTGAGAAGGGGGCATTTCTAAAATGGTTATCCATTTCATGGGCACCTTCCAATAATTTCCGGAAGTTTTCAAAACCTATTGTGCAGGCTATGCTTAGCCCGATAGCACACCACAAAGAATACCTGCCCCCTACCCAATCCCAAAACTCAAACATATTGTTCAGGTCAATACCAAATTCCCGAACAGCAGTGGCGTTGGTAGATAGGGCTACAAAATGTTTGGCTACCTCCTCTTCATCATGTGCATTTTCCAAAAACCAATTTCTTGCCGTATGGGCATTGGTCATGGTTTCCTGGGTAGTAAAAGTTTTGGAAGCAATGAAAAACAGCGTGGTCTCCGGATTTACTTTTTTAAGGACCTCACTGATGTGAGAACCATCCACATTCGATACAAAAAAAACAGAAATATTTGGGTTTTGATACGGTTTCAATGCTTCAGTGACCATCACGGGACCAAGGTCACTGCCTCCAATACCAATGTTTACCAAAGATTTAATCGGTTTGCCCGTATAGCCTTTCCAAACCCCATTGGACACTTTATCCGAAAAAATCCTCATTTTTTCGAGGACATCATTTATATCATTCATGACATCCTTACCATCCACATAGACAGGTTGATTGGTTCGGTTTCGGAGTGCAGTATGGAGTACCGACCTGTTCTCTGTGCCATTAATGAGGTCGCCTTTAAACATGGCTTCAATGGCAGGTTTCAAGGCCGTTTCTTCAGCCAATTGAAACAAGGCATTCATGGTTTCTTCCTCAATATTGTTTTTGGAATAATCCAATAAAATATCCTTGAACTGAATGTGATACTTTTGGAATCTATCGGGTTCCTTAAACAATGATTTTATCGTCGGAGGTTTTTTAGCCAATTGTGATAATTTTGTCCAGGCCTTGGTTCCAGAGGGGTTGATGTTTTCCATAGTATCCATATTCATTATTGGTTAGTAAAGCTAAAAATAATTTTTAAGCTTGCGAAATGGGTTTTTAAAATGTTTCAATTATAAATTCCATGGATTCAAAAGGGAAACCAGTTTTGAACTAATTATTTTTCAGTGTCTGAGTACCTTGTATTTTTAAATGAAAATTAGTTTTTTTCCAGATAAAACCTCGTGTTTTAAAAATAAATGTGTTTTTAAATCCTTAATAGCCATTTTCCTAAACGCCTTTTTATAATAACAGTAAATTTTATTCATCCCAAACAATAAATTGCAGGGGATTTACCTCCCGGAAATTTTATTTTTATTGCTAAAAAACGTGCTGAAGTTAATTTAATATGAATAAATTACAGAAATTTGCTTGGAAAAAAAGCAAGGGGTTCATGCCTAAAAAATATAAGGGAAATGTTAGGCGGAATATTTTCAACCTTTGAAAATTTTTACTAATTTATAAGGTTGAAGTGAGTGCATTAATTATTAAAACAATATCCTTGATTTTGAAAAAATTTGCTGAAGGAATATTTACTTCAATTTAATGGTACCTTTTTTGTATAATAAAAAATCATTGCCGGCCAATAAAAAATCGAAAAAGAACTTCAAGGTGACTTGGACTTTCCATAAATTTTTCTTCCTTACCTTATTTGTTTTCCAGATCCTGGAAAATACCAATACCTTTGGACAAAGTTCTCAAATTGACAGCCTTAAGAAGGAGTTGAAAAAATTAGAAAGACAGGAAAATTTTAATTATAACGCTCCATACATTGACCTGTTAAACAGGTTGGGTGAATTGTATTATAATATCAATCCTGACTCTACATTGGCCTTTGGTAAACTTGCCTTAAAATACAGTGAAATTTCCGAATACCTGGAAGGGAAAGCAGACGCCTACCGGAACATGGGAGCTTATTATAACCTGCGGGGGGATTATGAAAGGGCGATGGAATTTTTTAATTATGGGCTGCCCATTGCGGAATCAATCAATTATTGGTTGGGCTTGGGTAACATTTATAGTAGCATAGGCCTTAATTTTTACGAACAGGGAAAATTATCCGAAGCAGTAAATTACTACCTGAAAGCTTTGGAAATCAAGGAAAACTATTTGCCTGAAAAAGAAAAATCCAGCACATTGAATAATTTGGGTCTGGTATTTACGGATTTAGAAGATTATGAAAGGGCCTTAAGTTACCACCACGAAGTCCTGGCCATCAGAGAAAGGGGGAATGACAAGATGGGAATGGCTTCCACTTTGGGCAATATCGGCCTGGTATTTAAAGAACAAGGAAAGCTTCAGGAGGCATTGGAATCTTACCACTCTTCCCTCAAAATTGGTGAGGAGCTGTCCAATATGCAATTGATTTCGGTTAGTCATTATAATATCGGAGATATTCAGCTGGAAAGGGGATTAAATAAAGAAGCCCTTGTCCACTTTGAGGCTGCCCTTAAAATCGATAAAAACCTGGGCGATAAAGTGGGGATGGGCTATGACTACCTGGGTTTGGGGGAGTCCTATTTTAATCTTGGAAACCTTGGTAAAGCCCTGGCTTCATCGAAGGAGGGATTGTACATTTCCATTGAAAGTAAGATTAAACGAAATATCAGCAATAGCCATCTTCTCCTGAGTAAAATTTATGAAGAACAAGGAAATCCAGGTTCTGCCCTTTATCACTTCAAGCTACACAAATCCTTTGAAGACAGTATTCTAAATATACAGTCTGAAAATAAGATCAGGGAAATGGAAGCCAAATATGAATTTAATAAAAAGGAAGCTGAATTGAAACAGGCCCAAAGAGAACAGGAGCTGGAAAGGGAGCAGGAAATGGAGAAAATGATACGGTTCTGGATGACCATACTCTTATTGGTGATTCTGGTTGCCTTCTTTATCGCTATCCGTTCCATAAAGTCCCAAAGAAAAGCAAGATTATTGGTCACTAAACAAAAAAATGAACTGGAAAAACTGAACAAGGAAATCCTTCGCCAAAAAGAAGAAACAGAAAAGGTGGCCAAGGATCTATTTGAAGTCAACCAAACCAAAGATAAGCTTTTCGGCATCGTAGGCCATGATTTGAAAAGTCCCATCAACAGCCTAAAAGGATTAATGCAATATGTGGTAGATGAAAATTTAAGTCAGGAAGAGTTTTTATTGGTATCCAAACAACTGAGAAATGAAGTGGAGCAGGTCCATTTCACTTTGATTAACCTTTTGCAATGGGCTAAAAGTCAGATGAAAGGAATTATGACGGAAATAGAGAAAGTCTCAATCAACCGGATCATGGAGGAAAACCTGAACTTATACAAACCTGTAGCCGAAGTAAAAAAAATAAAAATCAACAACCATCTACTACCTCACACCAACTGCATGGCCGACCGGGAGCATGTACATCTGATTCTAAGAAATCTCATCAACAATTCTTTGAAGTTTACCAATGTCAATGGTCAAATCAATATTTACAGTCAACTTAAAGGCGATAAATACTGGGAGATTTCCGTCGAAGACAACGGGGTAGGTATGGGTCCCGATATTCTTTCCAATCTGTTTAAACCGATTATTGAAGAAAGGAAACGCTATGGTACCGCGGGAGAAAAAGGGACAGGACTTGGGCTTCAGCTCACCAAAGATTTCATCCTTAAAAATGAGGGTGAAATAAATGTGGAAAGTGAACTGGGAAAAGGCAGTAAATTTACATTTACCCTGCCCAAAGCATAATACGATTAAAATAATCTTCTTAACTTGTGATTAAAGAATTGGTTAAACAATTTATTTTAGGTAAATTTTATCATGAAAAGTTATTTAAAGAAGCAGGTTTTTCTTAAAAATATTTTTTTTATTCAAACCATCGATGACCCAATAGAAAATAATATTTCACGGCCATTTGTTATCCGTCCTTCACACTGAAGCAAGATAATTAACATAATCCCAGAGCAAAATGAAAAGAAACAAGTTCCTTTCTTTTAGAATCAAAATCGCCATTGCCCTATCGCTGATTTTGTTCTTGATATTCGCAAAAAGCCTTGTGGATAAAAGTAACGTGGATGAATTGGAAGCCTCATTTATTTCTGTTTATGAGGACAGATTAGTCGTTCAGGATTATATTTTCAACATCACCGAATTGCTTTTTCGCATGAAGTTATTAGTGGCCAATACAGCATCTTTTGAAGAATATGTTGCTGTAAAAGATCAGGTCCTGGCCTACCATGACCAGATATTGAATATCATTGCAGATTTTGAAAAAACCAATCTAACCCCAAAAGAGTCCGAATATTTAAAGGAGTTCAAATCCTTGATTAAGGATAAATTGGAAGTTGAAAGTTATTTTTCAAACTTGAATGAGCCCGAAAAAAATTATAAAACAAGCATCGAAAATTTTAATTCTGATTTTGAAAGGGTGTTTTACGACCTGAAAGAACTTTCTAAGATCCAACTGAGAGAAGGGGAAAAATTGACAAATCTAAGTTACCGAATCAAAGCCCGCTCTGATATATGGCTCCAATTTGAATATGCTGTTTTGTTCGTCCTTTTGATCATTATCAGTATGCTGATTTACTCAGCAAGGTCTTTTCCGAAAAAAGAATTCGTAGAATAAGAAAATAGCGGTCATTTTCTGTTGACCAATGCAGACAATAAAAAACCGGTGAAAAATATCACCAAGGTGCCAAAGACGATGGTAAGATTGGCATGAAAGGGGCTTCGGAAAGTGGCACCTTCCTCAAAAATCACTGGCGTCAGGCTCATCCATCCAATGATGATTACACCTAGGATAACCCCGATTGCAGCAAATTTTTTCCTGATGTTTTTTCCGATATAACCTAAAAGAAACAGGCCAAGTATTCCGCCACTAAAAATGGCCGATAGTGCCCACCATGCATCCAAAGCACTTTCTACCCCATTGAAGGCCACGGCCACACCAATACTCAACAGCCCCATCACTAAGGAAGCGATGACCAATACCCTCATTTCGGATCTTTCATTCAATTCCGGGTCAATGTATTTTTTTATATGATCTGTTAAAATAATGGTGGCGGAGCTGTTAATGCTCGTGGAAATACTACTCATTCCGGCTGCAAAAATGGAGGCAATCAACAGTCCCGTAAACCCTACAGGAAGTCCATTAACAATAAAATAGGGGAAAACTTTGTCCGCATTTTCCATTCCCGAAAATGATTCAGGCAATAACTCAGGCATGGCCTGGTAATATGAAAACAAAGCGGTGCCGATAAAAAAGAACAACAGAGAAACAGGGACATAAAGTAAGCTGCCCAAAAGAGTGGATTTAACAGCTTCTTGGTCTGTTTTAGCACTCATATACCGCTGAACGTAATTTTGATCCACCCCAAAATTCTGCAAATTGATAAAAAGCCCGTACACTAAAATGACCCAAAAGGTGGCTTCAGATAGGCTGGCACCAAAACTTCCCAAACTGAATTTCTGATGGGACGCAGCAATGGTAAAAACCTGAGCAGGACCTTCAGGCATAGAAAATAAAATAATGAGGGCACAGGCCAATGCCCCTGAAATAAGAATGATCCCTTGAATGGCATCTGTCCAAATCACCGCCTCAAATCCTCCCAATATGGCATAGATCAATACACTGACCCCAGTAACAATGATGATCAATGGAATACTCCACCCAAATAGGGCATGCATGGGAAGGGCCAACAAGTACAAAATGGCACCCATGCGTGCCAACTGGGTCAACAAATAACAAATGGAGGCATATGTCCTAGCCCAACTTCCAAAGCGGGTTTCCAAATAATAATAGGCGGAAGCACTTTTTAGGCCCCGATACAAGGGTACAAAAAACCTGACGGCTAAAATAGCCGCAAAAGGAATCGATAAACTGAAAACAAAGCCATTCCAATTGGAAAGATATGCATTGCCTGGCAAAGCCAAAAAACTAATGCTGCTTACAAAAGTAGCAAATATAGACATACCTATGGCCCATGATGGCAACTTACCCCCCCCTGTAATAAAATCATTGGCAGTTCTTTTTTTAAAATAAAAAGAAGCCCCAAAAAGTACGATGGCCGACATGTAAACTAAAAATATAATTAAATCTAGTAAAGGTAATTGCATGAGTCCGCTGGGCGTTTATTTGATTTTTTTCTCCTTATTTAATTTTTACTTTTTTTCATCCATCACCTTAAATTCGAGGCGATTTACTTCGTCCGGTAATTATGATAGGCTTGGAGCTTGGTCAATTTTTCCCTTATAAGGACCAAAATCTCCTCTTCAAATGCAGACATGGGGGTGGCGAGGTACCCGTTCGATATTTCCAAAATGGAAAGCGCAGCTTTAAGCCCTTTTAAATAGCTGGAACCATAAGTGCCCAAAGCATAGAGCTCGCTCGAAATTTCCATTACCATTTCCTGAAGTTGGGCCATCTGTTGAAGATCCCCGGACCTGGTGGCCTGGTACAGGTCTACATATAATTTCGGAAACATATTCGAACCCCCACTCACACCCCCGTGGCCACCCATTAAAACAGCTGCCACCATCATTTCCTCCGGACCTACCAAAAGCGAAAAATCCGGTTGATTCCTGAAAGCATAAACCATGGAATTGAAATAAACTGCATTACCTGAACTGTCTTTCAATCCAATGATATTGGGATGTTTGGAAAGTTCCACCACGACTTTTTGGGAAAGCATGGTTTTGGTGTGGGAAGGCATATTGTATAAAAACAGCGGCAAAGGAAGGGCTTCCGCTAATTTTTTATAATAATCCAATAATTCTGCCTCTCCCAGACCAAAATAATAAGGAGGAGCGGCCACCACTGCCTGGGCCCCGGCCTGATGGGCAATTTTTGCCAGAGAAATACTCTCCTCCATGGAGGTATCAGAAATCCCTACCAATACCGGGACAGCCCCATCAACTTTCAAGCAGGTTTCCCGAATCAGTCTGGACCGAACTGCATAAGATATATTGGTGCATTCTCCCGTGGTGCCCAAAATAAAAATTCCATGTACTCCACCTGTAATAAGGTGATTTGTTAGTTTTTTTAACCCTTCAAAATCCAAATGATTGTCATCCAATAAGGGAGTAATCATGGGTGTTATAATGCCTTCCAAAGGAGAGGCAAGAAAATTTTTCATCCTGTTTTTTAATAAATTTAGTCTTCCCATCCTTCTTACCCTGTCAAAGGGTATTGAAATGGAAAGGGATTAAAATAATTTTATAATTTATCCGGGTCAAGTAAAGCATATTTTACTGTTTCCCTGTTGTATGTATAAGAAATATGGACCATACCATCAGCATCCTGAATAATCGCGGGATAAGAATATCCCGCATCATTGGGTTCATTTTCCAATGTCATTACCGGGGACCAGCTTTTACCATCATCCGAGATGGCTAGATTAAGGATATTTCTGCCTTTTGGTTCTTCCCCTTCCTTGGTACTGTGATTATACACCAATAGGTGTCTGCCATCCGCCAAAGTCACGGCATCTGTGCCCGAATTGGGATTGGGCAATGAAGTGGCTTCCATGGCCGACCAGGTAAGACCATTATCAGAAGACCAACTTTCTGCAATTACATCCTGCCTGGTTCTGCAAAGCACTTGCAAATCCCCGTTGGGATGGGTCAGAATACTGGGTTGTATGGCATCAAACTCCTCTCCATCATTGATGGGACCTATGACTTGCCAACTTTTCCCATTGTCTTTACTGATCTCAAAATGAACCATCCATCGCGTATCCTCTCCCTCAATTAACTCTACACTAGAAGGGCTGATAATGGTGCCATCTTCCAATTGTAAGGGTTTATTTTTAACGGGTCCTAATAAATGTCCTATTTTAGGATCCTCACCCAATTTGACCGGGCTGGTCCATGTTTCCCCATTATCCTCGGACGTGATCACCATCCCCCACCATTCCCGGGGATTGGGTCCCACTTTATAAAACAACATTAAGGGGCCCTCCATGGGCTGAAACAAAACCGGATTCCAACAGGGGTACCTTAAGGTATCATTTTCTACCCCGTTGGCTACTTCCTTAGGCCTGCTCCATTTCCCGTCTTTCAAATGACTGACCCTAATACCTACATCCGGGTTCCTTTCATGGGTTCCGGCAAAAAAAGCGGCCAACAATCCTTCAGGCGTTTCAACAAGGGTAGAGGCATGAACCTGAGGTGTGGGTCTATTCTCCAGGGGATAGATCAGCTCCGCATGAACCAGGGCACCATTTCCTGCTTTTTCTAAAGGAGGAAGATAAAAATTCCCGGTAATGTCGTTCGGTGGATTCACCGAAGTACCAACCTCTTTTTCACCTGAATTTTCTCCTTGACAACTGACCATCAGACAAGAAAAAATAAATACAATCCCTATAAGGGCAATCAAATTCCTGTTTTTCATAATCCAACAAAAGCTACTTTTAATCCTAAACCATGCATGGCAGCCCCTTTGATTTTACAGGCTTCCAATGCTTTTTCTTTATTGTCAGCATAGACCACCTGGATATGATTGGCCTTATGCCTTCCCATCATTTGATCTCTGTTCACACCTTCTAATACCGCATGCATGATGGGCCATTGGGGGGTAGTCATTTGCCATCTTCTTTCGGTCTCTTCCGGTGGCAGGGCCACCACTTCCCCAACCCCGAGGTCACAATGTAACCGGTCGTTCATAATGAAAACACGGCTCCAAACTATATGTCCCGGTTTACTAACACCTTTTAAACTTCCCCCACCCAGGTGAAAATACATGGGAGGTTGTCTTTCACTTTTCGCCCCGTTATACCCATCAATAAAATGAGACGGTGGTGCCGCTCCAGAAATTAGGAAAACCCAAACAAAATGATCCTTCTCTTCTATTCTAAAATTTTCTCCCCAACGCAGATCATGAAGGGTATTGGCCCCATCCATGCCCAACTTTTCCCATAATCGGTAGGTGACCAGGCTATCCAGCCCGGCACATTCATCCACTTCATTGAAATGGGGAAGTGCTTTGGCCCCGTATAGTAATTTTCCTTTTTGGTTATAAACAGGGGGTCTTTCCGAATTATTCAATAATCCTTCGGCAAGGTCACTGGCTACCGTCAAATCTTTCAAGCCCTGTTGGTATTGGATGCCTATGGTATCACAACCAAATTCATCCGCCAATAGAAGGGCAGCAATGTACATTTTGCATTGTTCCAGGGTTTGATCCCTGGTCAGTTCTTTTTCCGGATCACTTCCCCATTCGAATTTCATTCCTTTATCCTGAAGCCAGTTCAAAACCCCTCCGGCCTCCTCATCACCCACCATTCCCATTTTGGCAAATAAGGTGGATTGACTGAGTCGTTCCTTAAAGATACCCGTTGGGTGCAACAGGTGATCCGGTATGATGGCATTGAACATCCCCATGCACCCTTCATCAAAAACGCCCATTATGGCCTTGTTTTTAATAAAATCCCTGGCAAAACTTAGACCAGTTTCCAGGGATTTTGAATCCATCTCGGAGCGGTCAAAATCCTGCAAATGGCTCATATCATGGGTAATTATTCCTGAATGAAGCCATTCCTTTAGTCCGTTTATGAAAAAATCATCATCAAAACCCTTGCTCCATAAAGTAGAATAGGTGACCCCTGCTTTTGTTAAGGAGCCATTCAGGTTCAACATTCCCACCAATCCCGGCCATTGTCCACTCCAGTTTGCAACGGTCAAAATGGGTGCTTTGTGGGTAGTTAGGCCTGCCAAAAGATGATGGGAGTATTGCCACACACTCTCGGCAACGATTAAAGGCAAACCAGGATCCAGGTTTTTAAATACCTCCATTCCCATTTTCTGTGAATCAATAAATCCGTGGCCCTTTTCTTCATTATAGACATGCCCTCGGACCACCTTCACACCCAAAGATCCCAATATTTGCATGAGCAATTTTTCCATTTCCTCCTGCGCCTTCCAACAAGTTTGATTGGCTGCCAACCTTAGATCTCCACTTGCTACCAGATAAACTTCTTTATACATTTATTAAATTAATTTTAGATTTCATTTTTCCCGGGTCAAAGTAATCATAATTTTTAGATCGCCGCCCCTGTACTAACCGGAATATTCTGCTTGTTATACCCTCCTTCCGAAAATAAGGCCTATCCAAAATATAAAAAATATAAATTAGGGGATTATTTTAAGGGATTCTCGTACCAAATAACACCCAATCCCCTTTTGGTGCCCTCTTCAGAAGTTTCCTCTGAAGTTAATATATCCAGATCACCATCTCCATCCATATCAATCAACAAAAGGAAATCGTATTTCACTCCAGGGAGGCCACTGATGTCTATAGTTCTCGGATTTTCTTCCTGAAATCCCAAAACGGCCACTACTCCGGACTTTTGCAGGGCACCTTCAAAAGAGGCAGCCAAATCTTGTTGTCCATCCTGATCAATATCCCCGACCACTACTGACTTTCCTCTGGACCCACTTCCTTTTGGGAAGGGAATGAACTCCTGATTCCAAGTACCGTCTGGCTGGTAAAAATGATGCCATCCACGGGTTAAATCCGGAACAATTATTTCAGGAAGGCGGTTTTGGTCGGTTTTCAATAGGCCCAAAAACATGGGTTCTCCTTTTTCCAATCCAATAAAATGATTATTCCAAGGCTTTCTCAATTTATCCTTTCCAGGCTTTTCCAACCATCTTAATCCCCGTAGGTCACCTTTTCTATCTGTAATTAGAATATCCTCATGCCTATCTAAGTTCATGTCCCAAAGCTCGATAGACATGATCCAACCTGCTTTTGATATTTCATGGTATTTCCAATCTGCAGTATTTCTGGGTGCTGGCGGAGACTCCAACCAACCAATGGTTCCATCAGGATCTTTTGAACCCACAATCAAATCAATACCGTTTTTTCCATCCATATCAAACGCTTTCCCAAACATCCATCTGGTCCGTCCGACCGTCTCAGGGAAATCCTCGGTAAGCCATTTTTCAGATAGGTAATAATGGTCCCAATTGGAAGGAGCCCAATGGACGGAAATGCGTTGATGCTTCCCTTCAGAAAAAGTCACCAAATCCTTAAAGCCATCCCCATCTAAATCCACCGCAAAAGCATCTTCTACATCCGGGGATGGGACTTCAATGTATTCCCAGACTTGACCTGGATTCTCGGGATGAAAATATAGACGTGTGATACCCCCTTCTTCCCAACCAACTACCATATCCATTTTACCATTCCCGTTTACATCGGCTAACTTTGTGCCATCCGAACCGAGTGATGAATTATCAATAGTATGCATTTTCCAGGGAGTGAAAAATTCCTGGGCAATCAATCCCAAGCCCGTAATGGGATTTGGTATTAAGAAAAAACAAATTATAGATACTTTCAAAAATGATTTCATAGGGAATCCTGGGTTGATTAAATTAAATGATCTGCCTTATAAAACACCGAAAAATTTATTTCTGCTTTTCGCTGATTACTCTTCTGTTTTGAAATACCTCAAATAATTTCTGGTCAGCATGGCTATGCCAAATATCAGTTTCATGAAATGAGGTCAAGAGGATTTTTTGTTCCCCTCTCCTGTCATAATCATAGATAATATATATTTCCCCATTTTTATCCTGCTGGCCATCTGGATAAGATATGCCTGGCCTTTCATCCAACAATAATCCCCTGGACCAGGTTTTCCCATCATTGTCGGATAAAAATGCCATTAAATGTGACCTTCCCGTCTTTATGGTCAAAGGTCCGTGCTTTACCAGCAACAAACTTCCCGAAGTCAATCTTCGGATAAAAAACCTGGCGCTGGGATGGGCCAACACACCTGGTTCCAGTTCTGACCATGTTTTACCACGGTCTTTCGAAATGCTCTCACCAATACCATAATTGGTTCTCACCAACATCCAGAGGTCACCATCCATTTTTTCAACAATCATGTGCTCATCATAGGCCCGGAATTCTTCAGGAACATGAACAGCCCCTCTTAAATGCCAGTTGGATCCTTGATCCTCGGAAATCACCATTTTTGCACTGTTATCCGTTAGTCTCCAGGTAGAGGCAGGCAAAACCCATTCCCCAGAACTCAAAACCATAGGCTTACACATCATGATCCCATCGGTGAGTCTCCTGGGAGTAGACCATTGGAGGGGATTTTTGTCCCCCTCAGTGGTATGCACGGCCCATACCCCTGCCTCTGTTCCGTCCATTCCTATGGTCTGAGCCCAGAAAACCCACAGTTTCCCATCTGGGTCTACCCAAATTTCAGGGTCGAAAGCCCTAACCGACCCTGGGCCGTCTGGATCCACCACCAAAACCTCCTTCCAATCCTTTCCTTTGTTGTCACTCCTTGAAAGTACCACGTAATTATTTTGATCTTCTTCAGGTGTTATTCCGGCATACCATACCGACCAAAATGTCCCGTCAGGAGTAATGGCCATACTGGGAATGCCAGAAAAAGCCCTGTTTTTGATCTGATGGTGCTCCTGAAATGTTGAGGATCCATATATTTTGGGCGTTTGTAAAAAGGATCTGTCTTCTTGTCCAACTGCTTTGGGAAAATTTAGAATCAAGGACAAAAACACCAATTTCAGTACAAGATATGCTCTCATTTTATTCAATTTATTGTCATTATATAGGAGTTCACTGAAAATTACCACAACTATTTTCCGTTTAAAAGAAAAAACAAACAAAAAACAAGAATCAACCTAAAATTAGGATCGCTGACTTATAAATTTTATATATTGACTGCTCAAAAAATAAAAACCCCAATATCACAATGAATCGATTTAATATCGATAGAAGAAAATTCAGTAATAGGAATTGACTTTATAAAATGGATGCTACAGCATCCTGATCCCCATTCAACCTGGGATGCCATCTCTGGTAAATACCCCCCTGCCTTTTCTACCTAAAATCAAGCGAGGTTTATATAGCTGAGATTTGAAAGTCTTCAAAAACAACATCAAAGCCAACACCCTCAGGCGAGGCAGCCATCAAACCGATAAAGAATTCCTTTGATGGTGGAAAATAAGCCAATCGAAGCAAATGATAATTTACAGAATCTGTACTGTAACTTATCTCGACGTCTTCGGAACCTTTTTTTGCTTTGATCCATAAAGAAGCAGGGTTATCAGGAAGGGCTATTACAGACCAATCAGAAAATTTTCTTGTCACCACTGCACTGGCCTGCTGCACCCCTCCAACAAATTCTATCCCTGCTTTAATCCAGTTTTCATCATCTATCCTGAGCATCATACCTGCCTGGTCATAGAGGTCTTTATATTTCCCGGAAATTTTTACCGAAATTTCGGTTTCTCCCTTTTGAGTAATGTACCAAAAATGGCCATTATCCCGGATAAACCCGTAATGGGTCCTGCGCCAGAAATCCGTTTTTGACCGGGTTCGTACAATCAGTTTGCCCTCATTTTCCTCCCATTTACCGGGTTCGTTCATCCAGGAAAACCCTTCCGTTTTTTTTAAAAACATCTTTTACTTATTTAGGAAAAGGACAATATCTGTCACTTTCCTGATTAAAAGCTTCATCGTTCTTCTAAAATTACCTTGATTTCTCTATAATACAAAGTGGTTTTTCCTTCAAATCCGGAATCCGTACCAATTACCAGCCAAATGGAGCCTGATTCGTCCGCGGTAATGATAAAAGGTTCATTTGGATTCCCTCTCCTGATCAGTTCATATTCGAAATCTTCCCCTTCTATTCCAATAGTACCCAGCCCCAACATATCCGGTCCATCCTGGGATTGGTTGCCTTTGTCAATGTTCATCCTCAGATAGGTTGCTGTTGCCTCCTCTACTTCTTCGGGAACTGGCTCTATATCGCTGGCACCTGCCTTAAGAAAAACCGATCCCCCTGGACTTCCCCCAATGCCAATTGATTCTTCCGGATATTGGGAAGCCAGTTCTAAATCAAAATGTACCTCATAGGACGTAGAGGGTTTCAGCCCGTCAACTTTTCTTTTCAAAAACATGAAAAGGTCATCACTCATATTCCTGCCTTCAATTTTAATGGCCTTATCCGTACTTCCGGTTTCATCGGGTAATGCCTCAACGGAAACATCCAATTCATAAGTATCCAAACCATCTACCGGAAGATCCGCAAATCCCCCTACCCAACCATTCATTCCCTCGTTGAAGGTAAAGGTCATTTCTTTTTTCATAGGACTTTCATTATCAATACAAGCAGATAATGCCAAAATCAAACATATATATACCGTAATATTCAAATAGGTTTTCATCATTGGTTTATTTTGCGTTCCATAAATATAACTTCTTCATCAACACCCAACAGCCATAAGGTACTTTCATTGGATTTGTAACGAAGGGCTTTTAAAACTTTATTTAGGAAAAACTGTGCCAATTCACTGTCGCAGCAGACATTTCCAGCCTTGTTTAGTGATTTAATCTTAAATTCACCTGATGGCCTCGAACGATATCTTCCAATATATTTATTGGCATCCAGTTTGATTGTGAAAATGGAGTCGTTAACAAACTCCAATTCATACCTGGGCCTTCCAATGGCCATTCCGACTCCCTCTTCGTCAACGAACTCCTGTTGTTTCCACTAGGTACGCACCAGCTGGTTTTGGAGTACAGGTGATTCATTCATATTCTCTTCACATGAAATCGAGCATGACGAAATCGTCACACACAGAGGGATGATTATCAAGCACCTGCCGGCAGGCAGGTGCTTGATTCTCCCGAAGGCCGGGACAGACATATTGCCGCTAAAAGACAATTATAAACATATGAAAATAGTCGGTTCAATGGGTTATAAACATGATAAAGTTTCCTTTCTGACCAGACGCAGAATTCCAATTACTTGCTACAACCTCTGAAAAATTTTATGGCATATTTTTGGAATATTTAATTTATAAACCTTCGATTGATCAAACAAAAAAAATAGGCCTAACAGAAATTGGTGTCTTGTAATTAATGTTGCTTTTTTTTCCTAAGCTCCCGATTCCCAGTCCAGTTGCCGGGGGAAACGATGGACAAAGGAGAAAGGGTTCATCAATTTACATCCATTACCATTTTGCCCAATGAAACCACAATCTTAAGTAAACGGTCGTGGATATTTTTCCTCGCTGCAGGAAATGAATCTTTGTTGTAGCAATCAGTAAAATCACTGAGGTGAAGAAACAATTTTGATCCTCCTTCTGAAAGCTCGACGGTAATTTTCAGGCCACTGGAATATTCAAGTTGTACCATATCCATTTGACTCAATTCCGGCTCACTTTTTCTCCCTGTGAGTTTATTGAAATAAAGTTGCTTTTTATAGTCCGAAATGCTCACCAACTCCTCATGCATGGTTTCTGAGGGAGGGTGCAACCTGAAACGGTCAAAAATCCTTTTGTTCTCCCCCTCGGAGGAGATGTTAAATGTCTTTTCTCCGTACAATTTATACCTTATCTGAAGATCCACATGGTGGTCATATAGGGTTTTTTCCGTGGATATCAGCTCTGTCATTAAATGGTGGAGAAAATTAGCCATTGCCAACAGGTTTTTCTCTTCATCTAAATCCATTAGCGCATGGTTCAATTCATCGAATGCCAGGAATTCATCGATGGCATCTTTTCTCTCAAGGATTCTTTCCTTTAATTCATCGTAACCAGAATGGGATACTTTGTAGGATCCAAAATTCTTTGTGACAATTTTGTCGATCTGTTGAGAAAGAATCACTCCTTTGACCACCAGTTTGGTTTTCCCTTCCTCACCGGAGGCATAGTCATTTGTGGACAAAAACGAATGGGTAATCAATGCGGCTTGCTGATGCGCATTGAAAACCAAAAATCTTCCTTCCGGGTTGGGATATCCTATAACTGCCCTTCTTAATGAATGATCAAAACCCAAAACGAAGTCATAATCCTTACCTTTCACTTTTTCCAAAGCAGGTAGCAGAAATTTGTAATTTAAATTCTCGTCTGATTGATTTCCTTCCACATAAAATTCAGATTCCAAATTCAATTCTTTCAGGACGCTTAAATTTTTAGCTCTTTGAGGCAAATAAATCAATCCTTTTGGCGGGGTATTTACTTCAACAGGCTGGTCGTTTTCCATTTTAATTCTAATTCAGTAATGAGGATGAAATATTTAGTTTTCGCACTATATCAAGGTGCTTGGCTGGGGAGGCAAAACATTTTAATAAAGGACTACCCTATTGTTTGGATGGTTCAAAATTATGTTTTAAAAAAAGACAAAGCAAGTAAGAACTCAAAGGTTTATCAATAATTAAGGTTTTTAATCAATAATACGCCAAATAATATAAAATTTATTGCCACTCCCTCCTATTCCAATTCCGGTATTTTGTAAAAAAGCAACAATGGTTAATTCCGCAAATTGCAAGGTGAAACTATCATTCTGACCAGTAAGAAAGATTTGGTAGAGAGCAACCAACAGGCAGGCCCACCTAAAATCACCATCTATTAAGCAAACTTTTAATCAACAAAAAACCAATTATTATAAAGGCACTAGATTGTATTGTAAGGGATAAGGGAGGGGGATATCTCCTTCAAAAACTATAGGCGATAAGGGCATCATAACAGGGTAAGCACTCCTCCAAGAGTGGCTTTAATTTATCTGGAAAAGCAGCATTTTTGGGTACATAGGCCTGAAACCCCGTTGACTGATGCACATTTTTATACCAATATTTTGCCCAAACCCCATCCTCTGCCCGGTTTCCGGCCTCCCAATGGAGCATCCGCTGATCAAAGGTAATCCCGATTGCCCTGCATAGATTTTTCAATTGATGGGCGGGATTCATCAGCATCTTTTTTGCATCCAAAACAATAATCGGGTGATTGATTTCCTTTAAATAATTGAGCAAATCAACCTGCATTTGGTAACCAACATCGTGCATTTTTGGTGTTCCGATTACTTTTTCAAAAGAAAGCAGCATTTCTTCCGGATGACGGGTAAGGATGATATTGATCCCTTCTTTCAAAAAAGACCAATCCAATCCTACCAGGTGATGGGTCATGTTTTTATAAAACGTGACCGGTATTTCAGTTTTGGAAACCATTTTCTCAACTACTTTTGAGCCATCTATTTCCATGTTTTCTAAAATCTCCCTGGCACCAGGATGATACCCTTTTGCAGGCGTTTGGGATAAATAGTGCCCATATAAAGGCTCATCGATTATTGCGGTATCCTTCCGCTGGGCAAAGGAATACATTAAAGCAGTAGATATATTTCTAGGCCCTGACCAGAGGAAAATCCTTTTACTGCTCCCCATTTATATAAAGTTTATTTTTGGATTTCATTTTGAATCAATTCCTCATACCAGGTGCTAAGGTTTTTGGTAATATCCCCCAATTTCCCCTCTCCAATAATTTTCCCATCAATTTTCATCACAGGTGTCAAGCCTCCAAATGTGCCGGTAACGAAGGCCTCATCGGCTCCATATACATCAAAAAGAGAGAAATTTTTTTGACGGCATTTCAGGTTTCTTTCTTCACAAATCTCTATCACATGCCTTCTGGTAATGCCATTCATGCAATATTGGCCTGTAGAGGTCCAAATTTCTCCCTCCTTGACCATAAAAAAATTGGTGGCATTGCAGGTGGCCACAAAACCATGAATATCAAGCATCAAGGCCTCATCGGCCCCAGCCTCAATGGCCTGGATCAGGGCCTGTACCTCATGAAGTTTACTGTGGCAATTCAACCTGGGATCCAGGTAATCCGGGGATCCTCTCCGGATGGCACTGGTGAAAAGTGTAATCCCCTGTTCTTTACTTACCGTAGATGCTTTTTTATACTCTGCAATGATGACGACATTCGGTCCGGTTAGGGTTAACCTTGGGTCTTGAGAAGGCGTTTTTTTTATTCCCCTGGTAATCATCACACGAACATGGACATCATCGAACATATCGTTGGCTTTCAAAGTATCCTTGATATTTTGAATCAATTCCTCTCTGGGGAAACCCAAATTCATACCGATAACTTTAGCAGATTGCCAAAGTCGATCCAGGTGTTTTTCAACAAAAATCATTTTCCCCCGATGCACCCTAAACGCTTCCCAAACACCATCCCCTACCAGGTACCCACTATCAAAAACTGAAATTTTGGCTTCGTCTCTTGGCAATAAATCTCCATTGATAAAAATTTTGATGTGCTGGTTTCTTTTATCATCCAAAGCATTATGTGTACCTTTTACCATTGCAATTTGTCAGATTTACCGGTTGATAATGGATGGTGAGTTACTTAAATATCGCAGTACCTGTTTTATTCCCAAATTAACCCGGGTTGAAACCCGGGGTTAATAATATTTGACTCCTACAAGGTCTGTCAACAAACGGACAAGAACTATAAAATGGAAAATTTAATTTAACTTTTTAACAAGCTGCGAAAGGTATAAAGCTCCCACCATGTATAAAACAATGTGCCAAACTTAAGTCAATTAATTTCCATTACCTTACTTCCATTACTTCAATGCTGTTCAGTTCAGGATTTCCTCCCCGGTTTCCGCATCCTGCCGCAACATAAAAATCCCCATTGATTTCCACGGTCTGAAAGCCATGTCGGCCTCTTTCCAGATGGTTTAACAGCTTCCAACCTTTTCCAGGAACAAAATATTCTACTTTGCTGTGGGCCTGAACCTGCTCATCACTTTCCCCTCCCACTACCAAAAAACCATCCTTAAAATTTACCGTTGAACTCCCGGCCCTTTCAGTAAAAAGATTAAATCCCTCTTTAAGGGTTTCCCATTCCCGGGTTTTAAAATCATATACATCCACCTCCCCATAGGTAAGCTCAAACCCATGTCCTTCCTTCGCAAAAGACTTCCTTCCACCAACGGCATAAAGCTGGTTATCCAAAACTACCGCCTGGAAATGATCCCTTACCCGGGGCAAGTTGGGTAATACCGTCCATTCCCCCGAAGCAGGGTCATATTCATCCAAATAATCCCTATTATCTGCCCAATGCCCATCTTCAACACCACCCACTATATAAAATTTGTTTGATACACCACCACACCAGCTGCTCCTCTTCTTCTGCCCTCAGGAATTTCATGGCCTTTGCTCCATTGATCCAAAGATGGATCATATATATAGACATGAGGTATGGGGGTCTCATGTGGATATCCGCCGGTAAATGCGCCAATGACATAAATTTTGTCATTGAAACTTACAGCCTGGAAATGGTGCATTTCAATGGGTGCCATGGATTTTTGGGTCCATTTTTTGGTCAGGGGATCAAATTCTTCTACTGGCTTCATTCCTCTGCCTCCCAATAGGTAGACTTTATTACCTACGGCTGCACTGGCACATTCATGCCGTTTGGTACAGTTGTCAGGTGTATCAATAGTTTCCCAATTCTGGGCCTGAACAGAAATCATCCCAATAAAGAGGAAATAAATAAGGGTTTCAATAAATTCATGGCAGATACAATAGGGTTTATAGATATAAGGTTAAATTCCAGGGGAAGGGGGTTCAATCAATCCTTTTCACTTCTGTTATCTTAAAACGGAAATATGATTTCTCTTATCTCAAGTTTGAATGTACAAAATTATATCATCTTTTAGGAATACGGCATCTAAATATTATAATTCTTGAACTCGGTTATTTTAACAAAAATCCCTTAAAATCGCCATAGTCATTTTTGAGTTTTACCACCTTTTTTTCTCCCTCCAAAAATGCTTCCAACCTTTCCGGCAGTTCCAATTTAAATCCCAAGGTATCTTCAACTACACTCCTGAATTTCCCGGGATGAGCCGTTTCCAGAAACACTCCATTATATAATCCATGATGAGTGGACATGAAGTCTTTTAAGCCCCGATAGGCCACCGCTCCATGAGGGTCCAGGGTATAGCCGCTTTCTGCTTTTACCGCTTTCATGGTTTCCCTGGTTTCATCATCTGTAAAAAAACAGCCACTTACCTTGGATTTCAAAAGGTCCTCATCGTTATCATATAATGCCAAAAGGCGGTAAAAATTACTGGGATTGCCTACATCCATGCTGTTGCTAATAGTTGGTTTAGATGCTTTGGCTTCAAAAACTGATCCCCCTAAATAATCAGGAACCACCTTATTGATGTTAGTGGCCGCTACAAAATGGTTGATGGGTAAGCCCATCCTTTCAGCCAAAATTCCCGCAGCCAGGTTTCCGAAATTTCCGCTCGGAACGGAAAATACGGTCCTTTTCCCATTCTGTGGAAGCCTGGAGTAGGCATAAAAGTAATAAAAACATTGGGGGATCCACCTGGCAATATTGATGGAATTGGCAGAAGTGAGCACCATTCTTTGATTCAGTTCCGGATCCAAAAATGCCTGTTTCACCATTTTCTGGCAGTCGTCAAACACACCGTCCACTTCCAGGGCACTGATATTTCCTCCAAGGGTGGTAAATTGTTTTTCCTGCAATTCACTTACTTTCCCTGAGGGATACAGGATTACCACATCCACTCCTTCCACGCCAAAAAAGCCATTGGCAACCGCACTTCCCGTGTCGCCGGAGGTAGCTACCAACACTTTTACCGGTGCCTTTCCCATCAACAAACTCATCAGCTTTGAACAAAATCTAGCTCCAAAATCTTTAAATGCCAATGTGGGTCCATGAAATAGTTCCAAGGCAAAAATGTCCTTTTCAATATTGACCAATGGCGCATCAAAAGCCAGGGAATGATCCACCAATTCCTTAATTTGGTTTTCATTGAGGTCCCCGGAGAACAAAACCTTGGCAACTTCAAAACCTATTTCCCGAAAAGATAGGCGGCTTAAGTTTTTAATGAATTCCAAATCAAGAGCCGGTATGGATTCCGGCATGTACAGGCCTTGATCAGGAGCCAACCCTTTGGAAACCGCAACTTCAAGGTTAACAATGTGTTGGCGATTATTGGTGCTGTAATATTTCATTTTACCCTGAATAAAATTGGAATGATTATCCTTCCTCTTCAATGATATAGGCGCCACGCGTATTGATGGCGGAAACATAAAGGTCTATTGGAAGTTCGATTTTATCAAATACTTCCTGAGCCATTCTGCTAACTTCCCATGCAATTTCCTCGGTCGGGGACAAAATAAAAATGGTGGGTCCTGATCCAGAGATGCCGCAGCCTAGTGCCCCCACCGATTTGACACCCTGCTTTACTTCATCATATCCAGGTATGAGTACGGACCGGGAGGGCTCCGCTATCACATCATTGAGTGACCTGCTGATCAGGGCCATGTCTTCCTGAAATAACCCGGCTACCAGGCCAGCGATATTACCGGATTGGGTGGTGGCATCCTTCAATGATACACTCCTGCGCAAAACGCTCCTGGAATCCGAAGTGTTTAACACAAGATGGGGATGGACAAGCGTGCAATAAAGTCCTCTGGGGACATTTAAGGGAATCACATCCAGGGGGTGGTATTCCCGGATCAGTACAAATCCTCCCAACAAAGCCGGAGACACGTTATCTGCATGGCCGGTTCCACATGCAATTCGCTCAGACTCCATGGCAAAGGGCAACAATTCTGTTTTATCAAAAATGTTCCCAAGTAGCCTATTGGTTGCCACCAAAGCTGCCACCGCACTGGCGGCGCTGGAGCCCATTCCGCTGCCTAAGGGAAGGCCCTTGTAAAGTTCCACTTCCAGACCGTCTTTAAAATCCATGGTATCCAACATCGCTTTGATGGCCACCCCGCAGGTGTTTTTATTTGCTTCATAGGGCAATTTCCCCTGATCTCCCTCTATTTTAGTCATCCTGATCCCCGGGGTTTTAGATAGGGAAACAGAGACTTTGTCTCCTATATCGTCCACGGCAAATCCGAGAATATCAAATCCGCATGAAACATTGGCTACCGTTGCAGGTGCGAAAGCTGTTACTTTTTGCATATTCATTTTACCTTGAATAATTTCCCAATCTGATTATATCTGCAAATACCCCAGCTGCCGTCACATCTGCTCCGGCACCTGGACCCCTGATAATCATGGGGAATTCATGGTACCTTTCAGTTGTAAACAGGATCATGTTGTCACTTCCAACCAGCGAATAAAAAGGATGGCTGCTGTTGACGGATTTAAGCCCCACCGTGGCTTTACCATTTTCCAGGACGGCCATAAACCTTAATTTTTCATTTTTATTATTGGCATCATCCAATAGGGATTTAAAATGCCCATCGTGGTTTTTGAGTTTTTCCAGGAATTCCTCAACGGACTTTGTATGCGCACAATCTTCCGGAACCATACTCTGTACCGAAATATCTTCAAAGTGAAGTTCTTGTTCCGCTTCCCTGCCCAGTATTAAAATTTTCCTTGCCACATCCATACCACTTAAATCATCCCTGGGATCAGGTTCTGTATATCCTTTTTCTTTAGCCTGTGACACCACTTCGCTGAATGGTGCTCCTTTACTGAGTTCACTGAATATGTAATTCATGGACCCACTTAACACCCCCTCAATTTTGATGACTTTATCCCCACTCAAAATCAAATCCTGAAGGGTATTGATTACTGGCAAACCTGCAGCTACATTGGTCTCATAAAAGAACTTGATGTTCCGTTGCCCGGAAAGCTTCTTCAGGGCCTTGTATTTTTCCAAGGGTCCGGAATTGGCCTTTTTGTTGGGGGTGACAATGGCCACTTTTGACTCCAGCACCTTTTCATAGGTATCCGCCACTTCCTGGCTGGCCGTACAATCTACCATCACCGAGTTGGAGAAATTCATGCTGTTCATGGTGTTTAAAAAAACCGTGAGGTCCATGACCAGGTCCTTTTCATCAGGTACAGGGACCTTGAATAGGTCAAAACCATCTTCATCGAAGGCCATAAATCTGGAATTGGCCACGCCATGTATCTTAATGTCCAGCATGTATTCCTCCTGCAGTTTGGCCAATTGGCTGTGAACCATCTTGATCAGGGTTTTACCGATCAGGCCAACGCCCACCAAAAATATATGCAACACCTTATTGTCAGACAAGAAAAAGGCTTCATGAAGTGCGTTTAGGCCTTTCTGCAAATCAAATTGCTGAATCACCGCGGAAATGTTCAATTCTGAGCTTCCCTGGGCTATGGCGGACACATTGATATTGTTTCTTCCCAAAGCCTGAAAAAGCCTTCCACTTGCACCTGGATAGTGCTTCATATTTTCACCAACCACTGCAATCACAGACATATTGGGCATGATCTGTACCTTGTCCATTTCCCCTGCCAGAATTTCATAATGAAACTCGTTTTCCAAAACGCCTTTGGCATTGGCAGCATCTTCGCTTTTTATGGCGATGCAGATACTATGTTCTGAGGAGGCCTGACTGATCAGGATCACATTTACCTGGGTTTGGGCCAAAGCACCAAAAACGCGGCTGCTAACGCCCACTACCTCCACCAAACCGGATCCTTGTATATTTAATAAAGAAATCTTGCTGAGAGAAGAAATCCCTTTTATCAACTTGGTGTTTTCTGATTTCTCGCAGATGAGGGTACCTTTATCTTCTGGTTGGAAAGTGTTTTTTATATAGATGGGAATTTTTCGCTTCATGGCCGGCTGCATGGTAGCCGGAAAGACTACCTTTGCACCGAAATGAGACAATTCCATCGCTTCATTGTAGCTTAATTGGGGGATGGTGATGGCAGAGTACACCAGTCTGGGATCGGCCGTCATTACCCCATTCACATCTGTCCATATTTCAAGGCTGTCTGCCTTCAAAGCCGCAGCAAAAATGGCTGCTGTATAATCAGATCCACTTCTTCCCAAAGTGGTGGTTTCACCTTTTTCGGTGGACGCCACAAACCCTGTAATGACCAACAAACCTTTATTCCGGAAATGATAATCATAGATAAACTGGTTGGTGCTGGGGAAATTTACTTTGGCATTGCCAAATCGATCATTGGTCCGGATGACCTCCCTGGCATCAAGAAACAAGGTGTCCAGCCCTGCTTCCTTTAAGGCTTCCGACAATATAAAAGTAGAGATTCGCTCCCCAAAACTTACCACATAATCCGAAGTCCTGGATGAAAATTCTTTGATAAGATAAATACCATGGTAAAGGTCTTCCAGCTCATTGAACCTTACTTTGACATAGGTCAGGACAGCGGATTGTTTCTGAACAGGAATCAACTGCTTCACCATTTGAAGGTGTC
>JBBDSB010000248.1:0-1346 GCA_040905205.1 Cyclobacteriaceae bacterium
TGCAGAGGGTAGATTTACATAAAAGACAGTCGACAAAAGCCTATGGTAAATAAGATGCAAGAAGTTTTAGAGGTGTATTCCCATCGTTTTCAAGTCCGTCCGGCGCAAATTGAAGAATTGCCCCACTCCAACCTTGACCTTGTCATTACCATTCCGGCCTATAAGGAACCGGATTTGTTGCCCACCCTCGGGTCCCTGGCGCAATGTGAAAGGACTGCCGGACGGGTAGAAATTATCCTGGTCATCAATGCCCCCGAAAACTCGGATGAAGAAGTTTTGGCATGCAATGATAAAGTTCATGGACAGGTCCGGTGTTGGGAGGAAAAGGAAATGCCAGATCATTTGAAAATTTGGGTCATCAGGGAGGAAAATTTACCATATAAACATGCCGGGGCCGGATGGGCGAGAAAAATCGGGATGGATGAAGCCCTAAGGCGTTGGGCCCTTTTGGATAAGGACGGCCCGATTATTTGTCTGGATGCGGATTGCACCGTTTCAGGGGATTATTTGCTGGCAGCGAAAAAAGCCTTTGAAAATCCGAAGGTCAATTTGGCCCATTATCAGTTTGAACACCGCATTGAAGCGGAAAAAAATCCAATGCTCCGGGAGGGGATCATTCAATATGAACTGCACCTAAGGACCTATATTCAGGGATTAAGATGGGCCGGATACCCTTTTGCCGTTCACACGGTGGGATCCTGTATGGTATGCAGGGCATCCGTTTATGCCAAATCCGGGGGGATGAACCGCAGGAAGGCAGGCGAGGATTTTTATTTTATTCATAAACTAATGCCCTTGGGCGGTTTTGTTTATTTGCCCGCAAAAGTTTATCCCTCCTGCAGGATTTCAGACCGTGTTCCCTTTGGGACAGGCAGGGCCCAATTGGAATATGCCGCCAGTAATTCCAGGAATCCCAGCAGCTATGCGGTCGAGGTATACCGGATCCTTAAAAAGTTTTTTGACCTGGTCCCGGGATGGTTTCAACAGGAATTGGTGAACATTGAGTTTCCACCGGAATTGCAGGGATATTTGGATGAAATAGGATTGGCAGAAAAGGTAATGCAAATGAACAATCAATCCAGCGAAAGGAAAATTTTCGAAAAGAGATTCTGGCAATGGATGGATGGGTTCAAAGTGCTGAAAATGACCCATTATCTCAGAGATCAATGCTGCCCCAACCAAGCTGTTTATATCTCTTCCCAAAACGTGTTGGAATTGTTGGGGCAGGAGGTTTTCCAAGAAAAAGACGAACTGCTGTATACTTTTCGGGAGATGGATAAAATTTTAAATTAACCTATCATCTAACTAAACGCCTATCTTCATGATATTCTGACATTTGTTATCAA
>JBBDSB010000249.1:0-8019 GCA_040905205.1 Cyclobacteriaceae bacterium
CTGATACCAGCATGGAACAAATCTGCAAAAGGTTTTTGGCGATTTTAACATCCCTTTCACCAAAAGAAAAGAAAACGCTTATCCGGTTGGCTTTGAAATACCCTACTGCTACCAGGGCTTTAGTAGGGGCGATGTTGGATCAAATGGAAGCAAAGGATTTATCAGCGCCTTTATTCCAATCTTTAAATCCAATTACCCAATACAATATTCCCGGAATTTCAAAAGTCCTCTCCACATCTGAAAAATGGAATATCGTATGAACCTGCATCAGGACAAAAATCAGTTATAGGGTGATTTCCACAAGGATAGTGATGTATTGAACACCCTAAAAGTGATTCATAAAAGATTGGAAACCATTGTTTGGTCGATTAAAATAGGGAATATCGAAGGAGGCTAAAGATTTGTTAAAAATATTGAACGCCTACCCGCCTTTTGCGATGATGCTATATGCAAAATCCAAGGAGGTCAGCTAAACAGAAAAAAATAATTTTCAGTAAAAAAGAAGAGGAGATGGTATCCAACACTATTCCGGAAGGTACCATAAAATTGGATTTGACCTTTTTATCATGTAAATGAATTGATCTATCGTTTGGACCGATAGCTCTTTAAATTCTCTAAATTCGCTTCTGTGACATTTCCTGAACTTATTTCCACTACCACAAAAACAATCATTTGTCCGATTGGGCTCAGGATTTGATTTTATATACTCAAGAAAATTCACAACTAATTTCAAGTTGCTTGTTCTAAATTTTTCTTTGAAAAAATCGGTATTTCCCACATTGCCATGCGCCCTTTCTCTAAGAAAGAAACCATGTATTTCTCGATACTTCTGATTAAAAAAATACGGAACTACATGCTTATCAACGAAAGTTTCTAGATTGATTCCTTTTCTGCAATAAATCATTTCTTCTGGCCAAGTGCAGAGGCATGCATTTCCATCGGTGTGAACATGCCAATCTATATTGTATGGGATTCTATTTTTTGTTTCAAAAACCAATGGGAAACTTTGAGGATAACTATGTGAACAGACAATTTCTATTTCATAAGAATCTATCCTCTCACCTTTTTCATCCCTTAGTATTAATTCGCCCACTATAGTCGGAATCCCACTTTCTGTTTCAACAAACTTCAATTCTGGAAATTTGCTTTCAATTGCTAAGGCTTCTTTCTTGAAATAAGAATATCCACTATTCACAGGCCCAGGGATTTGAAGTAGAAGCTCCTCCTACTATTGCCGCAGAATGTCTAGACTCATTTTGACACTTTTCATCTTTTCCTTCTGGAAATCGTTTGCCTAGGTGCCTTCTCCATAACCTACTTGCTTTTAATTGGTTTTCTTCCTTCAAAGCATTTTCCGCATCTTCGATAAACTCATTTAAGGAAGTAAGAAAACTTCTAATTTGCGATTCATCGTAATTTGCAAATAGGTCATCATGGGGTATTGCAGGTACGACGCATTTGAATCCCCTGTCTAATTCTTTCTTGATTTCTTTCAAGATATCTTTCAGGGTTATGTCGTCTCTGTCATTTAAAACAATTTTCTCATTTGCATTGGAGGCTAGAATTGTCATTGCCAGGCCGCTCGGCATTTTATGATCGCAGTTATCGCACCAGTCTTTTAGGTACATAATATTCCTAATCAGCTTCCCTTCTTTATCTTTCTTTTTTTGAAACCATTCGACCATCTCCTTTGGGTCACTATCTTCAAAGCCAACGTTTTTTATAGCGAGCTTATAATTCTCCCCATCTACTTTATAGTAGACTGGATGATCAATTTCATAGTCTCCAGCAAAAATTGATCGGATACATTTTTTTCGGTGTTCCGGTGTAGTGTCTGTATAACCATTTACAGCTTCCCAAACCCATCCTTGAAGAGTAGTTGCGGAAACGTCCGGTTCTCTAAAGAAATAGATTCCATCATCAAGATCACAAACATCTTCTTTGGTTCGAATACCAGACTTCATTTTGTGAGAGCCCTGAATGTAAAATTTCGGAACATATTCTGGATGATTTTCTTTAAACCATTTTCTAATTCTCTTTCTGAGTGACTCCTTTGAAGAAATCATTCTATTTTTTTTGTTTGATCCGATTGAAATTTCATCGTGGAATTCCGTAAATAGTTTGTGACAGTTTGCCATTTTTAAATTGTTTTTAAATGATTAATTATTTCTGTTAGTTTATTTTTCGCCAATTCATCCCCGATAGCTTCGAGCCTGTCCAGATCTCTTTTACTGGATGCATTTAGATCGATTGTATCACCGCCTAAATCATATTGGATTCTGAGGTAATCGAAGCCCTTCCCGGATTTTTCACAAGTGCGCTTCAAAAAATTGATATATTGTTCCGTGATTTGTGATTGACTATCTAAAATGATGTCCAATAATCGAGGTTTAGGAAATAGCCAATACCAAATATCTTTTGGTTTCCAGCCCGTTTTTATGATGTGTTTCCCTTTGCCTGTTCCTAAAGACAAGAGGCTTATTTCGGCAAAAGGGTATCCTAATTTCTCCGTTGCTTCCAGAATGCCGATAAGCGATGGATTATTAGCAAAAATTCCACCGTCTATCATATTAATATTTTTGCCTGAACCAAATTCATTTGAGAATGAAAAGGTATGAGGTGGAAAATATACTGGCGCAGAGGCACTTGAGAGAGCAGCTTCATGGGCTGGAAGCTTGTAGTCCCAAAGATAATCTTTGTGGTGCTGTGTTTTAAGAACATTTATTTGACCATCGTTTCCGTTAAATGTGGGGATACAAACTCTAGTCTTGAGATCCTTTAGGAGCGGAAGTTTTCCTCCGTTGGCTTCCGTGAATAACCTTTCAAGAATTTTCTGAAGGGGCTTATTACTATAAATTGAACTAGCAAAAACCCTAACTCCCCTAGGTATTACCTTTAGATACCATTTTGGAAAGATTACCTTGGCATAATCATGATAAAACTTTACCAAATCAGAGGCAGGTATTCCTAAAGCAATCGCAATTGCTAAAATCGATCCTGTCGATGTGCCACAGATTAAATCAAAGTGTTCGTGAAGTTTTTTGTCTGGCTCGGTCTTTTGCAATGCACTTTCAAGCTCCATCAGTAATTTTGCTGGAATCAGACCTCTAGTTCCCCCACCATCAATTGATAAAATTTTAAATTTTTTTTGCATATTAGTGGATTCTGATGTTTTAATTTTCTTTTCTCACTCCTTAAAATGTAGTTCCATACTTTTCCCCTTTCAAAAACTTTACTGTTTCAGTATCACTTTTCATCCAATAGCAAGATTTTGGGCTCAGGATTTGAGATATGTCTTTTACACCACCTTCTCTTAATTAATCACCATACGGTTTGTTTGTTACCATTAAATTATAAATTTAGTGGTAGTTGACAAATATCAATTAAAATACTAACTTGTCAATTTAAATATAAGTTTTTAAAAATTATCTCAAATCCCTAAAAATAAGTCATTATGTCATTTTATACTACTGAATGTCAGTGACCTTTTGTCATATTTAATTGACGAATATCAAATATTATTGAAAAATGTAAACAGATAGGTTATATTTGCGTTTAATTTTGTAAGCATACTCAACACACAACCCCAATGAAATATTTAGCCGAACGTCTCAAATCAGCCCGATTGATGAATGGATTATCCTTGCAAGGTCTGGCAGACCGAATAGATAACCGAATCACCAAGCAAGCGCTAAGTAAGTATGAGCAAGGCCAGGTGGTTCCGGATTCGGAAATGATAGGTGTACTGGCAGAAGCATTGCAGGTAAGACCTGATTATTTTCATACCAATACAGAGGTGGAATTCGGTGAAATCGAATTCCGCAAACTGAAAAACTATCCTTCCAAAGAAAAAAGCCGGATCGTAGAAATTGCCAAAAATGAACTTAGCCGGTATATAGAATTGGAAGAAATCTTGGGAATTGAAACCAAGTTTGAAAATCATCTAAAGGGCATTGCAATAAAATCACATGAAGATATCGAAAAAGCTGCTGAAAAATTAAGAGATGTTTGGGGTTTGGGAAGTGATGCCATTTCCAATGTAATAGAACTTCTGGAAGATCATCATGTGAAGGTTTTGGAGATTGATTCAAGCGAATCTTTTGATGGGTTCTCTACCTGGGTAAATGGCAAAGACATTCCCTTAATCGTTCTCAACAAATCTAAATTTGAAAACAAGTTGGATAGAAAGCGTTTCACCGCCCTTCATGAGCTAGCGCATCTTCTCTTGGATGTGAACGGGCTTGAAGAAAAGCAGAAAGAAAAGTATTGCCATGCCTTTGCGGCGGCCATGTTAATTCCAGCGAAAACCATGAATAAAGAATTGGGCGGAAAAAGGTCTAAGTTATCTTTTCAAGAACTTTCTGCCATGAAACAACAGTATGGGATATCCATGCAGGCTTTGGTATACAGAGCAAAAAACCTTGGATTAATATCTGAGAATTACCTCAAACAGTTTTATATTGTCTTTACCCAGTTAGGATATCGATCTAGCGAGCCGGTAGCATATGATGGGGTAGAGCACTCGAATCGGTTTTCCCAACTCTTGTTCAGGGCACTTGCAGAAGAATTTATTAGTATCAGCAAAGCGGCAGCATTAAAAAATCAGAAGTTGGCGGAGTTTAGAAAGGAAAACCTAGTCATTTGATGAGAATTGCAGTTACCGATGCATGTATCTTTATTGACCTGATTGAACTGGATTTGATATCTGAATTTTTTTGCCTGAAATTGGAACTTCATACCACAGTTGAGGTAATGAATGAGTTGTATTCAAGTCAAAAACAGGTATTGGAGGCTTATCAGAAGGTGGGAAAGCTTAGTGTACATAACCTTGATGAAGTTGACTTTCCAAAAATTGATACATTAGCTTTCCCAAGAGGGCTTTCTCCAGAAGATAGATCTGTTCTTTATATTGCACTCAATTTAGAAAATGGGACTGTTATTAGTAGTGACAAATTGGTCAGAAAATGTGCCCAAAATCTTGATTTAGATTGCCATGGATTGCTTTGGGTATTTGATCTCTTGGTTGGTCAAAAGATCTGCTCTAAACCTATCGCATTAGGGTACCTAAAAAAGCTAATTGCAATGAACACCATGTATGCTGGCCCAAAGATGAGAAAGGAAATCGATGAGATGATTAAGGGATGGGGTTAAAATCAGATCCTGTCTCTACATCTCCTTCCAAAAAATAAAAATGGCATTTAAAATGAAATTCTCAAATAAAGAAATGGCTTTGAAGTATCATGATTTAGGCTTTAATGTAAGTTGTATCTCGTATTTAAAAACTCCATATTCCATAAATGAAAAAAATCCTGAAAAATCACCAAGTCATGATTGGAAAGAGTTTCAAATTCGACATCAGAAAATTGAAGAGTTAAAAAATTATGAATGGGACCATTCTACAGGTGTAGGTACTTTACTTGGATTTACAAAAATAGTATGCATCGACATTGACGAATGCTTTGATTTTGGCTTAATAAAAAACGTTTTAAAAATTCTTTTTTTACCGGAAGATTATCAGTGGGTAGTTAAATCTCCTAATGGATTTCATATATATGTAAAATCCACGAAACTAAACTTACCAATAGGTATCAATAATGAAGGGATAATTTGTGTTGAACCAAATGAAAAAAATAAAAATAATTTTAAAAGAGTTGAATTCAGGTACGCAGGGCATGCAGTTCTACCAAATTCAGTAATTAATGACAGAAGATATTTTTTTATAGTTAGTGATTTACTAGGGAGAATAAAGCCTGATATATTCCCTTCCAATCCCCCCGATTTTATAAAGCCCGATATTCTTTTAAGCTTAATGGCATACCTTTCAGGAACATACAAAAATCAGAGCGGATATCTTTATTTGGCGGATTTCAGGATTGGTGATTATGATTTTGTCTTTTCCCAACATTCATCAGGTCCTAGTTTTCAGATTAATAAAAAGTCAATAAGCTTATACGAAAATTATTATTCAGAAAACAAAATTACAACTCCAAAATCAGTTGAATCAATCATTTATATTGATATTAAGACCGAAGAAGAAGTCAATGATCCAACTAAATATGATACTTATCCTAATGCTTCTAATATTTCTTTTTTCATAGAATCATTTAATCAAAATGTAAATTTTAAAACTGTAACAAATATAGAAAAATATAATTTTTATATCATGGAATATCCTGATCTCAATATTTCCGGAAATTCAAGTGCAGTCAATATAGTTTGTGCTCTAGTTCAAGTTTCTTCAAAATTAAATAAATCGAATATACTGTTGGTTTTGCATGATTCTGAGTTTAAACTTTCAATTTTTGATTCTGAGTTTAAACGGTTGGGGAAAAGAAATCCATTGAGAGATAAAACGCACATTTGCCTGAAGCGAAAATACACTGAGCATAATCCTTTAAAAGATTTAAATCTTGATAAAATCTATGAAGACTTATTCAACAAACCATGCTTTATTAATAAGGATGACAATTTATCAAAACTGGAAACTTTAATGTCATGCTTTAAATTGATGGATCTTTATGGATATTTTGATAGTATTCCTAGGTCATTTAATTTCAGATAAATTTCATTGGTAAACAAAAATATCCATATCCAATTCGTGATTTATTGCTACAAAATTAAATTTTGAGTTTTTCAAATTCTCTCGGAAGTGTTGAACAAATTTGAATTTTACTATTTATCTAATTTTGATTGTAACCAATGTTTTGATGTAAATGAACAGTAAGATCGTAATGATAAAATATAAAATTTGTATCAGGTTTAATTACCTTCCAATCAACCGCTCCAACCTCGCCATCATCTCATCCTTCTCCTTCAGCATACGTTCATAGAGAGCAATCTTTTCTTCATGCAGTTTAATGAATTGATCGATTGGATTGAAAACTGGATTATTGTAAACCACAGCGGAATTATCATTAAAAGTGCTTGAAATAACTGTTATCGCCTGCTCCTCATCAAATTTCTGAAAGGCTTCCACGGGAATTTTTAGGATTTCGGAAACCTGGGCAAGTATGTCTTCTTCCACAGTCTCCTTTTGCTCCAGCAGGGAGATTTTCTTTTGGGACCAGTCGGCACCCAGCTCATGGGCCAGGGCTTCTTGTTTGATGCCCAGCATTTCACGGAAACGCTTGATATTACGGCCCTGGTGGATTTTTCCTGGCATGTCGTTGCGGTCTGTCATAGATCAAAATTAACCATTTCCTTACATTCACGAATAAGGTAAGGAGGTAAATTTAAATAAAATATTCTTTGGAAGGATAATTTATGCTGCTGTAACGGATTGAGAATGCAAATTTTGATGATTGTAAGAAACTTTTTGATGAACCCCTTTTTCGATCCAGTGCATCCATACTTATTCTGAAAATAAAATATCCCTGAACAGAATAGGGTAGGGGTCGGGGATTATTGAATTTTATGTTGACTTGGAAAAAAATACAAGAAAAATGTATTCAATCCGCTAATCCCTGTAAGCGATGGAGAACATGACTTTGGACGAATTGATAATTGAGCTCATCTTGCAGGACCTGAAGCATAATCAATTGGTTTTGGGGCTGGACAGGTTGAACCTGGATGCCGGCTATTGTCATTTTCTGGGAATATTGGATTTGATTCAAAAGTTGATGGGTGTTCCGGGGGAGTTGAGTGATGATTTTTGTACGGTTTATATGGGTTTTATAGAGCGGAGCCTGGAATTCCCGATTTCCAGATCCGGCGAAGAGCTCCGGTCATTGGCAAAGGAATGTTTTGAATGCCTGAGTGCAATGAAGATGGAGTAATTTTTAATGTGAGTTACTAAACCATTATGAAGTCAGAAATATGATGAAGCCTAATTTCAGGTTGTTTTTTGGGGCTTTCCCTTTGGGTCGGGCTACCGCTTCGCTTCAATTCCAATCTTTTTTTCGCAGCACCTCCCTTCCAAAAAAAGGATTTCCATTACTATCCCTAAGCCAAATGCCAGTAATTCTGACCCATGAAGAAGAAAAGATATGGTTAGACCCCGAACAAAACCCCAAAGATTTG
>JBBDSB010000250.1:0-7983 GCA_040905205.1 Cyclobacteriaceae bacterium
AAAGCTGGAAATAATTTTCCTGGGAAATGGGGTCAAATTTATGGTCATGACACTGTGCACATTCCACTGTCATGCCAAGAATGGCTTTACTAAAGGTATTGGTTTTGTCCACAATGTATTCCACCCTGTATTCTTCATCTATGACGCCACCTTCTTCTGTATATTTATGGTTCCTATTGAATGCAGTGGCCAGAATTTGTTCTTTGCTAGCATCGGGAAGGAGATCTCCTGCCAATTGCCAGGTGATGAACTGATCATAGGGCATGTTTTCGTTAAATGCATGGATCACCCAATCCCTGTATGGCCATTGGGTACGGATATTATCGTCCTGATATCCATACGAATCCGAATACCGGGAAATGTCCATCCACAAGACGGCCATTCTTTCTCCAAATGTCGGGCTGGAAAGAAAGTGGTCAATGATTTTTTCTGTGGCTTCTGAACGGTCATCCTTTTTGTAGGTATTCATCACATCCATGGACGGAGGAAGACCCGTAAGGTCTATGCTCAACCTTTTTAAAAGATGCATTTTTTCAGCGGGGCCATTGGGTTCCAAACCAATGTTTTCCATTTTGGCCAATATAAAATGGTCAATTTCATTTTGTACCCATTCCGTGTTGGAGACTTTAGGGAGAGGGGATTTTTTGGGCTCCACAAAGGCCCAGTGAGGTTCGTATTCACCCCCCTGCCTGATCCATTTCCGGATGATTTCTTTTTCTTGTTCACTCAATTTGAGGTTGGAGGAGGGAGGGGGCATCCTTTCGGATTCATCATCGGTGAACAACCGTCTGACGACTTCTGATTGCCCTGGTTTACCAGGTACGATGGCATGGGCCTCCGGATTTTCTTTCAGGGCAGCATAGGCTCCTTCCGCATTATCCAGTCTTAATCCGGATTCCCTTTTATTCGCATCCGGCCCATGGCAGGCAAAACAGTTGTCAGACAATAAGGGACGCACATGAAAATTATAGCTGATTTGATCCCCCGATGAGAGGGTGGAATCCGCATTTTGAAATTGGGAACAAGAAGTGAGGACTATTAACACCCCAATTAGTATATTTATAGAATGCCTAAGCATATTTTCTGGCTTATTTAATTTCTTAACAATCAGCAATTTGGTGATTTATGGATAGATTTACAAGCAATTATCCAAATTCACAATAAAATTATTTATGAGTGGGGATATAAAATGATGGCACGGAATTTTAGAAAAAATAAGAAATAAAAAAATAGGGAAATGCAATATCCATTCATGGATAGATGATAAATTAATTTCCATAATTATACATTTAATTCTTTTTTATCTTTGAAAAATCAAATGATTCGAGAAATTTTGTAGTGAAATTACCCGCCCTGAATTGAGGATCTTCCAACAAAGAAAGGTGGAAAGGAATGGTGGTTTTAATCCCATCAATTACAAATTCTTCCAAAGCCCTTTTCATTCTCACAATTACTTCCTCCCTTGTCTGTCCACTTACTATTAATTTGGCAATCATGGAGTCATAATTAGGGGGTATAACATACCCTGCGTAAACATGGCTATCAATTCTTACCCCTTTGCCACCGGGAAGGTGAAGGTTGATTATTTTTCCCGGACTTGGTCGAAATCCATTGGAGGGATCTTCCGCATTGATCCGGCATTCCATGGCGAATAGTTTGGGATAATAGTTTTTACCACTGATGGGATTTCCCGCCGCCACTTTGATTTGTTCTTTGATCAAATCAAAATCGGTGACTTCTTCTGTAATGGGATGCTCCACCTGAATCCTGGTATTCATTTCCATGAAATAGAAATCCCGGTTTTTATCCACTAAAAACTCAATGGTCCCAGCTCCTTCATAACTAATGGCTTCAGAACCTTTGATTGCTGCCATTCCCATTTTTTCCCTTAGTTCGTCCGTAATGAACGGGGAAGGTGTTTCTTCGACCAATTTCTGATGTCTTCTTTGAATGGAACAGTCTCTTTCAGACAGGTGACATGCTTTTCCTGTCGAGTCGCCAATGATTTGTATTTCTATGTGGTGGGGGTCTTCCAGGTATTTTTCCAGGTAGAGACCGTTGTTCCCAAATGCGGCCGATGACTCCTGCCTGGCATCATCCCAGGCTTTTTTAAATTCGGAAGGTTCTCTGACGATGCGCATGCCCTTTCCCCCTCCTCCAGCGGTTGCTTTGAGAATCACGGGATATCCGATTTCCTCAGCGAGCGACAATCCCTTGTCAATGCTTCCAACCAAACCTTCCGAACCCGGAATGGTAGGCACCCCAGCGGCTGCCATAGTGGCCTTTGCAGTAACTTTATCTCCCATTTTGTTGATCATCTCTGGGCCGGCACCAATGAACTTTATATTATATTCCTCACAAATCCTCGAAAATTCCGCGTTTTCCGATAAGAAACCATATCCCGGGTGGATGGCATCCGCATTGGTGATTTCCGCAGCAGCAATAATTCGAGGGATATTGAGATAGGAATCTTTGCTTGGAGCTGCGCCTATACAGACGGCCTCATCAGCAAAACGGACATGAAGGCTGTCCTTGTCAGCAGTGGAATAAACCGCTACCGTTTTGATGCCCATTTCCTTGCAGGTCCTGATGATTCTTAAGGCAATTTCTCCTCGGTTGGCAATTAATATTTTATTAAACACTTTATTTCTCTTCAAAAGGGTTAAATAATTAGGTTTATTTTATCGGTTCTACCAAAAAGAGGGGTTGGTCATATTCTACCGGTGAGGCATTTTCCACCAAAATCTCGACAATTTTCCCAGATATTTCCGACTCGACTTCATTAAAGAGTTTCATGGCTTCAATGATACAGACTGGTTGTCCGGATTGCACCGTATCCCCCACATTCACAAAGTAATCCGTGTCAGGATTGGCTGACCGGTAAAATGTTCCGATCATTGGCGATTTTATCTCCAACAAATGGGACTTATCTTCCTTTCCGGAAGAAGGGGAAGCAGGGCTGCCTTCTGCGGGGGAGGTAGCGGAAGCGGGTTTGGCCACAGGTTCTGACTGTGGAAGGTTGTCTTTTACACGATTGGAGGATGGGTTTTCCGAATTTTTTTTGATGGAAAGCTTGAATTCGTCCGTTTCGATTTTAACCTCTGCCAATCCCGAATTGGAAATAAAATCTATCAATTCCTGTATTTCTTTTGCTTTCATAATATTTCTTTTTGAAGGGAACCCCTTTTTAAGGTCCCAGCCACTCAGAAGATTTGGATATATTAATTAAAATTACGTAATCTAGCGAAATTCTGTAAAAAAAACAGCATTATTTCACCCTCTCTGAATAAGAACCATCTCTGGTATCTACTTTGATCATGATATCCTGGTTTACAAATAAGGGGACCATAACCACCGCTCCTGTTTCTAAAGTAGCTGGCTTCAGGGTATTGGTTGCCGTATCTCCTTTTATTCCGGGTTCGGTATAAGTCACCATAAGCTCTACAAATGGAGGAAGTTCAACTCCCAGGGGAACTTCTGTTTCTGCATGAATTAAAATATCCACCATTTGTCCTTCCTTGAGTAATCCGGGTCTTTCAATTAGTGTTGATTCAATTTGTAGTTGATCAAAGGTCTCTGTATCCATAAAATGGTAACCAAGATTATCGTTGTAAATGTACTGGTGGGGTCTTTTCTCTACCCTTGCCGTAACCACTTTTTCTCCGGCATTGAAGGTTTTGTCCAGGACTTTTCCGGTAGTAAGGCTTTTTAACTTGGTCCGTACAAAGGCAGGTCCTTTGCCTGGCTTAACATGTTGAAACTCCACAATAGTCATGATGTCATGATTGAATTCCAAACAAAGACCGTTTTTAAAATCTGAGGTATTGGCCATGTAATTAAGTTTTTTTTGATTATTTTGGATTGTATCCCCATTTTAAATAGATAGCCCCCCAGGTAAAACCTCCCCCAAAAGCAGCCAAAATAAGGTTATCACCTTTTTTAAGCTGGGATTCATAGTCCCAGAGACATAAGGGTAAGGTGCCGGCTGTGGTATTTCCGTATTTTTCTATATTGAGCATTACTTTATCCGGTCCAATACCCATCCGGCTGGCGGTAGCATCTATGATTCTTTTGTTGGCCTGATGGGGTACCAGCCAGGCAATATCGCTTGCGGTTAGATTGTTTTTTTTCATGATCCTGGCACTCACCTCTGCCATATTGGTAACGGCAAATTTAAATACGGTTGCCCCTTCCTGAAACACATAATGCTCCCTGTTTTTTAAAGTTTCCAATGTAGCGGGTTTCCGGCTGCCTCCTGCTCGCATATGAAGAAAATCAGCTCCTGACCCATCGGTATGTAATAAAGCATCCATAATGCCCAATGGTTCCAGGGTTGGTTCCAGCAAAACAGCCCCGCCCCCATCACCAAAGATAATACATGTGGTCCTGTCTTCATAATTGACGATGGAAGACATTTTATCGGCTCCGATAATAATTACTTTTTTATGTACACCGTTTTCGATAAACTGGCTACCTATTGAAAGAGCATATAAAAAACCGGAACATGCTGCAGAAATATCAAAGCTATAACAGTTTTTTGCGCCCACATTATGGGCGATGATATTGGCTGTGGCAGGGAATAACATGTCAGGTGTGACAGTAGCACATATAATAAGATCAATGTCTTCAGGATTAGTATTGGTTTTTTCCAGCAATCCTTTAACGGCCTCCGTCCCGATCACAGAAGTACCTTGGTTTTCTCCTTTCAAAATCCGCCTTTCTTTGATCCCCGTTCTACTTGTTATCCATTCATCATTGGTATCCACCATGGTTTCCAGTTCTTTGTTGGTAAGGACATATTCTGGAAGCCAGGCATGGACTCCTGTAATAACAGCGCTAGTTTTTTTCATTTATTTTGATCTAATATACAATAGGCCCTTTAGGAAGGTCCTGATAGATTTTGCAGGCATTAAAATTTTCCGGGCTTCCTATCAAGTTTTCAGATTCTTATAAAATGAAACTGAACATTTCCGGTTTGGAAAGCCAAAATTATTTAAAATGTGCTTGTCAACCAAAGATTTTTCTGATATGTGATAAATAAAAACGAAAGAAGGATAATTTAGGGACAGCCAATTTGAAAAATTTTTGCATTCCTCCCCATAAATATTTACCTTAAAAGAAAATAATATTTCTTAATATAATGAAACTGACCGTCAATGAAAAGGAGTATGAAGTGGAGGTCTCGGGTAACCCTAATCTGCTCGAGGTACTCAGAGAACAAATAGACCTTACCGGGGCAAAATACGGATGTGGGGAGGGAGCTTGTGGGGCCTGCAAAGTTTTGGTAAACGGTACCCCAGCACCAGCCTGTATTACTCCTGCCGTGAGTGTACAGGGTAAAAATATCATTACCGTTGAAGGTCTGGGGAAAGAGGGGCAGCTCCATGCTGTTCAGCAGGCCTTTATTGATGAAGATGTATTTCAATGTGCTTATTGCGCTTCAGGAATGGCCATTGCGGCTGTAGGCTTATTTTCCAAACAGAAGGAATTGACCGAGCAGGAAATAAAGGAAGGCATGAATGATAATATTTGCCGCTGCTGCACCTACCCTGACATCATCAAGGCCATCAAAAAAGCATCTGAAAATAAAATTAATCTATGAAATCTTTAAAAGGAAAGTCAAAGGGGCGATTTTTAAATAATAGTGAAAAGGCGGAAAGTTGTGTACCACCCCAAAATATTTCCCGAAGAAATTTTTTTAAGAAAATGGGAGCCGGCCTGGCCACTTATGTGGTCATGACGGATGTCTTGGCTTCTCAGGTTTTCAGTCCTTATTCCCCGCTAAAAGATGAGGACCAACTTGCTTCATGGATCCATCTCAATCCAAGTGGAAATGTGACGGTTTTTACCGGAAAGGTAGAAGTGGGTCAGAATATCCGGACCTCCCTTTCCCAAGTAGTGGCCGAGGAATTGTCAATTTCCATCGATCATATTGATTTGATTATGGGGGATACCCACCTGACTCCTTATGACCGTGGAACTTATGGTAGCCTGACCACCCCCCAAATGGCCCCCATATTACGGAAAGCTGCTGCCAATTTAAGAGAAATGTTGCTCCATCAAGCCAAAGAAAAATGGAAGCTGGGGGAAGTGAACCTGCAACTGGAAAAGGGTTTTGTTCATCATCCCAGTAATGGAGGCAAATTAAGTTATGGGGATTTGGCAAAGGGTAAAAAATGGATGAAGAAAATGGATGAGGAGGTTCCCACGGTGGCTCCGGAAGCCTGGAAAGTGGCTGGAACATCGGTCAGGAAAGTGAATGGGAGGGATTTCATTACCGGAACGCACCGATATGTTTCAGATATGTCCTTGCCGGGCATGGTCTATGGGAAAATATTGAGACCACCCTACAAAGGGGCGAAGCTAAAAAGGGTCAATACCGGGAATTTGGCTGGAATGGCTGGAGTAAAAATTGTCCAGGAGGATGATTTTATCGGGGTTACAGCCAGGGATTCCAGAACCGCTTCGGTGGCCTTGGCCATGATAGAAGCAGACTGGGAAACCACTCCGCAACCCTCTGGAAAAGATCTGTTTTCCCACCTGGTGAATACCGGAGAGGATCAAACGGTGGTTGGAAATGCTTTGGAAAGTGAATATTTGTCCTCCGATAAGCAATTGGGCCAGGAATTCCAGGTCCAATATATTGCACATGTACCCCTGGAACCCAGGGCTGGTCTTGCCCAATGGACCGGAGATGAGCTTCAGGTTTGGACAGGTACCCAAAGACCATTCGGTGTGCAGGAAGAACTTCAAAGGACATTCGACTTGCCCAAAGAAAAAATACGGGTTTACATGCCGGATACCGGATCAGGGTATGGTGGCAAACATACCGGTGAAGCCGGAATAGAAGCAGCCAGGTTGGCAAAAGCAGTGAAAAAACCGGTGAAGGTCACCTGGACCAGGGAGGAAGAATTCAAATGGGCCTATTTTCGTCCAGCAGGAGTGATAAGGGTAAAAGCAAGTACCAGGAATGGACAATTATCTGCCTGGGATTTTCATAATTTCAATTCTGGTGGTGCCGGAATTGAAACCCCCTATGAAGTAAAAGAAAAAAACCACCAATACCATAGATCCGATTCTCCATTAAGGCAGGGCTCCTACAGGGCCCTGGCCTCCACAGCCAATGTATTTGCGATAGAGGCACAGATCAATGATCTGGCTTCAACCAATCAAATAGATCCCCTGAAATTCCGTCTCAATCATTTGAAAAATGAAAGACTCAGTAAGCTAACTGAAATTACGGCGGATGCCTTTGGCTGGGTTAAAAGAAACAAAACCACCAACAATGGGTTTGGAATGGCCTGCGGTGCCGTGAAGGGAGGGTTTGTCGCCACATTCGCAGAGGTTAAAGTGGACCCCGACACCCGAGAACTAGAGATTTTAAGGGTTACTGCCGGATTTGAATGCGGAGCAATCCTTAATCCCAGACATTTGAAGAGCCAGGTGGTAGGCTGTATTTTGCAGGGTCTGGGTGGTGCCCTTTTTGAGGCGGTGGAATTTGAGAATGGGGATATAAAAAATGCCTCCCTTTCCTCCTATAGGGTTCCCCGGTTTAAAGATACGCCTAAAATGGAAGTAGTCCTGGTGGACCGAAAGGATCTGCCGTCTTCTGGTGCAGGGGAGGCGCCTATCATTGGTATAGCTCCTGCCCTCCGAAATGCGATCTTTGATGCAACAGGGGTTAAAATCAACCAACTTCCCATGTTGCCCAATGGGATTGTACCGAAATAGCCAATAACTGAGTTCTTTATAAAATTGTCCCATTTTTAAAAAGAAATCCCTCTCGGTTTTCACCTGGACAGGTTCCGTTGTCATGTCGCATCAATTTTGACGCTAAACCGACAAATCTAAATCTTCTAAAATGCCAGTCCCCTGGGCTGTCTTCCCCTTAAGGGGACAGAGGGGCGAGCGTGGGCAAACCATTTAACCTGAGTTAGATGACGTTTATTTTGCTAGGCAGTATCCTCTTTAAAATAGACACCG
>JBBDSB010000251.1:0-1337 GCA_040905205.1 Cyclobacteriaceae bacterium
TTTGGCTGGTAATTGTCGCCGGTATTTTTTCGATGTTAACAGGACTTGAAGCCAACATCTTTGCTGCATCGAGAATTTCGTTGGTAATGGCGAAAGACCGGACACTGAGCTATCAACTTTCACATGTTGATAAAATAACCGGACTTCCAACAATCTCCATTTATGTAACTGCAACGATCGCCGGATTGTTGATTCTTCTATTACCAAATGTGGCTGCTGCCGGTGCTGCCGCCGGTTTAATTTTTCTATTAACCTACGCTTTGGCACATGCATTAAGCATGTTGATGCGCAATCGGAATTTTGAGAGCACCAAAAATTTCAGGACTCCTCTCTATCCTTTCACTCCCATTCTGGGGTTGATTGCCTGTTTAGGCTTGGCAATTTTTCAAGCGTTTGTAGAGCCTGCCGCCGGAATTATTTCTCTTTTTTGGCTTCTGTTTGGTGGTGTCATTTTTATCACCTTTTTTATCCAAAAAGCTAAGGTTATGGATGCTTCCGAGGAAGCATTGCATCCTGAATTAATAAAACTTCGGGGATTAAATCCCCTCGTTTTGGTTCCAATCGTTAATCCTGAAAATGCGGGATCCAAGATTTTTTTAGCGAACTCGTTGTCACCACCTCGTTTTGGAAGAGTGCTTTTACTGTCGGTTGTGTTGAAAAATCAGGAAAAAATAAAATTTGAGAAAGCACTCGAAAACAATCAGAAAGCAATGTTCAAAGCTATTACGGCATCTGCTTCTTCGGGATTAGATCCGGATACATTAATTACAATAGCCGAAGAACCCTGGAAAGAGATGGCAAGAGTGGCAAAACTCCACCGTTGCAAAAGTATCTTGATTGGTTTGAGTAATATCACAGAACTGCATATCCGGAATAATATTGAAAAGCTGGTTCAAACGGTTGAATGTGATGTCGTTATTTTTAGGCAACCATTTAGCGGCTGGGAAATTTCTGACGTAAAGAAAATACTTGTTCCGGTCGCCGGGTTTTCTGAGCATGATCTGTTGCGAGCCCGAATATTAGCCAGTTTATGGCGCGAAAATCATCCGAAGGTATCTTTTGTTCAAATTTTACCGACAAACACCCCGACTGAAGTTGTAGCCAAAAGTAGAAAAAAATTGGATTCATTTGCTTCCCAAATCATACCGGAAAAAACAGATGCCAGAGTTTACTTGGATGATAATCCTAAAGAGTTACTGATTTCATTATCAAATAAATCTGATTTAGTCATTTTGGGGCTCACAAAGCCAGGCCCGAATCGTCCGGTTCTAGGAAGCTTGCCGATTGCATTAGCTACAGATACTTCCTGTGGATTGATTTTTATCAGTCGAAAATAG
>JBBDSB010000252.1:0-7973 GCA_040905205.1 Cyclobacteriaceae bacterium
GAAGGATGATGCTGACTGGAATGACCCAAAAAAAGGATTTCGGCACGTCTGGGTTGAATTTCCGACTGGACCTTTATTCCAGAACTTTTGGATGCCGTACTCTTTTCAGTGCAACCAAGCCATAAGAAAGGCTGTAGCAACATCAGACAGCTGATTACCAGCCTATTTAGAGAGGGAAACTTTGAATTATTTTGGGGATGATGCATAATTATTTGAGAATAATTGGATAAATTCAACCATAAAATCACAAAAATTACCGAATCATTTTTTCTATTCCTATTGATGGGTAATAATTTTATTAAAATGGCCCTAATCGTTAAGGTAGTTTCAGGCTAAATTATCCTGAAACAGCATTAGCATGAGAATGTTCGGAGAATCGGCCAAGTGTAGGAGCAGTTAGCGAGTTTCAAAGCGATTACCTATCCGCCAGAACAAAGTATATTATATGCACCATCTTCAATTTTAGCACTTCGTCAGCTATTGCTTATACATTGTTAGCCACTGTAGCTCCTGTTCCCCGATCTTTTCAAAGAGAGTTTCCTTTTTTCAAGTCAAACTAGAAAGAGGTTTTTATTTGATATTCTTTTGTCATTTTCTTGTTCCCTTTTGCTCTTTGCTACCGCAGGAACGAGGATGGCAATGTGCAAATCGAGCTGGAACAATCTATTCTTTTATTTCTTTAATCAAATTTATTAACCAAATTTTTCTCAATTCCCTAATTTTTAGTTCATATTACCAAATTACAATTACTTTCTACTCCGGATTTGACAGTTCAGAATAATTTCTCCTATCCCTTTTGATGGTATTTCTGATTTTATATTCCCAAAAACTCTTTTTTTGATTTGGTGATTTTCCAGCGTTGCATTCATGACCTTGCCATAAACACCAATTGTTATACACTACAGTTTTAAACTTTGTCATAAATATATCAAGCTTCCCAGATATTGTATTTACATTTTTCTGTATCGGAATCCCTTTTGAAAAAGTAACTTTCTAACAAACATTTCAGGTTTGGTTTCTTTCCCGGAAATCCTGGTCATATTCCAAGAACCCTGTACTTTTTGAATAAATGTCACTCCTAATATCCAAAGAGCCAGTTTAGGAAGGATTCCCACCAACTCATTCGCTTTTTTTTTCAATTTGACTCTCATTCGCAATCTTCAAGGGACTTTTTTCTATCTTCTTTACTTTGCTTTATGCTTCTGTTGACTTCGGATTCGATTCTTTGACAAAATCCACACTAACGCGCACAGGATGACTGAAGGCATGATTTGCTATTCTCTGTGCATAATTGGGTTTGATGGTAGTTACGTAAGTTGCGTTAAATTTTTTAAGGTCGGCATTTTCATCTAAACAAATCATTTCAACCACCCCGTCTTCGCTATAGTTTGGATTAGGAACAGTAAATGATAAAGGTTTTGCATAAAGTGGTCGATATTTAAGCAGGTTAATATCCTGCTCTGAATTGGGTTCGGTCCAACTGACAACCTTATTATTTCCCAGAAAGCTAATGATTGCCGTATCTCCCAACATCAGGGCTTTTTTCTTATCACTTATGGGTAACCCTTTCACGAAATGAAAGGAGTTTTTGATTTTTTCTTTTGGTCTTAAACAATCGCTTTTAGGAGTTACACAGATGTAAAATTCCTCTTTCTCCGTGTGTTTGAAAACCCATCCAAAATCTATTCTTTTTTCTGTTGGAAGTTGAATAGAATTATAAAATGTATTCATCGCCAAAAGTTCCTCTGACTTGACTTCCGCAGCTTCATCATAAAGACTATCTAAGAAGGTGTCATCTAACAAATCCAAATTTTCCGTTGCCACATTTAAACTGGCCTGAACAAACAGTACATCTTTAATGAAATGTTCAAATGGTAGGTTCAATCCCTCTGACCGCAACTGAGCCCTATGTTTCAAAAGAGCATCTTTAGACACTTCCAATAAATTTGAATCGATAAACGAACCGCATCGATCAAAAATGTTTTGCATTTCTAGTCCCAAAAGCTGTGAAAAACTTCTTTTCGAGTCAATTACATGATTTGCGATTCTGTCGATTAATTGAGCTGGATCAGTGTCATAATGTTTTTTGAGAATAACAACAATAGTATTCTCAAGAACCATAACCCTTTGTTGAAAGGATACAAGTTCTGGACATTGAAGCGGTTCGAGGGATTTAATGACATTATCGAATGCCACACCTGCCTTTATTAAGGCACAATCGGTAGCATTTTCACCAGTAGCTTCTTTTATTCTGCCAACAAGTTCTTTATGGTTCATAAAAATCCGTTTAATAGTTTCACCTTTGGACTTGTTATCTCGGTTAACGGAAATTAACCTGATCTTATCAAGAATTCCCTTTATTTCCTCCTCATCGGGATCAAGTGTCAACTTTAACTCATCATAATACTCTTTTGTTTTGCCGGAGAAATAGGCGAGTACATTATGAAAAACACTATCTAAATCATCCTCGGAAGTATATAAACAACAAAAATGAATATGTGGTTTTGCCACTATTTCGGCAAGCATGGCAAGCGCGTATTCTTCCCCAGTTTTGCCATCCAAACGCCAATCCAGCAAAATCAAATCTCGCCCGTTAAACAGGTAGTTCTTTTTAGATTGGTCAGTCAAGTCATTTTTTGAAAACCGGTGTACCGCGAGAGATACCTCGCTTTGTTTAAATTTTGAAAACAACTTTGCGGAAAGGTCCTCTTCTTTGGGTGAATCTGCAGATTTATTAGTGTAGGGAACCCATGCTTTTTCGTCAATGAATATGGCTGATTTTATCGCCTCACTGATTATCTGGGTGGATTTCTCTTTATATAGGTTCTGTGCGGTGGGAGGTTTTTCCATAGATTAGTCTTTATGAGGTCTTATAACAAAACAGGCTCCTCCCAAAGTATTTTGAGCAGGGTCGTTGGTGGCATAGATGTCATAGTAAGCTTCCTGAAGGCTTTGCTTGGCTAAATAGAGTCCTATGCCCCTTCCGTTGGGACGGTTGGAATAAAATAGCTCAAATATCCTTTCCAATCTGTGGTCTTCTATAACGGGGCCAGAATTTAGTATGAGAACTTCTTTTGTTTTAGGGTTATAATCCAGTTTGATTTGTTTCTTTTCAACGTTCCTTAGCCAGTAAATTGCGTTGTTGACGATGTTGATATAAACAGTATGAATAGAGGGTTCCTTAATAAGAATTGAATGTTGTTTAAAAGCATCGGTAGACGAAAGTGTGATATTATCCTCCGCAAACTTGGCTGTAAAGAATTTACGCAAATAGGCATCAATAGACTTACCCGCAACATCTTTGGGGGTGGCACCTGAAACTCTGTATAAGGGAGACAAAAGCTCGTACTTGTCCTCCAATTGACTAAATGCCTTTTTCAACTGCTGATAAGGGATTGAGTCTTTGTTGCCTAGATTTTCATCCAGTTTTTTTAGAGAACCGTTAATCTGGGAATAGAGTATGTTAAATTCGTGGTCGATAATTTCTACGGCAACACCTAATTGAGCAGTTTCTTTCGTCTGCTCCCATTGGTATTTGATGTTTTCATACTCTGCCTTATATGCTCCCTGCAAAAGCTCTTCGTCTATATCAAAATTCAGCCGTTCAACGTGTTCGGTTAGTGGAAGCAATTCCTTCGCAATTTGTTGTCTAAGAAACTCGAATTTACCTTTGACTTTTTCTATCGCATCAACAACATCCTGTTTAGTTTCGATACTGGTCAATAGTTTGTCCTTTTCAAAATCCAGCTCACGAGTTATGCGCTCCATACGTTCTTCAAACTCACGTATCAAAGTAGACAATTTCGATTTTAGACGCTCTTTGGATTTATACATGGAGTCTTCTAGGTCGGAGTGGTAGAGTCGGTGTGATTTTTCAAACTCCATTTTTAGCTCTTGAACGGCCAGCTTTTTCTCCACTTCCTTATAAACAGTTGAGCTTTGTGATTTTACCTCATTGTGAAACGATCGGAGCTTTTCCTGATAACTAACCAGTCGGTCGAGTTGGGTTTCGGTTGGTTCATATCTCTTTGGCACTTTGGGCAGTATTTCATCATACAGCACATCTAACTTTTTTATTTCGGCCAGTAGTTCCTCTATTTCCGAATAGGCCACGTTGGCTTCCTTTATCTTTTTATCCAATTCGGCAATAAGTCGTTGGTAGCGGTCACTATATTCTTGGAACTTTTTTGGATAGGCTTTAAGGCTTTTGGTGAACTCCGTTTTTTCTGCCTTTTCTCTGACTTTGTCTTTCTTTATTTCCTCATGTTGCTCTTTAAGGTGCTTTTTTCGATCGACAAATAGGGATTGATTTTTTGCGTTATCTGCAAAGTACTGTTTGGCCAACTCGGAAAACAACCCTTCTAAATCACTCTTGAAAGCGCGATAGGCAGCATTGTTAATTAATCCTTCTCTCCCTGCCTTATCTTTAAGTTGCCAGTTTTCACTTCGGGTCAGTTCAATATAACCAAACATCCTTCTATGACTCCAAAATCCCTCTGAAGCCTTAAGGGCTCTTCTACGTTCAAATTCCAGAAAGTCGTATTCGGTTCTTCCATAGGGCAAAACTCGGAAGCCATCCCGATATATATACAAACCGCCATAATCTTCGACTCGTATTTTGAGCTTTTGCCAAACGTCTTTGTCAAGCATAGAATCTGATTGGAGCCCCATGGAATAGCCAAGCTTTAGCGAAAAGGAACCATAGTCGGATCGAGCATCTTTTTTTCGGGTATTGGTAAAAGTATAATCAAACGGTGCATCTTCATATATTCTAACAGTTCCGCAGAACGAACCCTTGCCGTCAAATTTTCCATTAATGAGAATATCTCCTAATTTGAAGTCTCCAGGAGTAAAGAACTTCCCGCTACTGGTAAAGAAATCATAGTCGTTACCAATTTCCTGATGAATGGGGAACGCAGTCTCAATCGGAAGAGGGTTTTCTTTGAATTGGTTGGTAAATCCGACCATGCTTGAGCGAATTGTTTCCTTCCCTACATTGTCCGGATCGTTAGTAATTAGATCGAGTATCTGATCTTCAGGGTTGAAAATAACGAACTTCGTACCGTGATCGTTTTTGATATTGAGTATTCCTTTTAGCAGTTCAGTACTAAAATACGCTGGAACAAATAGCTGTTTTGAATCGCTCACGATGTTATCCCGAAGAGCCTCTTGTGATCCTTCCCAAATAGGCTTGTCATCGGGGTCTTTCACTAATTCGAAATTCTTAAGAAAATCACCTCGAAGGGTAAGTATGGATTTGTCAAATTCCAATTCGGTGTTAATATCACAAACAGGTAAATGGACGTCATCTAAAAAGAGGTTGTAATTCTCCAACAAACGCCAGTCAAAATAAAGTGCCTGAAGCGCGTGTCCGGGTTTCTTTGTAAGCATCAACATTGGTGATCCCAAATAGGCAACCGACAATCTTCCAATTCCTTTTTCACCGGCTTTGATTCTTGTCTTTTTCCATAAGGTTTGTTCTCCTTCTTTTTCTTGGGATTCACTGCGGCTTTTTGAATCGGTTCCCAAGACCAGCCACTTTTCAAAAATGTCCTTTCTTGACATACCTTTACCATCATCGGTGATGAGAAAAAGTGGGGATTTCGTGTCCTTATAACTTGGCAAGTATATCTCAGCGGTCAATAGGTCAGCATATGCATCATAACCGTTTTTCCAAAGTTCAGTAATGGCGGTAGGCAGGTCGGCAATTTGTCCCTTTCCTAATAGATCAACGGCACGAGCTTTTGTTCTAAATTGTGCCATTCATCGCATTTTTTAAGATGGTTTTGCCTACCCAACGGGCCAATTCTGGAGGAACTGCGTTGCCTATCATTCGAGCTGCTTTTCCAGCGGAGTCACATTTGAATTTATAGTGGATGGGAAATGTTTGAAGAATAGCTCCCTCTCTGATAGAGATAGCACGATCTTGTTCTGGATGCCCGTATCGCCCATTAGTAATACTATTGAATTTGGTAGTAATAGTTGGGGCAGGTTTGTCCCAGTACATGCGGCCATACACATCGTAAAAAAGATTATCCTTTCCTTCGTAACATTTCAACTGCAATTCGGGGTCATCTTTCCATGCAAGCCGAGTTCCTCCGTCAGCAGGGGTTTTTTTAATTCGTTTTAGGTTTATTTCTTCCAACCTTGATACGGTATGATTGAAATCGGTTGAGTCACGGTTTCCTGCTTTCACAGGTTTAAACTTAGTGATGTCTCCAATGAAGTTTCGAACCGTCAGATGGTTCTGCTTTCGCCCTTTTGGAATCGCAATTTCTTCCTGAACCCGGGTAGCCAACAAAAGGTATCTTTTTCGATTTTGGGGCACGTTGTATAGTACTGAATTAATCACTTTATCATCAAAGGCATATCCATTTTGGGTTAAGAATGCTTTAAAGTGTTGTAAAGGACTATCCTTCTTCGTTTCAAGTCCCGGAACGTTTTCCACCACAATATACCCAGGGCGAAAATGATCCACAAAACGCTGAAAATCAACTAAGAGCATTTTGGTCTTCTTGGATTTTTCTTTTTCCGTTTGGATGGTAGTATAATACTGACACGGACTACACCCGATAAAAATCAGGTTGTTATCATTCCGGCATATGTCTAACCTTACACCTAAATCATCAAAAGTCAGTTTGGAAACGTCGGCTTGAATAAATTGTGCTCCTTTGTTGTTAATCTCGTAAGTTTCCTTTAGGCTTGGATCGATATCTATACCACCAAGCACTTTTATTTTGGCCTTCCTAAAGCCACAGGTCACACCACCCGCACCGCAGAAAAAATCTACCGCTTTTAGTTCTATATTTTCTAGGTTCCTCTTCACTAATTTTTTGCTGTTGAAACAAACAATTCTCTTATATCCACTTCTAAATATTCTGCAATTTGGGAGAAAATTCCGACTGATGGTTGAACATCATTTGTGCACCATCTTGATACAGTTGATTCCGTCCTTCCTAATTGCTTAGCCAATTCTTTGCTAGACACATTCTTTTCAGCCAACACTGCCTTTATCCTGTTGTAATTTATCTTCTCCATTATGCAACTAAATTGCTGTCTGATGCAAATATACATAGTCTCGAACTATTCATTTTTCTCACAAATTATTTTTTCATGTAAATTTATTTCGTTTTAATCAAATTAAAATTTCATGAAACAATAATTTATTGTGTTTCGTAAAAATTAATTATTGTTCTAAAGAAATTGATATGAGCACAACATTCACTAAATCCGCCCTTCTGCAAATCGTTTACACGCAGCTGGAAAATCTAGATGCCAGGCACGACCTGCTGAGTATTATGAAGCACCAAAACGAACTTCTTTACAGGACTTACAAGAAACTGAAGATGAAAATTCCGAGTTCGAACAAAAGCAACACGTTTATTCTACAAGAAAGATATCCTCAAAGTTGTAGTCTGCGAGCGGGAAACAACCTCTTTTCCAAAGCTTTCGCTGGAGGGTCGGCCTTGCGGGGCGCAAATGTGCTTGCTGTGCGCTGAAAGAAAATCAAATAAAAACCTCCTACTCGTTGGCCTTTTTCTTTTTTGTCCACAATTATTTTCACAGAACCTCTATCGTTTCTATTAGCACCGTTCCTGCAATGGAGTGCTTCCCTTTTGTCTTTTTATCTTTCAGTCAGAACTTTAGTGTCTTGGGCGCTGCTTTAGCAAACTTAGGAATTTATCTTGCAAAAAATGAGTATGATTCTTCATTGTGATTTGGAGGTTTTTGCAGGACCATTGGAAATTTAACTAAAATAATTGTTATGAATATTAAAGCCTAATTTAAATTTGGTGAAAGGAAGGATAAGGTTAATATATTCACCAATAGGCTTCCATCACCATGACCCATTATCTCAACTTCTCATTGTTTTGATGTCGGTCTTTGTCCCGAATGGACTTTTTCTCAAAATTCTTTTCCAGAGCTTCGGTCAAGTCAATGCCGGTCTGGTTGGCAAGGCAAATCAAAACCCA
>JBBDSB010000253.1:0-43240 GCA_040905205.1 Cyclobacteriaceae bacterium
AACACTTGATAGGCATTAACGAAATTGTAATAAGCAGTAATTGCCTTTGGGTGATTCTTTGCGGCTACCAAAATGCGGTAAGAAGAGGCTCTGAGGTCTTTCCTGATGATTTCATCTACGTACCGCTTAAGTTCTTCATCAGAAACCAGGGTTTCTTTGTCCATCTTTTCTCTAAAAGCTTTCTTCCTTGCCTTTGCTCCCTTTGGGTCTATGAGATTTCTTACTATTCCATTTTTTAGTGCCGAATAATCCTCTTGAGACCTGGTCGGCCTGGCCATCAAGGAATTCCCCTTCTCATCGGCCGGATACAACCAAAGATTCCCTTTTAGGGATTTTTTGATTTTTCTTGGTAACCGAAACTGCTTCTTGTTATTATTCATTATCAATTGCACGTCTAAGTTTTTTTACCTGGATTTTCTACTTATTGATGGCCAATAAACCAAGGATCAGTGCCTCATCGGATACCGAAGCCACATACACATTGTCAAATTACTGAAAAATTCACATAAAATAAAGGGTGAGTTTTAAGCTTCGGCGGCTTTAAACCCACAATAAATTATAGCATACGAACAAACCCAAATCGCCATGACCCTCATGTTCCAGCAAGGGACTCGGGGGAGGTAAAAACCTGCCCCGCTGAATGCCGCGGTCCCAAAGCACTCTAATCCATCCAACAAATTAGTCAAATCTGTTTGTTAGGCCCACTATAATTTTATCATTTTTGTTTGTTATAACCACCAATTTTATGTCCCTACGGTCAATTACCCGGAAACTTTTGGTTTTCTGGTCAATCAAAAATACCTTTTTGAAATTGGAGGGAAAGACAAAAAAGTCAATCGATCTGAAAATAATGCGGTTTACGTTGCGGTTTATGATATAGAAGTTGGTTTTGGGAATAAAATTCCCTTATGGCTGTTTGGTTTTTTATACTGATAAGCTTTATCCAGTCAGCTCTGAAAATACCACCAAATTAACCCAAATCACCACATCATCGTTTAACAACTGGCTACTATAGGTAATTTACTATTTGTGGTACTCCTCGCTGAGACAGTGGCAATTGATATAAAGAAATTGATCCTAAAATGGTAACCATATTATAGCCCATAAATCAATTCCCAAACACCTTCAATAGGAATGCGGCTTTAGCCCATTCCAAAAAAATAGCATTCCAAAAACCCAGGCTTTAGCCAAAATTGAAGAAATGTAAGGGTATATGTTTATTAATTGGATTTGGAAAGCAAAAATTTCAAATGATTTATTAGTAGTTTGCCCTCAAATATCAAGAAGTGCCTATTAGGGGAAAAATATTCCAGGAAATAGGATGAGTTTATCATGAGATTTGGATTTAAGCCATCTAAAGGCAAATGATTTGGCTAAAACCGATGACGCTGAAAAACCCCATATTGCCTACACCGATTAGGCAATTGATCAAAAATTCATAGCTGTCAAATTCGTATAACATGACAGTTTATCGGAAACCCTCTATTGAAATTCAAATAGGGAGAAAGGCTTATACCCTTTTTCCATTAAATAGGTCTCACCTAAAAATTTAGATTGTTTTTATTATTGGGTTAGTGCCTAATTCAATGAAATAATTCGTAATAGTATGCAATTTGAAAGTTAAACTTTCAGATTGCATACTTTTTCAGGTATTTAACGGCTTACGAACGGTAACTCTTAAATTTTATTTGTAAATTCCTATTATGAATCCCGAAGAAAAACCAGATCAATCCGAAGTGCCATTCACTTCTTATGGGCATTTTACCTATTTGGACTACCTGCATTGGCAGATCGATGAAATGGTGGAACTGATTAAAGGTAAAGTATTCCGGGCAGCTGCTGCACCACGAAGGATCCATCAGGAACTTTTACTAAAAATGGCAAGGATATTTGCTGACCATCTGGATCATCATCCCTGCTGGGTATTTATTGCGCCATTTGATGTTCGCCTTCCTAAAGGTTCGCACTTGCCAGAAAAAATTGATACCGTGGTACAACCGGATATCTGCGTGGTTTGCGACAGCAGCAAGTTGGACGAAAGGGGCTGTTTGGGTGCACCTGATCTGGTGGTAGAAATTCTTTCTCCAGGTAATAACCAAAAAGAGCTCAGGCAAAAATACGACATTTACGAAGAGAGTGGTGTTAAAGAATACTGGATCATTCATCCCGATGAACAGACTTTATTGGTTTACCGGTTAATTAATGGCACCTATCAGCCTACCCGCTTATTCACCCATGGAGATATGGTCGATTCCCTGGTAATTTCAGGTTTCAAATTAAACCTTTCGGACCTATTTAAAAACCCGGAGGATTAAAAAATAGGGCCATTGAAACCTTTGAGGTCTTCGGGACCTCGAAGGTTTTTTTCGTAAACGTTCGGCGAAAGACCTTCGGGGTTCGGGAAACCCCAAAGGTCTGAATGCACGCAAAGCAGCTATTCCCCTTGTTTTTTAACCAACTTCATTTGGTAAAAAATCACCATATCCTCCTCCACCCCAAAATAATCCTGGTCTTTCAATCCCAAAATGCACCCATTTTCTTCAACCACACTACTGAGGGTGATACCTTGAGGGACTGGAATATCCTTTTGCAGCACCCGATGCTCCCGGTCCAGGACCGCCAGGTAGTTTTTGATTTCAAGGGAAAAAGCCGTTCTTTCTTCCAAGGTATTTCTCGGTATGGATTTGACTTTTTCCTCACCCAATCCTTTGGTATAATGAATGACGATCTGGTTGTCCAACGCATACAGGTTTTGGGTCCGGCCAAAGATATTGTCGATGCTCTTTTCGTAATAATCGTCCATATTGGCTAAGGGAACCCCTTTGATTTTTACGGCATCTTCAATCTCTAAATCCACGGTTTGTTGGTAAACCAATTGATCGCCTTCCTTGGAATACACATGATAGGTTAGATCGGCCCTAAAAAACACCAGCCACTCCTTTCCCGCAGGAATGACAGTAGGAAACATCCAGTGGTAATAGTTGCCATCTGCATAGATGGTGCCGGGAGGAAAATCCATTGTGTTTCTGGTGGTACCGGTAGCAGGATCATACACCTCAAGGAGGGGGCTGCGGTAAATGTTTTCAAACATTTCCGATTGGTTATTCCAGTCCATTTCTCCCCTTTCCGGCCGGATATAAGCCAGCTCATTTCCAAAAGGATATACCGGTTTGTTAAGTCCATTGATAAACACATAAGGTGGGGACAGGTCGATCCGCTCCATGATTGCGCCTTCTGAAGAAAAAACCAGCAAACCCTTGACGGCATCCATTACGGTAAATCGGCCCTCAAAAAATCCAATGCCCTGGGCCCAGGAGATGGCATTGGGACCATCTTTTAACAGTTTAAACTGGGACTTGACCGCTCCTTCTTTGTCAAAAAGCAATACTTCCTCTGTCCCAAAGTCCATCCCCAAATACAAATTGCTTTTTGGATCATGGTCAAAAAGAAAAAGGTTTCCCTGGTGATGTACCTGGATAGAATCCTGGATCACCAATTGATATTGCCCAAGATTACCTTCCATTTTTTCACCCCCATTACTACACGCCTGAAAGATTAAAGCAAAAAAGCACAAACAAAGCCTGTTTTTCATAGGCACAAGTACCGAAAAAGAAGTTGATGTCACTACCCAAAAAATGTTAAATTCTGCAAATCAGGTAAATTCATTACCCATCAATGGATAAAACCTTTGATAATCCAGTTCTGATTTGTTCCTTTATGCGCTTATCAACAAACCCAATTTTCTTTACAAACCTCTCCTGGGAAACAGACCGAATTTGAAATGTATCAGCTGCAGATACTTTCAATAACCCATTGTCTTTATCCGGCAATAATTTAATCATCCATGGTGCTATTTGGTACCTGTCTTTCCAGTCTGTAACTGGAACAATGATTTTCAGAGGTAATTTTCCCAAAGTGTCGTCATTCACGATTACAGCCGGCCTTGTTTTTTTAATCTCAGCCCCTACGGTTGGGTCAAGATTCAATAACCAAATTTCACCTTGTTTCATAAAAATTCTCAAAATCAAGGTCAGTAAATGCAGTCAACTCTTTGTCTGTAACATAGTCTTCGTGCAATAAATCAACAGCTTTTTTCATCTGGGTTTCGTCCTCCTGCTTTCGGATCAGTTGCATGGATCGCTCTATGACATAAAACCGTTCTCTAATAGGCAATTTCTGAATTTCCATTATTATTTCCCTTGTCTTCATTCTGGTAAAGTTTTACCTTATAAAGGTACAAATTTTGATACAGACTATTTAATCTTCCCCGGAATCCAACCTGTATTTATATATCGTATGAAAATCTTCCTCCACACCTGCATATTCCTGGTCCTTTAGTGCCACGATTTGCCCTTCTTTATCCACCAGGGCAGCATAGGGATCCATGGATTTGGGGATTTGCAGGTCCACCGTCCGGTTTTCAAAATCAACGTCGAAAACGGCAAACTCCATGGGAAAAGAATACACCAATTCCAATCGCTGGGCAGGATCCGAAACATCATAGGCGGCTTTGGTTTCCGAAGAAACCCCTTGGCTGTAGAAAACCAGAAAGTGATCCTCCAGTGGTAAAAACCGATGGATCTGTGGAATGCGGTAGACAAGGCCGTTTTTTTCGAAAAAAGTATCCATTTGCTCCAGGGGAACAGGCTGATCAAGGTAGGGATTTTGAGCCGGTATTTTTACCGTCCGCTGAAAGACCAGCCGCTGTTCCATTTCGGCATAAAGATGAAACTCCAGGGCGTTGTTGACCGAAAGAAACCATTGGGAACTACTATTTTGGATAAGTGGGGTGGGGTATCCGTAAAAGAGTCCTTCCTCAAAGGCATCTGTTTCCGGAAAATGCATGGTAGAATAATATTCACCGCTGAGCGTATCTAGGACCTCCATCATGGGTCCTCCGTCCAACATGCCCTGATAGGCTGCCTGCCGGTCCTGCCCATCTTCTCCCGATTCAGGTTTATAATAGAGCAATTTATCCCCCAGGGCAAAGGCGGCAATATGCCCTCCACCTACGATCCAGAAATAGGGATACGGAATCTCCGTCCGGTTCAAAACTTTTCCCTGGCGGCTCAGTGTGTAGATTTTATCGGCAAAAATACAGATTTTACTTCCCGAAAAAGTGGGGTTCAAACCGTAGCCATTGATGGCATCCGGACCGTTGTTTTGCAAAATAAAGGAATGTACGATATCTCCTGACGGGCCAATAACCAGGATTTCCCCTTCCTGTCCGTTGAAGGCCATGTACTGGTCCGTTTCAGGGTCGTAATCCTTAAGCTCCAGCCTGCCCATATAATCGACAAGCACGGAGTCCACCAGTTGCAGCGCATAGGTGCCAGAATCTGCTGTTTCCTTTTGGGAGCGGGAGCATGAAAGCAGACATGCTGCTAGTAGTGCTATCAGCGGTAGGGGAAGATTTGACATGGTTAAAAGTAGAATTAATGGTTTAAAAAAGCAAAAAAAGCTTCCTCCTTGCTGTTTCCGGGGCAAATGGAGGTGGTGAGGTTTCGAGTTTTTTTAACTATTCAATTGTTTGATTTACGGATGATTACGTGCCTAAAAATCCCAACTGAACTAATTCCCTCTTTCTCTTATGGTTTAAGCAAAGGGTTTGGACAGGCAGGGATTACCGGGCACGGTATTACCGCTGAGCTTTCCCAGCCCGGCTTAATAGTGCCAATTCAGCTTTAACCAGGTATTTCAGCAAATCCCCCTTTCTAAGGGGGCAAGGGGGATTTTTACGTGTACCAGTGATTGTTTTTCAAATTATTCTTGCTTTTTTGACAAAATAAGTCAAAATTAAATCACCTAATAAGAGTAAGTGGTTTGCGTAGTTTTGGAGAAACCATCAGGAAATTAAGAGAAGAAAAGGAACTTCCACTTTTGATCTGGTCGATATTCAATATGCATTGGAAAAAACCATCAATCGCAAAGTGGATGTAGGGTTTATCGATGCTTTTAAGCCCCATATTTTTGAGCAGGTGAAGGATGATCTGAAATTGATACATGAAAGATAAGCATAAAGATAGCCAGAGGGGATTAGAGCAAATCCTTAAAGCCATAATTGCCATTGAAAGATATGTAGAAGGGTTGGATAGGGTTACTTTCTGCGATAAATGGTGCCGCGGTGAATGTACCGGATTTTTGGGATTCGGTACTGGTCCTGGAAGGGGGACGCGGTGGTCAAGGGTTTCTATGTTTAATTGTTTAATCGGTTAATTGCTTAATTGTCACTTAAACTAATTTATTAAATCGTTATTCCATTTGTACATCAGATCATCACACCATCATATAATCAAACCATCAATTTGTGCTGGGTGAAATTTGCAATTTCTCCCTGATATCTACTAAAACACCTTTTGAAACACCATTCGACAATAGGCCATTTGCAATGGCCAAGCATAAATGAAATTTAGTTATTTCTTCATAGAGCCATCAAATCATTTGAATTCACGTAAGCAGGATTGCAAATCCTGTTAATCTGGGTTCGGAATTGCAAATTCCGAACAGCACGTGCCTTCAGTTGATATCCGAAAAAATCATCTTTCCTTTCCTTTTCTTATCGCTATTGCTACACCTATACAGGATCAAAGCCGAAAAGAAGAAAAAATTGTTCAAATACTGTCACCACAGGCACTCCGCATCACCACATCAGCACATCACCGCATCATCAAACCATCAACATTCTCTCTAGGTCATTTCGTCCCCAACCTGCTCAATCCCTTTATATTACAGAACGCAATCATTTCATTCACGGGATAAAACCGCCCGTTCACGGGAAATCCGATATTTCGTATTGGAAATTTATTTTTAAATGGTTTAATTCAATCATCTTTTAACAAAAACAAGAAATAACATGAAAAAGAAAATGCCATTAAAAAAAGCCACAGTGGCAGCGGGAGTAGTGGCCATAAGCGTTGGGTTGTTTAATTCGTTTAATGTGGAAGCAGAAGGTGGTAGCGTTTGCACAGGTGGATGTGTGAACCAACCATCAAATAACGACGGACATTGTAATGAGTTTCTTTCAATGGGTACAACTGTATACGATAGCAAAGATGCCAGTTGGTATGAATTTAATGATTGTTTAAAAGGACAATGTTCAGGGTGAATAATTTAAACTACTAAAGGTTGGCAATTATCTTTAGTTGCTATTTTCATTTAATTTTAACTACAATCATATTATGCAAATATTTTACATCCTGGGAGCGTTTTTTTTATTATACTCTTGTTCGGATTCGGATTTTGAAAACCATAATAAATTCTATAATTCGTTAAAAGGTTCTTATGCGCTTACAAAGAAACATGAGAAAAGAATACCCTTAGATACTTTATCAGATGCATTTATTTTTTTATACGATATCAGTCAAAACCATTTAAAAGAGTACGAGGAGTTTATGTTTCTGAATCAAAGGACCAATTCGATTTATTTCTATAACTGGGAAAAAAGTGAATTAGATTCAATTCTCACCTTACCAAGGGAAGGGCCGAACGGAGTTGGCTTGGCCAAAGGTTTCAAGCAAATCAATGAGGACTCTTTATTTGTTTTTGCTGGAAATCATATGATTTCCCTAGTCAACCGGAATGGTAAGATTTCGGAAAGGATGAAAGCCCCATTTTACTCTGAACCACCTAAAGGAAAAAGAATATATAATCCAGCTATCGAAGTCAGTGGTACTAGTCCTTTAATTTTTGAAAATAATAGATTTTATATGGCTGGGAAAATAGATGTTGAATTTGATAATTTTAGTAATGATAATTGCTTTACTCTTACCGTAGTCGATTTTGTTACCGGAGAGGCACAATTTATCCTTCCCTTTCCTGATATTTATTATAATGCAAATTGGGTTGGGGACAAATTCAGAAAAAGTTTCACTACTTTTAATGAAACTTCAAATGAAATTATAATTAGCTATCCTGCTTCCCATCACCTTATAAAATATGACTTAAATAATGAAAATACGGAAGAAACATTTGGAGCAAGTAATTTTTCCAAATCCATTTTACCGATGGATGGTAAATTTTTAAATCTCTCCTCCATAGAAAAGTGGACCTACTTTATCCAGTCTGATTCCTATGGACCAATTCTTTGGGACCCATACAGAAAGTTATATTATCGGATTTTTCTTAAAGGAATATCCAATGCTGATAATTTAACAGGAAAGGGAGATTTATACAAAAATATGAGCATAATTATACTCAGTGAAAATTTCTCTTACTTGGGAGAAACAGAATTACCCGGATCCATTTACGAAAGCAATACCTTTTTTGTTACCAAAGAAGGATTGGCAGCATTCAACTATAATGCCTACAAAGAAGATGAGAACTTTCTATCTTTTGATATATTTGAATTAGTTGAATTATAATTTAAACTGCTTTAACCTAAAACCAACCCTGTTTAAATAAAATAGGAATTCGAAAATCCCCCTGTAACCAAAGCAATGGGTGCGGCCCATAGTATTCCACCAAAGAAGTTGGAATAAGTAAAACCATTATCGGTGAAAACTTACTAATTAAATAGATCAGACCTCTTTTATCTACAAATTGCTTCTTTCCAAAGCTGTTCTCTTGTAAATTTAGAAACCGAAACACCAACCAAGCAGTTTAGTTCGGGACCGGTTACGATGATGCCTGATTTTGATTTTTGCCGGAATTTTTAGATCCTTTCAAAAAAAGGGACACTTCTGAGGTCAAAACAGGAAGTTGAGAACTCGCCTTGTCAGTTTTTTTTATTCAACGCTTCGATTCTTAGGGGAATCTTGTCGGGTTTTTGGTAGGTTATTGCGTCTTTTAGGTGAATTGTTTCACCTAAAAGCCGTGGGAATCTCCTTCCGGACCGGACTGCCACATCCTTTCCCATCTCAGCAACCCACATAAAAGGGTTCGCTTGACGAATTAGCCGGCTTTTAAGACGATCTTACCTCGAACGCTCAGGTTACCAGGAACTTTTGGTAATCTGGCCCATATTGTTAGTATGATTATCATGTGATTTAATCTTTAAGGTATTTCAAGTTTTGAACATCCCTGTTTTTTCCTGATATTATTTTGGATTTTCCGCTACCTAAAATAATGTTTTCCTTTTTATTTTTATTAGTTTTCAGTTCTTTTATTTTTCTTTACATTCTATTCGAGTATTTTTATAAAAACCACAACCTTTAGTTTAGATGAGCTATATACATTTCGATAAGACCCAACTGATCAACCTGAATTATTCTTTGGAAAAGGAGATAATCCGATCCAACCGGTCTGGCTGCTATACGAGTACGACCATCATTGGCTGCAATACCAGGAAATACCATGGTCTATTGGTTGCCCCACAACCTCAAATCGATGGACAGTTACATGTCCTGTTATCCAATGTACATGAAACCATTGCCCAAAAAGACACGCTTTTTAATTTGGGTATCAGCAAATTCCCCGGAAATTACTATCCCCGTGGCCATAAATATTTGGAAGATTTTGATTCAGAGCCTATTCCCAAATTGACTTACAGGGTGGGGGGAGTACTGTTGGAAAAGGAAATCATTCTGGATTCCAATGCGGATAGGGTAATGGTCAAATACACTTTAATGGAAGCCATGATTCCCACAAAACTAAGGATCAGTCCTTTTTTAGCCTTCAGAGGTTACCACACCTTGTCAAAAGCCAATACCCATGTAAATAAAAAGTTCAAGAAAATCAGTAATGGGGTCCAGTTCCAACTTTATGATTCTTACGACCCCTTATCTCTTCAGATTTCTAAAGAAAATCAATTTATAGCAGCACCGGATTGGTATTATAACATCGAATACATACGCGAAATAGAAAGAGGGTATGATTATCAGGAGGATTTGTTTTTACCAGGATATTTTGAGGTCGATTTGGAAAAAGGCGAATCAGTGGTCTTATCTGCTGGATTAAAAGAAGCAGATCCTTTGAAGTTACAGGTTGCTTTTGAGAAAGAAATAAGCAGAAGAATACCCAGGGATAATTTTGAAAACTGCCTGAAAAATTCAGCAGGCCAGTTTATAAGCCGGAGAGATGGAGAAACCAGGGTCATTGCGGGATATCCATGGTTTGGGTGGTGGGGCAGAGATACCTTTATTGCCTTGCCGGGTTTGACCTTGACCATGAACGATACCGAGACATTTTTAGGGGTGATGGATTCCATGTCCAGGGACCTTAAAGGCGCTCTTTTTCCAAATGTGGGAAGTGGTGTGATGACCAACATGAATTCCATAGATGCCCCACTGTGGTATTTCTGGGCTTTACAGCAATACATAGGCTTTATCGGCGATAAGGAAACCATCATTTCCAGGTATATGGAAAAATGTAAAGGAATAATTGAGGGGTTTATTAAAGGGACCGAATTTAATATTCACGTCCTGGAAAATGGACTATTATTTGGCGGGGAAGAAGGAAAGGCCCTTACCTGGATGGATGCTGTGACCAAAGACGGACCCGTAACTCCCCGCATGGGTTGTGCTGTAGAAATCAATGCCTTATGGTACAATGCCCTGTGTTTTTACCATGAGCTTACCGGGGACGAGGAAATCAACGAATTGGCAAAGAAAGTTGCCCTGTCCTTCGTGGAAAACTTTTGGGATAAGAAAAAAGGTTATTTGGCGGATGTAATTGATGAAGACAAAAAAGATTGGTCCATCAGGCCCAATATGGTATTCGCCACCTCCTTGCCCTATAGTCCTTTGGACAATGATCAAAAAGACCAGATTCTGGATGTGGTAAAGGTGAATTTGTTCACGCATAGAGGGCTTAGGACACTTGCGCCCAGCGATCACAGGTACCGGGGATATTATCAGGGAGATCAATATGAAAGGGATAACGCCTACCACCAAGGTACCGCCTGGCCATGGCTTTTGGGACATTTTGCAGAAGCTTACCTGAAACTCCATGGTAAACAAGGTAAAAAATTAGTGGAAAATATGATCAGTAGTTTTGATGATGTAATGACCCAATATGGGGTAGGGACGGTGGCGGAAATTTATGATGGAGATCCACCTCACAGACCGAAAGGAGCCATTTCACAAGCTTGGAGTGTGGGGGAATTGTTAAGGATGAAATATTTAGTCAATAAACTATAAAAATATTTTTATGAAAGTTTTAATGTTTGGATGGGAGTTTCCACCACATATATCAGGAGGGTTGGGTACTGCATGTTATGGTTTGGTCAAAGGAATGGCTCACCATAAACAGGATTTGATCTTTGTGGTACCTAAATTATGGGGGGATGAAGATCCTTTGGCTGAATTCGTGAATGCCAGCGATGTGGAAATTGATTATAGGGAAAGAAAATTTAGAACCATCTGGAAAAACCTTACCTATTTGGAAGTTAGTTCATTTTTAGTCCCCTATCTTAGCCCGGAGGAATACCGTAACCATACCAATAGACTTTTACAGGATCAGGAAGACCTGGAGACCAGTGTATTGTCCAATAAATTTAATTTCAGCGGGAAATATGGAAAAGACCTTATTTTGGAAGTATCAAGGTATGCACTTGTTGCGGCCCAGATTGCCAAATCCAAAAAACATAACCTGATCCATGCCCATGACTGGTTATCATTTCCGGCTGGCATTGCCGCCAAAAGCATGAGCGGAAAACCCTTGATTGCACATGTCCATGCCACTGAATTTGACCGTTCCGGACAGACTGTCAATCAACAGGTCTTTGATATTGAAAAAGCAGGAATGGAGGCTGCAGATAAAATCATTGCGGTAAGCCAATTGACCAAAAACACCATTGTGACCAAATATGGCATACCGGAAGAAAAAGTCACCGTGGTCCATAATGCTGTTTTGGATACCAGTATCATAAAATCCAACGAAAAAAAGCATGTTCCTGAAAAGATAGTCACTTTCCTGGGTAGGATAACCTTCCAGAAAGGACCGGAGTATTTTGTGGAGGCGGCCAATAAAGTATTAAAGAAGGACGATAATGTCCGCTTTGTAATGGCTGGTTCGGGAGACCTGCTCAACAGAATGATATTAAGGGTGGCGGAACTTCGGATAGGGACCAAATTCCACTTCACAGGCTTCCTGAAAGGGGATGATGTAGACAAAATGTTTGCCCTAAGTGATGTTTATGTGATGCCCTCTGTTTCGGAACCCTTTGGCATATCACCATTGGAGGCAGTGAGACACAATACACCGGTGATCATTTCCAAACAGTCAGGAGTGGCAGAGGTATTACAAAATGCTGTAAAAGTGGATTTTTGGGATATTGATGCCATGGCCGATGCGATTTTTGCCTTATTGCATTACCACGGTATCTCTAAAATGTTTAAAGAACTCGGTAGAGAAGAATTGAAAAAACTCAAATGGGAGCATGTGGCTTCCAAAGTAATTACCATTTATAAGCAAACCGTTAATCAATAGAATATGAGAACTATTTGTTTTTATTTTCAAGTACATCAACCCTTCAGATTAAAGCCATATCGATTTTTTGAAATCGGTGATGACCATGAATATTGGGATGATTATTCCAATAAAAACATCATGGAAAAAGTGGCTGACAAATGCTATAGGCCCATGAACAGCCTGCTTTTGGAGTTGATTCGCAAATATAATGGTAAATTCAAAGTTTCTTTTTCCCTGTCGGGTACTATTCTGGACCAAATGGAAACCTACGTACCGGATGTTTTGCGCAGTTTTCAGGAGCTGGTGGCGACAGGGCACGTGGAGTTGCTGAATGAAACATATGCGCATGCACTGTGTGCTTTAAAAAGTGAATCTGAATTCAAAGATCTGGTACGATTGCATCAAGAAAAAATCAAACACCATTTTAACGGATATGAACCCAAGGTTTTCAGGAATACAGAGTTGATTTATTCTGATGGCATTGGTGCAATGGTGGCCAATATGGGATTTGAAGGAATGTTGACAGAAGGGGCTAAGCATATCCTCGGATGGAAAAGCCCCAATTTCGTTTATGTCAATGCCCTGGAACCAAAAATGAAGGTGCTTCTGAAAAACTTCAGGTTAAGTGATGACATTGCCTTCAGATTTGGAGAAAAAAATTGGTCTGACTATCCCCTTACCACACAGAAATTTATCAATTGGATAAATAAGGTCGCTCAGGATGAGGAAGTCATCAATCTATTCATGGATTATGAAACCTTCGGTGAGCACCAATGGAAAGAAACCGGTATTTTTGAGTTCATGAGGCACTTGCCTGAAGAAGTGATGAACAAGACCAATTTCACCTTTTCTACTCCTTCTGAGGTGATTGCCAATGGATCCCCGGTCGGGAAAATACATGTTCCCATTCCCATATCATGGGCCGATGAAGAAAGAGATCTCACCGCCTGGCTTGGAAATGACCTTCAGGATGAAGCTTTCGAAAAACTATATTCTCTGGAAAGCAGGGTGAAAAAGTCCAAAGATCCGGAAATACAGAAGGATTGGAGGTATTTACAGACCAGTGATCACTTTTATTATATGTGCACCAAGTTTTTCTCGGATGGGGATATACATGCCTATTTCAGCCCCTATGAAAGTCCCTATGAAGCCTTTATCAACTACATGAATGTATTAAGCGACTTTATGCTGAGACTCAAAGAGGAAGAAAAATCGCTCGCCCGAGGTTAAAAAAGACATCCTTTTATCTTTGCCAACCCTCTGTTGCATTGACCAAAGGGTTGGTATTAGGGGGTTTATTGGTAACTGTAATTTATCTGACTTCCGCGCTGAGGGTCCAGTTCTATTTGGGCAAAAACTTCTATTTCCTGTTGTAACTCCTCTACGTGGCTGATTATTCCCACGATACGATTTTCATGCCGAAGGGCTTTTAAAGTTTCAAATACCACACGCAGCGAATTTCTGTCCAGCGCACCAAATCCTTCGTCCAAAAAGAAAAAGCTCTGATCAGCATGATTGAGTGATTTGACTTTTTCTGCCAAAGCCAAAGCCAAACATAAGGAGGCCTGAAAAGTCTGTCCCCCGGAAAGGGTTTTTAATAATCGCTTTTTACCACCATTCAAATAATCGGTTACCCAGAATATGTTATTGTCATCAATCTCAAGGCTCAAACTGTTTTTTGTCAATTTAAGAAAACGTAAATTTGCGGTGTTGCAGAGTTCTTTAAGGTATATGGTACTGACATATTTGACGAACCCACTTCCTTTGAAAAGTCTTTCCAGCTCTTTCAGGTAGGTTTCGCGACTTTCGAGTAAAATAAATTCTTTATTCACTTTTTGTTTTTCCAGCCATTGGGATTGGATGGAATGGATTTCCTGATCCAGTAACGTGAAATTTTTTCTTGTAATTTCAAGTTGACCCTGCTGTTCTTGCAAATCAGCATGGAGCGCCTCAAAATCCTTCATCTTAAAATGGATTACTCCTTCTTCACCCTCAAGGTCTTTGATTTTTGAATTGACGATCAATAACCTATCTTCGAATTTTCTGATTTCAAGATCTGCCTTTTCTATATCCCCAGGGTCGTTTAACAGGGAGGTAACCTCATCTAAATTTTTAAATCCATAATGGACGACCAGTTTTTCCATTTTCTTTTCCAATTCCAGAATTTTATGGGAAGTTTTGGTTTCCAGGTCTTCATAGGTTGCCAGATTGGCCAAATTGGTAGATTCCTTGGCTCTCGTATCAATCAGGACTTTTTGTTTGCTATCCAATTTATTGGCGGTATCCTGCATGTCTTTTAAAACGGATTGAATCACACTTTGAATGGTGGAAGTGTCTTTGCCAAAATAGCCTCTTGAAAATTCCTGATCGGTGATTTCTTCCCTTTTTGCCAATATTTTAGCACGGTATTCCAATACCTGCTGTTCGAATACCTGAAGGTTTTTTTCTTTTGACTCCAAAAGTGCTTTTTCTTCTTCGTATTTTTTTCTTAAGGTTTTAATGAGTTGAAGGGACTTTTGATTTTTCATGATCGCCGAATCAGCCTCATTGACCGACTTTTTGAGTGCTTCAATGGAGTGGATTCCCTGTTCAGAAAGATGGCTTTTAATGTCAGAAACTTGCTTCTGGTAGGTATCCAATTCCTGATTTCTTTCGGATAAATTTTTTTGGATTCCCTCTAAACGTATATTTTTTTCATTTATATTTTGGATATGGGAATAAATCCCTTCAAGTCGATTTTTTTCGATTTTGATGGACTGAACCTGTTTTTCCAAAGCCTCCTTTCCTCCGGATGGCAACAACGGATTGGGATGGTCCAAAGCGCCACAGAGGGGGCATGCTTCTCCGGGGCGCAAAAGAGATGCATGAGAAGCCAATCCCTGTTTTTGTACCAGGTGATCCCGGATATCTTCTTGTTTTCTTATGGCCTCCTCCTGGGCCGATTGCCATGCCTGGAAATTAGGGTAGGTATCGGGGAGGGCCAATTTGATTTCCTCTATTTCCCGTTTTAACTGATGGGAATTTTTTTCATAAACGTGTAAAGTTTCCCTATTTTTGGACAGTTGAATTTCTAACCTTTCCCACTCTTTGGCAGTACTTTTAAATTCTGAAAGCTGAGAGGAATCCGGAAGGTTAAGCTTTTCAGATTCCGCTTCCAGTTTATGGATTTCAGAATGTATGGACAGAAGAGAAGTTTTAAGGGATTCTACAGATGGTTTCAGGATTTCAATCTGCTGTGCAGCTTCTTTTTGTGCTTTCAAGAGTGGCTGCGCTTCCAATACTTTTTTTAAATCCCTTATTTTTGCTTCCCTTTTTGGCCTTTCGTCCGCTGTTTTTTTTATCTCTGCCTCTTCCTTTGTTAATTTTTCAATTTCCAGCCTGTAAGTGTCTTTAAAACGTCTGCAGTTAATGACGCTGACCTGTAGTTTTTCTTTATCTTTTTGTTCTTCCTTAATTTGTCGCCAAAGGGGCTCAAGGTGGGTTTTTGCCGTCTGATAACTTTTCCATTGCTGTTTTTTATGTTCAATATCGGGAACTGATGATTGCAGGTGATGCCACTCGTTTCGAAAATTTTGAAGGAGTTGAAATTTATCCTTAATTACCTTTTGATGTTGGTAGGCATTTTCTGTTTTTTTGAATTCCTTTTCCAAATTCCCCAATAATTCAGAAATCTCCTTAAAGGTATTTTTCTTTTCCGATAATTTTTCTTCGGTAATTTCGGCCAGACTGTTTAGAATAGTTTCCAGTCTGATTTTATTTTCTTTTGCAATTTTTAAAAGTTTGCCGGTTTTTCCGGCCAGATCAAACCTTTCCAATCCAAACAATTCCTTCATCATCTCAGCCCTGGGACCGGGAGTCAAATCTATAAACTCCCTGAATTTGCCTTGCGGAATGATGACCGTTTGCTTGAAATGCTCTTTTTTCATTCCTATAATCTGCTCCGCTCTTAGGGATATGGGATTGAGCTGATCAGCTGTTTTTTTATAAAAGGTATGATCGGCAGGTTTTAATTCATCAAAATTTTTGGTATTCCTTTTTGTGGCATATCTGGCCACATAAATTTGTGCATTGTTTTTGCCCGCCTTGAATTCAAATTGGATCAGTAATTGGTCACTTTGAAGGTTGACCATACTGTTTTTTTCTCCCCTGTCCGATAAACGTTCTGTACTTCCATACAGTGCTAAAAGTATTCCCTCCAAAATGGACGATTTACCACTTCCAACGGCCCCGAAGATCCCAAAAATACCAGCGGCAGTCAATTGACCGAAATCAATGGTTTGTTTTTCCTGATAGGAATATAATCCCTGAATGTCTAGTTTTATGGGAATCATTGTTCTTCGTTTTGGCTGATTACTTCTTTTAAAATCTCAATTAAATCTTCGTTTGGAGGCAGGCCCTTTTCACTTTCGTAAAACATTTGGAATAAACTGACCATATCTTTTTCCAGATCCGCTGCCAACAGTCCGTTGTCCGCTGTTCCGGTTGGATTTTTGATAAGAGGAATCAGATTGACAATACCATCATGGGCTTTCATGATCGCTTTTCTGGTGGTCGCATCAATGGCATTTTCTGTTTCAAATGTGATTTCAACAAAGCAATAGGGATGAGCTGCCAACCAATCCAAGGCCTGGGACAGATCATCAAATTTTTTTCTATAAAGGGGTCTTCCCTGATTCAGGACTATGGGCGCAAATTTGACCTTTTGCCCGGGGCTTGCGTGAACCAATACCACTTGTTTTTTTTGATCTGCCTCACTGAACGAATAGGCGAGGGGAGAACTTGGGTAGACTGCCGGAAAAGGAATTGTAGAGACGGCATGGTAACGGTGCAGGTGTCCAAGTCCTGCGTATTGGATTTGGTCCGGGATATTGGAAGTATACAATGCCTGGGTGCCCCCTATATGAAGGATGGGTCGTTCACTTTCCGGTTCGGATTCCGGCTTTTCTCCTTCCCTGACGAAAAAAAAATGACCGGCAAAAATATTTACCCCTTCGTCATCGCAGTAAGTTGAAGCCAGCTTTTTCCATCTGCTTTCCATTAAATTTCTCATAGCTTTTTCCCTGTCGTCCTCACCCAGGTAAGTCCTTAATAATACTTCATTGGCATAGGGAGCCAGGATGATTCTTATGGGAAATTCAATATGTGGAATTTTCAATTCCATGAAGCCTGTGGCTGAAGCGGTCACTTCCAGCCCATTGTCCAATTTTCCTGTGTGAATAACCGTGTCATATTTTCCATAAAAAAAGATACCCATTTCCCTGGCCAATGGGTCTGGAGCTTCGATAAATTGGGTACTATCATGGTTGCCCGAAATGGCTACGACAGGTCTTAATCCGTTATTTGATAGTCTTTTAAGGGTTTTATAGAGTAGTTCCACCGCCTCATGGCTAGGGTTGAAGCTGTCAAATATATCACCAGCCAGCAAAATGAGATCCACTTGGTGATCGTCGGCAATTTGGACGATTTCTTCTAGTACCAATTTCTGTTCTTCCAACCTGGAAAAATCCTGTAACCGCTTGCCCAGATGCCAGTCGGCCGTGTGAAGTATTTTGATTTCCATAAAAATGATAAACGAATGGGGTTTTTATTTTTTTAAATTTATAAGCAACTGTTCAGCTAGGCAAATGAATGCCCGTTTAAATTTTATCTAAGGGGATAACAAACATTTCATATTATTTCCCCACTTTAGAGTTGAAAAGGGAATTCAATTGAATTGCCAGGTATAATAGCATTCGGTTTGAAACAAAAGCAGGTTATGAAAAAAAGAGTTGGAGTGTTGGTTTTGAGTCAATTTTTACTTTGGGTTTCCGCATGGGGGCAATCGCCTTTTTCGGCTCCCGATTCCTTATTGACCATCCAGGAAGGAATAGCCAGTTATTATGGTACAAGGTTCCATAACCGGATGACTGCCAATGGAGAAATCTATGATATGTGGGCATTTACGGCGGCTCATAAGCATCTTCCTTTCGGGACCAGGGTAAAGGTGACCAATATGAATAACGGATATCAGGCCATCGTGAAGGTCAATGACCGTTTGCCAAAAAGCTCCACCAGGATCATTGATCTCTCTAAAGGGGTAGCCGAGCATTTGGAAATGGTAGATGATGGCATTGTTCCCGTAAAATTGGAATTGCTTAGCCATCAGGCCATTGAGTGGGTCAGAAATAAATATAAAAAAACACCCTCTGATATTCGCCTAAGGTCCTATTATGAAAGTGTGTCTTCCAGGGAGAATGAAAAGGTGAAAATAGAATTCAAAAATTTTATTGACAATTAAAGGCTTAATATCATGGTTTTTTATGGTTCGGAATTAAATTATTTTTTCATTTTATCAGATTTTTTGTTTTTGTCCTTTTCTTCATTTTCAATTTCTTCGGATTGAGGTTCTTCTTGGTCTGGGTACTCTTCTTCTTTTGGAGGCCTTGCCCCCTTGCCTGTCCCCGGGGTGTCACGGGAAGTTCCCTTATCGACTCCTTTTTTTCCATTTTCGAATTGAAATACAGAACGATGATCAGTAATTTTTATATAGGAATACAGCATTTTTAGATTATTTGGATTAATTCAATGATTTTATAAATTATATCTGCTAAAATAATGCCACTTCTTTAAGTTAGACCAGATCCCTGAAAACTTACTTAAAATCTGAAAATTTAATTGGGCCAAATCATGGATTTTCGGGCAAGGAAATTGTGTCTGACTCGAATGGAACCTAAATTTAACCGTTGCTTATTGTCACCGCCAAAAATTAATATTTATACAAATAATTTTAAAGGGTTTTATGGATTACCAGAAACTGATTGAAGCGGTTTATCATGAAGTAAATGAATTGAACCTGAGGGGAAAAGTGGCCGACTATATCCCTGAATTGGCCAAAGTCAATCCAAATCAATTTGGTATGGCGCTCGTGGATCTGGAGGGCAGGGTTTATGGAACAGGTGATTTTCAGGTGCCCTTTTCCATCCAGAGTATTTCAAAAGTTCATTTACTCAGCATGGTATTTCTTAAATTCAACAGCAAGCTATGGTCCCGGGTAAATGTGGAACCCAGTGGCAACCCATTCAATTCCATTGCCCAGTTGGAATTTGAAAAAGGAATTCCCCGAAATCCATTCATTAATGCAGGGGCTTTGGTGATTACAGATGCCCTGATCAGTAAATTTGACCAGCCTGTTCAATGCATCGTGGATTATATAGATGAGCTTGCAGGGCATCATTGTGTTAGCATCAATAAAGAGGTCATGTCCTCGGAAATGAAACACTCTGAAAGAAACATGGCCATGGCTTATTTTTTAAAGGCGTATAAAAATTTAGAAAACGATATCCAGGAGGTAATTGAGACTTATGTGGCACAGTGTTCCATAGAAATGAATTGTGAAGAACTGGCAAAATCCTTTTCTTTTTTGGCCAATGATGGCTTTTCAATTTTTGCCAACAGAGAAATACTCAGTGAGAGTCATGCAAGAAGGATCAATGCCCTGATGTTGACCTGCGGATTTTACGATGAATCGGGTGAGTTTGCTTTCCGGGTAGGGCTTCCTGGAAAAAGCGGTGTAGGAGGAGGCGTTGCTGCCGTTATGCCACATAAATTCAGCATAGCGGTTTGGAGTCCGGAATTGAATGAGAAGGGAAATTCCGTAAAATCAATCAAAGCCTTGGAATTGCTGACAGACAAATTGAAATTTTCTTTGTTTTAACAAATACAATATCATTACAAATAGACTGAAACCCTTCTGGTTGCTGACCCACATCCCATCTCACCCGCAATCGTTTATCAGGTGGTACTTCCACATACTAAAGATCTCCGATTATTTGATCGTTTTCCATTCTTGCATCAAATACTACAAGGGCCGGTGCATATTCTGGAGCCATAAGAAATGGATTGTAAGGGGATTTGAATTTTATACTTCCTGTTTTTGTCGGATTCCGGATTCATCGATGATCTCATGAATGTCTTCATCCATAATTTCTTTTTTGATGTCTGCATGATCCAGAAAAATGGTATATACCTTATCCAGCTCCAATTTGGTTAAGGTATGACCCAATTTATGGGCCCGATATGCCAATGCTGCTCTTCCGCTTCTTGCGGTTAAAACGATCATGGATTCATCTACACCTACATCAAGGGGGTCAATGATTTCGTAGGTTTCCCTGTGTTTAATCACGCCATCCTGATGGATTCCCGAGGAATGGGAAAAGGCATTGGAGCCTACGATGGCTTTATTGGGCTGTACGAGCATGCCCATTTTTTCTGCAACCATTCTGCTGATGGGGTTGAGCAGTTTGGAGTTGATCTGGTGGAACACCTTTAGCCGGGGATGTTGTTGGATGACCATGGCCACTTCTTCCAGGGATGTATTGCCGGCTCTCTCTCCTATGCCATTGATGGTGCATTCCACCTGTCGGGCTCCGTTCATCACAGCAGAAATAGAATTGGCGGTGGCAAGTCCGAGATCATTATGGCAGTGGGCCGAAATGGTCACTTTTTCAATTCCTTTTACATGGTCCACCAGGTATTTGATTTTGGAGCCATATTCATCAGGAAGACAATAACCTGTAGTATCCGGAATATTCAGTACCGTTGCACCAGCTTTTATGGCGGCTTCACAAACCCTAGCCAGGTATTCATTTTCTGTTCTTCCTGCATCTTCTGCATAGAACTCCACGTCTTCCACATATCTTTTGGCATGTGCCACCGCTTCTGCCGCCCATTCCAATATCCTATTCCTGTTGCTTTTGAATTTATATTGGATATGGTGATCAGAGGTGCCTATTCCGGTGTGTATCCTGGGTCTTTTGGCAAACCTAAGCGCCTCTGCGGCCACTTCTATGTCTTTTTTAACACCTCTTGAAAGACCACAAATAATGGGGCCAGTTACATTTTTGGATATTTCAACCACAGATTTAAAATCTCCCGGACTGGAAATGGGAAAACCAGCCTCGATCACATCTACGCCCAATAATTCCAGTTGTTGTGCGATTTCGATCTTTTGTGGGGTATTTAGTTTGCATCCGGGAACCTGTTCCCCGTCTCTTAAGGTAGTGTCAAAGATCAATACTTGATTGTCATCCATATTATCTGATTTAATTATAAAATCTAAATTATAACCTTAGACTTGGGAAGTAAATTGGATTAACTTTGTTGTTCTGATAGCAGAATTGTAATTTAATCACATATATAAATGATAATCAATTGAATAGCATATAAATTAATATGATAGCCAATTATAAAAAAGATTTTCTTTTTGAATTGATTTCCAATCTTTCTCCTTCAGAAAAACGGAATTTCAAGCTATACGCCAGGAGATTGCCTGCCAATCATGAGGCCAAGTTTCTCCTTTTATTTGGCGTGATGGATAAAATGGAAAACTATGATGAAAAAATGTTGTTGCAAAGGGCCCCCGTAAGTAAAAAGCAGTTGTCGAATGCAAAAGCCCATTTGTATAAACAGGTTTTGACCTCTCTAAGATTGTTATATGCAGAGCGGAATGTGGAATTGCATTTAAATGAACAGATTGATTTTGGAAGGATTCTTTTCAATAAAGGTCTTTATATGCAGAGTTTAAAGTTGTTGGACAAAACCAAACAGATGGCTGATCGGTACGGATTGGATACGGTCATGTTGAGGGTAGTGGAATTGGAAAAAAACATTGAATCACAGCACATTACCCGAAGCAAGGGCAATAGAGCAGAAATTCTTAGTCAGCAGACGCTGAACCTAAATAGCCAGGTTACCCTAAAAAACAGGTTTTCCAATCTTTCCCTTCGGTTGTATGGGTGGTACCTTAAAACCGGTTACATCAAAGATGAGGAGGGGCAACGCATGTTGAAGGCTTTTTATAGGGATAACATGCCGGATTATGACTTGGGAAAACTAGGGTTTTATGAAAAGTTATACCTGTACCAGGCCCAGGTATGGTACTTTCATATTATCCAGGATTTTCCCTTGTGCTATCGGGCTTCCCAACATTGGGTGGATCTTTATAAAAATGATCCAAAAATGAAAGAAGTTGCCACCGGGAATTATTTGAGGGCTTACCACTATTTATTGGACACCCTGTTTTATCTTGGCTATTATGCAAGGTTCACAGATGTCCTGAAGGAATTTAGGGGAAGCCTCCTGACTGGAGGTTATGTGATGGATGACAACTGTAAGGTGTTGTCTTTCATTTACCTTTACTCCAATTTGATTAATATTCATTTTTTGAAAGGAACCTTTTCAAAGGGGGTTGAGGAGATCATGCCTTTATTGCTTAAAGAAATGGAACCCATTAAAAACAAACTGGATATACATCATCTGATGGCATTGCATTACAAGGTCGCCTGCCTGTATTTTGGAAGTGGAGATAATCATCGGGCGATCCTGTACCTGGATAAAGTAATTCATATTAAACAGGAGGGCCTCCGTGAAGATCTTCAGTGTTTTGCTCATATTTTAAAATTAATCGCCAGCTATGAGGCGGGGATGGATGAAGACCTGGATCGTCAGATCAGAAATGTATATCGGTTTTTGATCAAAATGGATGATTTACATCAGGTTCAAAAGGAAATGATGTTCTTTGTAAGACAGCTCAGCAGGATTTATGATCATGAATTGAAGAGTGCTTTTGTCCACCTCAGAAATAAGCTGAAACAATACGAAAACCATCCCTATGAAAAAAGAGCTTTTCTTTATCTGGACATTATATCCTGGCTGGAAAGCAAAATTGAAGGGAGGCCGGTTCAGGAAATTATCCAACAAAAATTCCTGGAAAAAAACAGGGATATGGAGAAATAGAAAAGGCTGCCAGGGTAGAAAATACCTTAGCAGCCTATTTTAGGTAGCGACCTTTATTTTTTTTAGGATACTACTTCTTTTTCGATGATTACCTGACCCTTATAATAAAGCTTGCCATCAAGCCAGAACGCCCGGTGTGGTAAGTGGAACTCTCCGGTGGTAGGGCATTGAGCCATTCCTGGAGCATTCAACTTATAATGGGTTCTTCTTTTGTCTCTTCTGGTTTTGGAAATTTTCCGTTTAGGATGTGCCATTTTATTGCAATTTTTTAATTATTCCTTATTTTTTAATCTTTTCAAAGCATCCCAAAGGGGATTGTCGTTTTCTTTTTCCGGGTTTTCATCTAATTCTTCCCCATCTCCGGCCGAATAAACGATCCAACCTTCATCATCTGAGTCTTCATCATCAGCCTCCTCCAAATAGTCTGGATGGATTTTTTTTGCCGGGATGGAAAGGAGGATAAATTCATAAATCAGCTGGGCCAGATTGATACTTTGGGTATCCTGGGTAATGAGGATGATCTCATCACTGATTTCTTTTTCTTCCAGTCCGTATTTGTAAATTATCTTTTGCTCTGTTTCCAAAGGATAATCAAACAATTCCAGGCTTCTGTCACAGGTGAGTTCCACCGTTCCTATGATCTCAAAATTCACTTCAATGAGGTTAGCCCTTTTGTCCAACCGAACGTTTACCTTCAAATCGCTTTGGGACACCTCTTCATGAATTTTTTCAAAATGGTCAAGAAACTCCTTGCCGATTTCAAAACTGAAATGATGTTCCCCTTCTTTTAAGCGAATGATGTCTATATCGAATTTCCTCAAGAATTTCACCCTTCCTCAGTCTGAATTAAGACCGCAAATTTAGATAAATAATTCTGATTTTGAAAATGAAGTGATTATTTATTTTAATTTTCCTCCCAATCTCCTTTTCTTCTAATCATCTCCTGAGCCAGAAAAATAGCGGAACGCATCGAACTTTCTTCGGCCACATTTTTTCCTGCAATGTTATAGGCAGTGCCATGGTCGGGGCTGGTTCTGATAAAGGGAAGTCCTGCGGTGAAATTCACCCCGGTTTCAAATGAAACGGTTTTAAAAGGGATCAGACCCTGATCATGGTACATGGCCAAAACACCATCAAATTTCTTTTGGTGCATCATACCAAAAAATCCATCTGAAGGATAAGGGCCAAATATGAGGGTGCCTTTTTCTTTAAATTCTTTGATAACAGGGCTTATGGTTTCTAATTCTTCTTTCCCCAGTAATCCATCTTCTCCGGCATGGGGGTTGAGGCCAAGTACCGCAATTCTAGGCTTTAGGATGCCGAAATCATCAGTCAGTGATTTTAGCATAATATCAAGGGTGCCTTTTAAGTTTTCTTGGGATATATGCTGTGCAATCTCCCGAACAGGTATATGTGCGGTCAATAAACCGACTTTCATATCCTCTGACACCATGAACATCATGGTTTTTTTGATGCCAAAAGCCTGAGTCAGGTATTCCGTGTGGCCTATGAAATTATTTTCCGGTGAGTGAATGTTGTTTTTATTAAGAGGAGCAGTCACCAGCGCATCCAGTTGGTCGTTTTTTAGGTCCACTATGCATTGATCTAAGGCAGAAAGGGCCATTTTCCCAGCTTCCTGGGTTTCTACTCCCGGCATTACTTCAGGTGAATCCTGAAGCACATTGATCACGTTGATTTTTTTATGGTGGATTTCTTCAATGCTTCTCACCTGCATGAAATTGAAGTCATTCAGATTCAATACTTTTCTGTAATAAGTCAGGGCTTTCCCATGCCCATAAATTACCGGGGTGATCATTTTTTGAAGCCTGTTGTCCAAGAGTGCCTTCATCGTAACTTCGGCTCCAATTCCATTGATATCTCCTATACTTATACCGACAACCGGTTTATGTTTTTTTATGTTCATTATTCAATTAAAATCATTTTGACCAAAAACAGGAATTATTTCAATATGGCAATTTAATCAATTATCGCTAAAACCAACCCATGGATCAACATTTAGGCATCGAAACTGAACCCGGCAAGGTTATGAAAAATATTGCCTTGCTTAGTGTGTATCATCCTATTCTACCTCCTTTGAGAAGTATGAAGGTTCCGTAATATTGTTTTACTTTTGGAGTAAATATTTCCAATTGAAAAATTGATTTAAAATGGGTAAGTTGAGGGCAAAAAAATATTTGGGTCAACATTTTCTTAAAGATCTTCAAATAGCGGAACGGATTGTCCATGCGCTTACCGGTCATGGAGGGACCAAACAGGTATTGGAGATAGGCCCGGGGATGGGAGTTTTAACGGATTTTTTATTGCAAAGGGATTGGGAACTTTCGATTATAGAGGTGGACACAGAATCGGTCTCTTTTTTGAAGAAAAAATATCCTCTTCAAAAACTAAAAATTATTGAAGGAGATTTTCTTCATTTTGATTTGAGCACTGTTTTTGATGAACCCTTTATGGTGATTGGTAACTTTCCCTACAACATATCCTCTCAGATATTTTTCAAGGTGCTTAAAGAAAGGGAAAAAGTTACGGAGGTAGTGGGAATGTTGCAAAAAGAAGTCGCTGAAAGGCTTGCTGCCAAAAAAGGTAATAGGACTTATGGCATTTTAAGTGTGCTTTTACAAGCATTTTTTGAGGTGGAATATTTGTTCTCTGTACCGCCTGAGGTATTTGATCCCCCGCCGAAAGTAAACAGCGGAGTGATCCGGGTAAAAAGGAATAGTATCCTTTCCTTGGGGTGTGATGAGAAATTATTCTTTAGGGTGGTGAAACAGGCTTTTAGTACCAGAAGGAAGACCTTAAGAAATGCTTTAAAACCCATGGGGCTTTCGGATGAATTGAAGGCAGACCCAATGCTTGACCTACGGGCGGAGCAGTTGGGCGTTGAAGAATTCGTTTATTTAACCAATAAACTCACATCGTCTTGGAAGAAATAAAAATATTTGAGCTTTCCATTGAGTATTTGGAAATACTGCGTCAAAGCATTGAGGAGGAGAATATTGAATTCATCAGGGTCTCTATGGACGATGCCAAAAAGGCGGATATTGCCGCTATTTTGGAGGAATTGGAAATGGAAGAGGCGCTGTTTGTGCTCCGGGCATTGGACCCTGGATATGCCGCAGATATCCTGAAAGAGCTGGATGAAGATTCTCAGTATAAGGTCATTATTTCCATGGAGCCATCCGAATTGGCCATCTTGATTGACCATATGGATTCGGATGATGCCGTGGATGTGTTGAACCAGTTGGTGGTGAAAGACCGGGAGTCAGTGATCAGTTTCTTGGAAGAGAAGGAAAAATCACTCTATATCATCGAATTGCTTCGCTATGATGAAGACAGTGCTGGGGGCTTGATGGCCAAAGAAATCATTAAGGCCAACCTAAACTGGACGGTGGTGCAGACCATTGATGAAATTCGGAGGCAGGCAGAGAACGTGGACAAGATTTTTTCAATTTATGTGGTGGACAATAAGGAAAAGTTATTGGGAAGAGTGGCCCTTAAAAAAATTATTCTTGCCTCCGCTGAAACCAAAATTGCTGACCTTTATGAGGACAATATCATCTCGGTACCCACCTATATGGAAGGGGAAGAAGTGGCTGAGATCATGAGAAAATACGATCTGGAATCTGTTCCGGTGGTTAACGTAAAGAATAAGCTGGTTGGCCGGATCACGGTAGATGACATTTTGGATTTGATCAGGGAACAGACTGAAGAGGATATTCAGGCCATGACCGGTATCTCAGATGATGTAGAGGAGTCCGATTCAATTTACCGCCTTTCAAGGGCAAGATTGCCATGGTTGCTGATCGGAATGTTTGGGGGATTGATCGGTGCCGGATTTATCGGCTTCTTTGAAGAAGGATTAAATGCCGTTACTGCCTTGGCCTTTTTTATCCCGCTGATCACGGCCACGGGAGGTAATGTTGGAATCCAGTCCTCCACACTGGTTGTCCAAAGTTTGGCCAATAAATCGGTATTCGAAGATAGTTTGATTAAAAGATTGGCCAAGGTTTTTCTGGTAGCCGTACTTAACGGACTCGTGTTGGCCTTATTTGTTTTGGCAACAGTGGTTTTTTTATATGGTCAGGACCTTCAGTTCGGTTTTGTGGTAGGCATAGCACTTTTCAGTGTGGTGCTTTTAGCATCCTTTATGGGAACCCTTACGCCGATAGTGCTTGATAAAATGGGTATAAATCCTGCCATGGCCTCAGGGCCTTTTATTACCACTGCCAATGATCTATTGGGACTGGGGGTTTATTTTGGAGTAGCAACTTTGCTTTTAAATTTGTGACAGCTTTATGAGAATTCTTATCATAGACAGGATGCATGAAAGCATCGTGTCGGTATTGGAAAAAGAGGGCTATGAAGTCCATTATCAACCGGAAATCAGAAGAAAAGAAATCATGGAGATAATTGGCCGGTATGAAGGTTTGGTTATCCGCTCCAAAACGCCTATTGACAGTGCCCTTCTTGAAAAGGCTACCCAGCTTCGCTTCGTAGGACGTGCCGGAGCAGGTTTGGACAATATAGATTTGGATTATTTGGGCCAAAGAGGTATTGCCCTGCACCATGCTCCTGAGGGAAACAGGGATGCGGTAGCCGAGCATGCATTAGGGATGTTATTGGCACTTTTTAATCACCTTCCACAGGCCGATCATCAGGTAAGGAGAGGTATTTGGGACCGTGAGGGTAACCGAGGTGAAGAATTGGCAGGCAAAACAGTGGGTATATTCGGGTTTGGAAATATGGGAGAGGCATTTGCCAAAAGGCTGAGAGGCTTTGATGTTGACATTTTGGCTTTTGACAAATACAAATCAGGATTTGGAGATGAATGGGTGAAGGAAGTCACCTTTGAGCAAATTCAGAGAGAAGTGGATGTATTAAGTATCCATGTTCCACTAACACCAGAGACCAGGAATTTTTTCTCCGTGGAAATAATGGAAGCATTTGACAAATCCTTTTACCTGATCAATACCGCCAGAGGAGAAGTTATTACTTTTGACACTTTAAATACCTTGCTACTAGGCAATAAATTGAAAGGGGCGGTTTTGGATGTTTTGGAAAATGAAAAGCTTCATGGATTAAGCCCATCTGAGAAACTTTCTTTTCAGAGGCTGACCGAAAGAACCAATGTGTTGTTTTCCCCCCATGTTGCGGGATGGACCCATCAATCTTATGAAAAAATTAACCGGGTTTTGGTGGCAAAAATTAAAGGAGAATGGCAAAACGGAAAGACCATTAAATAAGGGGTTAAATTGTAAAATAGGAATACTTATTTTATCTTTGCACATAAGAAATACAGGAAGCATAAGGGAACGGTCTCATTTTTGAGACCGTTATTTTATTTATTGTCAGGCGTTTATTTATTTGATATGGGAAATATACAATATTACACAGAAGAAGGATTGAAGAAAATCAAAGATGAGCTTCATGAATTGAAAACCAAAGGGCGATCTGATATTGCAAGACAAATTGCCGAAGCCAGGGATAAGGGCGATCTGAGCGAGAATGCGGAATATGATGCGGCCAAAGATGCGCAAGGCCATCTTGAGCTGAAAATTGCCAAACTGGAGAATGTCCTTGGAAATGCCCGGATATTGGATAATTCCAAGCTGGATATGTCAAAGGTAGGAATACTCAGTACCGTGAAAATAAAAAACCTAAAGAACGGCATGACCGTGACCTATACGCTGGTGTCGGAAGAAGAAGCAGATCTGAAGGCCAATAAAATCTCCCTGGCATCCCCTTTTGGAAAGGGGCTCCTTGGTAAGAAAATCGGTGAAATAGCCGAGGTGAAGGCACCTGCAGGAACGATTGAATTTGAGGTGCTTGAAATCAGTTATTAATGTTTATCCCGATACCATGGTTATCGGGATTTTTTGTATATACCCATTGAATTCCTAAATTACCCTATTATGCCGTCCATATTTTCAAAAATCATCAAAAGGGAAATTCCCGCCCATATCGTAGCGGAAGATGATAGCCATATAGCGTTTTTGGACATCATGCCCTTGGTAGAAGGACATGTCCTGGTAGTACCCAAAAAAGAGGTGGACTATATTTTTGATTTGGAAGAGTCCCTGTATTCCAGCCTTCAACTATTTGCCAAAAAAGTGGCCAAAGCCCAGGAAGAAGTGATTTCCTGTACCCGAATAGGAATAGCGGTAATAGGCTTGGAAGTGCCGCATGCCCATATACACCTGGTGCCTTTGCGAAGCATGGGTGATATCGATTTTAGCCGCCCAAAACTCAAACTTTCCCCCGAAAAAATGAGTGAGATTGCAGAAAAAATAAAAATGGCCTTTGATCGTATTAAATGAAAATGGTCTTTTCTGTCCAAAAGCCGGACTTTATATAGATCCGTGGAATCCGGTAGACAGGGCGGTCATTACCCATGCGCATTCTGACCATGCCCGGTGGGGAATGAAAAGCTATTTATCCCATAATCAATCCAGGGAAATCCTTCGATACAGACTTGGTGAAGCAATTAACCTGGAAACTTTGGCCAGGTACCTTACAGAAAAACATCTTAGTGCCTTTGCCTTGGAAACCTTGTATACCGGGGAGCGTATCGATACCGGTGATGAATAAAACCAGGTTGCATTCCAGATATTATTCCGAAAAGTAAATCATTTATTTCGGGATTTGGTATGTGCTGGTTAACTTTGCGCATGGCAGAACAAATATTGATCCTTGACTTTGGATCCCAATACACTCAACTCATTGCACGTAGGGTTAGGGAACTCAATGTATATTGCGAAATTCACCCCTTCAATAAAATCCCAACCCTAACACCGGATATTAAAGGTGTGATATTATCAGGAAGCCCTTGTTCTGTCAGGGATGAAGGTGCCCCTGACTTGAATTTTGAGGAATTACGCGGAAAATTGCCTGTTTTGGCTGTTTGCTATGGTGCGCAGTTAATGGCCCAAAAATATGGAGGAAATGTAGCCCCATCCGAAATAAGAGAATATGGGAGGGCTAACCTGACCCATTTGGATACCCATGTAGATTTATTCAAAGAAATGACCCATGGCTCACAGGTGTGGATGTCACATGGAGACACTATCAAAGAACTTCCGGAAGGGTTTGATGTCGTTGCCAGCACCCCATCTGTGAGAATAGCAGCCTATAAGGTACAGGGGGAAGAGACCTATGGGATTCAATTTCATCCTGAAGTAACCCATTCTACAGAAGGTAAAAATCTGCTCAGAAATTTTGTTGTTCAAATTTGTGAATGTTCACAGGACTGGACCTCAGATGTCTTCATTGATGCTACCATTTCGGAATTAAAAGGCACCCTGGGAGAGGACAGGGTGGTGATGGGGCTATCGGGGGGAGTGGATTCTTCAGTAGCGGCTACATTGATTCACCGGGCGATTGGAGATCAATTGACCTGTGTTTTTGTAGATAATGGCCTGCTAAGAAAAAATGAGTACGAGGAAGTTTTGGATTCCTACTTTGACCTTGGCTTGAATGTAATAGGAGTAAATGCCAGACAAAAGTTTTATGACGGACTGAAGGGGATTGCTGACCCGGAAGGAAAAAGAAAAGCAATAGGCAGGACTTTTATTGAAGTTTTTGATGATGAAGCACATAAAATCCCGGGTGTAAGATGGTTGGGGCAAGGTACCATATATCCGGATGTGATCGAATCGGTTTCTGTTAATGGGCCATCTGCTACCATAAAATCGCATCACAATGTCGGTGGTCTTCCTGATTTTATGAATTTAAAGGTGATTGAACCATTAAAAACCTTGTTTAAAGATGGTGTGAGGGAAGTGGGAAAGGCTTTGGAAATCCCGGATAACATCATCGGAAGGCATCCTTTTCCAGGACCTGGTTTGGGCATAAGGATATTAGGCGACATCACGCCCGAAAAAGTACAAACACTGCAAGAAGTGGATTATATTTTTATCCAAGGTTTAAAAGAAGCCGGGCTTTATGACGAGGTTTGGCAGGCTGGAGCCATTTTATTGCCTATTCAATCTGTCGGTGTGATGGGGGATGAGAGAACCTACGAACGGGTGGTCGCCTTGCGGGCGGTTACTTCTGTGGATGGAATGACAGCTGATTGGGTCCACCTGCCGTATGAATTTTTGGGAAAAATTTCCAATGATATCATCAATAGGGTGAAAGGAGTAAACCGGGTAGTGTATGACATCAGCTCTAAGCCTCCGGCTACCATAGAGTGGGAGTAAGGGCATCCCAATCCGATAAGATAGCTGGTTTTTTTATGCACATTTAGCAAAAAACTTTAAATTCGTATTTCTTTATTAGACCCATTAAAGATATTAATAGTTCATCCTTTGGAAAATACACCACCGTTTTTATTTTATGGCGTTGGTATTGGATTTTGAATAAATATTTTGATTGGAATAATTTGCAGTACCCCATTCCGATGCCGATAAAGAATAAAATATTCCGTTTCTTGCAAAGGGGTATAATCTTTGTCAGATAAAACATCAAAATGATTAGAAAAATGAAAGCAGTTATTTATATAATAATGATGGTACTTCCGGTTTTTTCTATTGTGGGACAGGAAGAAATGGCAAATTATAAAAGGGGGCTGGGACTTTTGGAAAGTGAGGGATATGAAGAAGCCATGGAATTGTTTAGGCCCTATATGGACAGGGATGAATTTGGGATTTTGTCCGACTATTCCAGGTATCATTTTGCCAGGGCTGCCTATGGCAACCGACAATTTGAATTGGCAAAAAAGGCTTTGTCCACCCTGCTGGAATATGGAAAATGGGATAAAGCGGCTGAGGCGAGGTATTTATTGGCACTTGCTCATTTTCAACAATCTGATCCCTCAGAAGCATTAAAGACGATAAATTTTATTTCTGAAGATAGCATCAGGGAGGAAGCTTTCAGAGCCACTTATGACTTTTTGAAGGTAAGCAACACCAGTGTACTGATGGTTCAATATGAACAGTACCCGGATAACAAAGGTTTGGCTATGGCTTTGAGGGAAAAACTGGGGCAGCAAAGTTCCCTGTCCTCCCAGGAAAAGGGAATTTTTGAGCAGATTGAGAAGATGGATTTCCTCTTTGATGGAAATAAAAGAGAAAGAAAAACGAACCAGATGCTGGATATTGCGCTGATTTTACCTTTTAATTATGATGGAGGGACCGACGTTAGTGGATTAAGTGAAAATAATTTTGTATTTCAATTGTATCAAGGAATTAATATGGCAATAGATCATGCCGAGTCCAAGGGAATTGAACTGAATGTAAGGTCATTTGATACAGAACGGAATGAAAGAACCATATTGGGGATTTTGAATGATCCTTTTATGATGCAGGCAGACCTGATCATTGGACCCATTTATCCCGAGGAGACCAATTTGGTTGCGGAATTTGGCGAAAAGTATAAAATCCCGCACATTAATCCCCTTTCAAATGTTCATGACAACATCTCTCAATTTGATTTCTCTTATCTTTTCAGGCCTTCAGTAAAATCTATTAGTGAAAGGATCATTGAATATTGCCGGCGGTTTGAAGGCAAAAAGGTGGCGGTAGCCTATTCGGGTACCACCAGAGATGAGTCATTGGCCAAAACATTTGTAGAAGATGCCAGGAAAAATGGCTTTCAGGTGATTATAGATCAGCAGGTTACCGCTAAAAATATGAGAGACTTTTTTGAAAATCTTCAAGTGGAAGGTGAGAAGGAGCCTGCTATTGATATGATGGTGATTTTTTCTGACGATCCGAATGTCGCATCTCCTACCTTTGCAATGGTGGAGTCACTAGCCTATGGAATTCCTGTTATTGTTATGGACAGTTGGCTTTATTTTAATTTCGCAAGTTATGAGATGATGGAAATTCAGAATTTTCATTTTATTGGAAACAATACGGTGGAATTTGACAAGGATAACCTTCATGATTTCAGGGATGATTTTTTGGAAAGGTATAATAATTATCCTTCTCAAAATGCTTATCTGGGTTACGAATTAATCGCTTTGGTGACTGATGTCATTAACGAAAAAAATGGATTTGATTTTCAGGAGAATTTGGACAAAAAAGGATACTTTGATGGTACTTTGACTTTTGGCTTTGATTTCAATAAGGTGAGATACAATAATTTTGTACCCATTTTGAGGTTGGATCAAGGGGTGCTGGAAATAGAATGAACAAATACTAATGATGAAAAACCAAAAAAGTATCGATCTTTTTCAACGGGCAAAAACCTATATTCCTGGTGGTGTCAACTCCCCGGTCAGGGCTTTTAAGGCGGTAGGAGGGAATCCCCTTTTTATTTCCAGGGCCCAAGGCCCTTATATCTATGACGTAGATGGAAATGAATACCTGGAATTGATCAACAGTTGGGGCCCGATGGTACTTGGCCATAATCACCTCGTAGTGAGGGAGGCCATTGCTAAGGCCCTGGAAAATGGCACTTCATTCGGGGCACCTACGGCCATGGAAGTGGAAATTGCGGTTTTGATCACTGAAATGGTGCCCTCCGTAGAAAAAGTCCGGATGGTTAATAGCGGTACAGAAGCCACCATGTCTGCCATCCGGGTAGCAAGAGGATATACCGGAAAAGATAAATTCATCAAATTTGAAGGAAATTACCATGGACATGGTGATAGTTTTCTTATTGCAGCCGGGTCTGGAGCCATCACTATGGGCAACCCGGATTCTCCCGGAGTAACTAAGGGTACAGCCATGGATACTTTATTGGCCCCCTATAATGATTTGGGAAAAGTAAAAATGTTGGTGGAGGCCAACCGGGATGAAATTGGGGCCATTATTGTGGAACCTGTGGCTGGAAACATGGGATGTGTGCTTCCTGAACCCGGATTTTTGGAGGGCCTAAGGGAAATATGCGATGAAGAAGGTATAGTGTTGATTTTTGATGAGGTAATGACTGGATTCAGGCTTTCCAAAGGAGGGGCCCAGGGACTATTGGGCGTCAAACCTGATATGACAACTATGGGAAAAATCATCGGTGGCGGGATGCCTGTAGGTGCTTATGGCGGTAGACGGGAGATCATGGATTACGTTTCCCCTGAAGGTCCGGTATACCAGGCCGGAACACTTTCAGGTAATCCGATTGCCATGGCCGCAGGGTTGGCCATCTTGCGCCACTTGAATGAAAACAGTACGGTCTATGCTCAACTCAATGAGATTGGCAACACTTTGACGAATGGGATTAAGAATAGTTTGGAAGCACTTAATTTACCCTATACCATCAACCATATTGGAAGCATGTACAGCCTGTTTTTCACAGGTAAGAAAGTGACTGACTTTAATACTGCCCAAAGCTGTGATACGGTAATTTTTGGAAAATACTTTAATGCGATGCTAAATAGAGGAATTTATCTGGCACCTTCCCAATACGAGAGCCTTTTTCTGTCAACAGCCTTGCAGGAAGAGCATATTAATAGGATATTGGAAGCCAATTTGCAATCATTAAAGGAAATCACTCGATAAAAGTTCCTATCAATTGAAATTTTGATTGCTCTATCCCGGTAAAATTTGACCTTTAACGCAAAAGAAAATAGCACGCCTAAAAAAAATACAATTGGGCTTTTTCTGGGGCCCATATTGTTTACTTTGGTAATTTTCTCAGCGGAAATAGACCTTCTTCCCGACAAACAGGTTACAAATGTCATCGCCTTATCCATATGGATGATCACATGGTGGGTTTTGGAAGCGGTACCTATTCCTGTTACCGCGGTGTTGCCCATGGTGCTTTTGCCTTTGTTAGGGATATTTGAGATGGGAGAGGCAACATCTCCTTATTCCAATCCAATCATTTATTTATTCATGGGAGGCTTTATCATTGCCCTTTCCATGGAAAAAAACAAGCTTCACTTAAGGATAGCCCTTAATCTGATCAGGATCACAGGAACTAAACCCGATGGCATCATTCTGGGGTTCTTACTTTCTACGGTCTTTCTTAGCATGTGGATCAGCAATACGGCTACAGCAGTCATGATGCTACCCATAGCCATGTCTATTATTCAGCTGATTCAATCAGAAAATGAAATTCTGGCAAAACAAAAGGGTTTTAAAAATTTTGCCTTTGCGTTGATGTTGGGCATTGCTTATGCGGCCAATATAGGAGGGGTAATTACTATTATTGGAACCCCGCCGAATGTGGTCTTAGTGGGTTTAATGCAGGAAATATATGGCTATACGCTGGACTTTAACCGCTGGCTTTTAATCGGTTTGCCCATTGGTGGGCTGTTGGTATCGATCATGTATTTCCTGATCGTAAAAGTTTTTTACCCCAACGGAATGGGACAAATTGCCGGCTCAGACTTGATTATACGGCAACAATTGAAAAATTTGGGACCCATACGAAAGGCTGAAATCAGAACCAGTGTGGTATTGATTTTTACGGCTCTGTGTTGGATATTGAGAGAGCCGCTAAACCAACTTTTCAATACCCAATTGCTTAATGATACGATTATTGCAATGGTAGGTGGGTTATTGATGTTTGTGGTGCCGGCAGGTAATTTCAGTGGCAAGAAGCTTTTGGACTGGAAGAGCATGCACCGGTTACCTTGGGGGATTCTCCTACTGTTTGGAGGTGGAATGAGCCTGGCAAAGGCGATGGAATCTGTCGGTATCATTCAGGGGATAGGTGGCTTTATATCAGAAAATCAGATATTTACCGTTGCCACCATGGTTTTGGCGCTGATCTTCATTACCCTGTTTCTTACAGAGCTCATGAGCAATGTAGCTTTGGTGACCATCTTTTTACCTGTGGTGATGGGAATAGCAGATGGGCTTGGAGAAAGTGTTTTGATTTTTGTGATCCCTGTAACCATGGCAAGTAGTTTTGCCTTTATGCTTCCCATCTCCACTCCACCCAATGCGATTCTTTTTTCGAGTGGATTTATTAATATAAAGGAAATGATGAAGGTGGGTATTTGGTTGAACATTATATCGATTCTGCTGCTTTGGTTATCTGCATTTACATTGATCAAATGGGTGTTTTGAATAGGTCAAGATCCTCCACATGGTAAAATTTGTCTTACTTAAGTAAAACCTATTCTTTTTCTTCGGTGGCTATTAAGGTATAGTTTTCATCCGAATCAATCCTTTCTCCTTCTTTGGACAAGAGTATTAGGTTCCCCTCCTTATCCTGTTTGAATGTTTTAAGTAAGTTCCGATTTTCATCGAACAGTTGGATGGCCATCACACCAGGTTCGTTATTCAGTCCATATATGACTTCATAATATCCCGTGCTGGCAAATTTCCGATTGCCATCAGGGGTATCCTGAAAGGTTTCCGTCAGCTCATAAGATCTTTCTTTCTTTTCAGGGCTATTTTCCAATTTAAGTTGGGTCATTATACCAGAGCAATCAGCACATGGGATGGTCCCTTCGTAGTACATCCAGGTGGATTGGCTGTTGTCTAAAATGATTTCTTCTGTAGGGTCCAAAATTTCTTGGTCAGCGTCATCATATTTGGTTTCCTCAGTGGGAGCATCACAGGAAAATATTATTATTCCCAACAGAAGTAAAATTTTATTTTTTGTCATTATTTCGGATTTTGTTTGATAAATTTCGGTAAATTGACAAAGATATCTTTGGCCATTTTTGGCAGATCAAATTCGGGTAACCAACCCCAGTCATTCCGGGCGGCGTGATCATTTATACTTTGAGGCCACCCCTCTGCGATGGTTTGCCTGAAATCAGGCTCATAAGATATCTTGAAATCAGGGTAATAATCAAGTAAACAGCGATAAATTTCCTCAGGGGAGAAACTAATTGCCGCCAGGTTATAACTGGAACGGACATGGATGGCCTCTTGGGGCGCCTGCATTAGTTGTAGGGTGGCTTTGACTGCATCGGGGATATACATCATAGGCAGGGTGGTATCTTTCTTTAAAAAGCATTTAAAAGATTCTCCGTGTAGTGCCTTATGAAAAATATCCACAGCATAGTCTGTGGTGCCGCCCCCTGGCAGCGATTTGTACCCGATCAAACCCGGATAACGAAGACTTCTGACATCCACTTGACGATGAAGGTGGTAATACTCACACCATCTCTCTCCTGCCAGTTTTGAAATCCCATATACGGTGTTGGGTTCTTTTACTGAAAATTGCGGCGTATTGATTTTAGGAGTATTAGGACCAAATACGGCAATGGAGGATGGCCAAAAAACCTTTTCAATTTGAAGAGATTTGGACAATTCCAAAATATTCAAAAGGCTATTGATATTAAGGTTCCATGCATAGAGGGGGTCTTTTTCTCCTTCGGCAGATAAGATGGCTGCCAGATGATATATTTGGGTAATGCCTTCCTTTTTAATCAGATGATGTAGGGCATTTTTGTCCAGGACATCCAGAATGGAAAAATTACAATAGTCAAATTTGGAGATGGTGCCTTTCGCGATGTCCGTTGCCCAAATGGCCTCCTCCCCATATATTTTACTCAATGCTTTGGTCAGTTCAGTTCCCAATTGTCCACCGGCACCTGTTACCAATATTTTGTCCATTTGGGTTTATTTTGATTTTCGGTTCATCATAAGATACATTCAGAATTAAATCGTCATTTGATGACGTTTTCACACAAAAATAGTAAATTCATTTTTCACAATATCTACCATTACAAAATCATTTGAAGAGAACACGCTTTATCCAATTGACCATGTTTGAAAAGTTAAAACCTTTACTTCAAAAAGAAATCCGGGAAATTAAAGAGGCAGGCCTGTATAAATCGGAAAGGATTATCCAATCTCCCCAGGGGGCAGAAATTTTATTGGCTGATGGCAGTCGGGTACTGAATTTTTGCGCCAACAATTACCTGGGACTGTCCAGTCACCCGAAAGTTATCCAGGCAGCAAAAAATGCCATAGACAGTCACGGCTTTGGTTTGTCCTCTGTCCGGTTCATTTGTGGAACCCAGGACATTCACAAAATGCTGGAAAAAAAGATATCTGAATTTTTGGGAACCGAAGACACCATTTTGTATGCAGCGGCATTTGATGCCAATGGAGGTGTTTTTGAACCCATTTTGGGACCGCAGGATGCCATCATTTCAGATGCCCTTAACCACGCCTCCATCATAGATGGGGTAAGACTATGCAAAGCCATGCGCTATCGGTACCAACACAATGATATGAGTGATTTGGAAGAGCAGTTGCAGGAAGCAGACCGAAAAGGTGCAAAAAACAAAATGATCGTCACGGATGGTGTATTCTCCATGGATGGAACCATAGCTCAATTGGATAAAATAGTGGCCCTTGCAGAAAAGTATGAGGCATTGGTCATGTCTGATGAGTGTCATTCAACGGGATTTATTGGAAAGACTGGAAGGGGTGTTCACGAATTGAAGGAGGTAATGGGTAAAATTGATCTCATCACCAGTACTTTGGGAAAAGCCTTGGGGGGAGCCTCGGGCGGCTTTACATCTGGAAGAAAAGAAATCATTGAAATATTACGTCAAAGGTCCAGGCCTTATCTTTTTTCAAATACCTTGGCCCCTGCCATCGCAGGGGCTTCAATTGCGGTGTTTGAACTCTTATCTGAAACCACTTCGCTCAGAGATAAATTAGAAGAGAATACGCTATATTTCAGGAAAAGCATCCAAAAGGCGGGTTTTGAAATAAAAGATGGCACTCATCCTATTGTTCCCATTATGTTGAATGAGGCCCCACTAGCTCAGCAAATGGCAGAAATGCTTTTGGAAAAGGGAATTTACGTAATAGGATTTTATTACCCTGTTGTTCCTAAAGGCCAAGCCAGAATAAGGGTGCAAATATCGGCTGCCCATGACAAAGATCATTTGGACAAAGCGATAGAGGCATTTACGGAGACAGGGAAAAGTCTTCGGGTCATAACTTGATGATAAGGCCCGGGGCTAAACCTCTGTAATTTTGGTATTTTCGGTTTTTTGGGACCTGGACAGTGGTTCAAATTTCTCATCAATTTCTTCACCTGTCAGATAGTTATTGATCATTTCCCTGACTTCCTGAAAGGATAGGTTATGTAGAATTTTTCCGTTTTTGGCCAAAGACACTTGTCCCGTTTCTTCTGATACGATCAAAATCAGAGAATCTGTGGCCTCTGACATCCCAATGGCAGCTCTGTGCCTTAGGCCGAACTGTGCCGGTACCTCTCGTTCTGTAACAGGAAGGATACACCTGGCTGCTTTTACCCGTCCACCAAAGATAATCACTCCTCCGTCATGGAGGGGACTGTATTTATTAAAAATAGAGACCAACAACCTTTTGGAAACCACGGCATCAATTATGTCCCCGCTTTCGGCATAAAATTTTAATTCAGTATTTCTGGAAATAACAATTAGAGCCCCGGTGCTGCTCCCGGAAAGTGTTTTGGAAGCTTCTATAATGGGCGTTACATTAAAAGCCATACTTTCCTTTTTTCTCCAAAAAAGAAGTTCCTGCCAAAGATTTTCGTTGGAAAATATGGAGGACTTACCCACAATGAGGAGAAATTTCCTGATTTCCTGCTGAAATAAAATAATGGCGGCCAGTACACCCACTCCCATAAATTGGCCTAAAATGATAGTAAGCAATTCCATTCTGGCTGCACTTACAACCAGGTAAACAAGGTAAATCGAAAGAAAGCCTAAAAATATTTTAATGGCTACACTTCCCCTCATTAATTTGTAGACCTGGTAAATCAAAATGCTCACCAATGCTATATCTATAATATTAACCAGGGATACATCTAGGAAGCCAATTTTAAATAATAATTTCAAGGGTAGATTTGTTTATATAATTTTATTGTTTCATTTGTTGCTTTCACATCATGTACCCTAAGTATTTGTGCTCCATTCATCAGAGCAGCCATATTCAGTGCCGTAGTACCATTAAGGGCATCCTCAGGTGTACAGTTTAATAATTTATATATCATCGATTTCCTCGAGACCCCAATTAAGAGGGGAACCTGAAGGGTTTTGAAAAAAGGAAGGTTTCTGATCAATTGATAGTTTTGCGCTAATGTCTTCGAAAAACCCAATCCCAAATCCATTATAACATCTTTTATGCCAGCTTGATGGCAACATGAAATTTTTTTGGAAAAATATTCCAGGATTTCCTTTTCCAAGTGATTATATGACGTAAGATTTTGCATGGTCCTTGGAGTACCCTTCATGTGCATGCACACATAAGGGACACCTAAATGGCCTACCGTCTCTATCATATGCTCATCCATTCCTCCCCCTGATATATCATTGACGATATCCGCACCTGCCTGGACTGCTTCACTAGCTATTTTGTGTCTAAAAGTATCTATTGAAATCAGTACATCAGGAAACTTGTTTTTTATACTATTAATAACGGGAATAACCCTATTTAGTTCGGTTTTTTCAGAAATATCGTCAGCACCGGGCCTGCTGCTGTATCCCCCAATATCAAGTATCCGAGCTCCCTGACCTAGCATTTTTTCGGCTTCCACCAATACGGCTTGATTTTCACCTTCCCAGCGGCTTTTAGAATAAAATGAATCCGGAGTAATGTTTAAAATTCCCATGATCCATGGCTGCGCTAGTAGGTATAGCTTTCCTTTAATTTGAAGTGTTATTTTTGGGGGAAATAAAGTATCTTCGGGCTTATAAAATGATTCATCGTCTTTTGTCATAAATAACCATTGCATTGAAAAAGCAAACTGCAAGCGAATATAATGAAGTTATTGGCCTTTGTAAAGAACTTTTTAAGAAGAAAACCCGCGACTATGGTACAGCTTGGAGGATATTAAGGTTGCCTTCTCTTACTGACCAGATTTTTATCAAAGCCCAAAGGATCCGGTCTATTCAGGAGAAAAAAGAACAAAAGGTGGCTGATCCCATACAGGATGAGTTTATAGGAATCATTAATTATTGCCTGATAGCCCTCATTCAAATGGACCTTCTGAAGGATAATCGTCTGGAAATGAATTATGAAGAATTGGAACCATTGTATGATAAATGGGTTCTGGCTACCAGGGAATTACTGGAAAATAAAAATCATGATTATGGAGAAGCATGGAGAAGCATGAGGGTGTCTTCCATCACCGATATTATTTTAATGAAACTTTACCGGATAAAACAAATTGAAGACAACCAAGGGAAGACCCTGGTTTCTGAAGGAATCGGTGCCAATTACCAGGATATTATCAATTATTCCGTTTTTTGCATGATAAAATTAAACAAGTAGGCCAATGAATAAGTTATTGTATGTTGCCCGTGTCATTATAGGAGGGCTTTTTATTTTTTCAGGGTTGATCAAAGTCAATGATCCTGTAGGAACAGCCATCAAGCTGGAAGAATATTTCGATGTTTTTGCTTCTGATATAGCCCCGTTTTTTGAAGCCTTTAAAGCCATTTCCCTACCTATTGCCGTCTTCCTTGTAGTCTTGGAAGTGACTTTGGGCGTCATGGTAATCGTTGGATGGCGGATTAAATGGGGCATTTACCTGTTATTGCCCATGATTCTTTTTTTTACCTTCCTTACCTTTTATTCTGCCTATTTCGATAAAGTCACGGATTGTGGATGTTTTGGAGATGCTATAAAACTTACGCCTTGGGAATCTTTTTATAAGGATGTATTTTTACTGGTATTGATTCTTCTCCTGTTTTTTTTCAGGCAAAAGATAAAGGAAAACACCTCTTCGATGGCCTCCGCTCTTTCGATGGGTTCCTTGGTCCTGTCTTTAATATTGGCGGTCATGGCCATTCGAAACCTGCCTTTTGTCGATTTCCGGGCATATAAGGAAGGGGTTAACATTCCTTCGGCACTTCAACCCTCTGCGCCTTTGTCCTATAATTATCGTATGAAAAAGGGGGATGAGATTTTTGTCTTTGACGAATATCCATCAGATGAATCGTATGAATTTGTAGAAATGACTTTGAATAATCCGGAAGCTTTACCTAAAATTTCAGATTTCGCTATCTGGAACGAATCGGGAGACTATACGGAGCAGGTATTGCAAGGAAAAAAACTGTTGATCTTTACCAGCAATATTTCAAAGATATCGGTATCCATTGATCATATGGATGCCATCAGTGCCCTCATCAACGAATTTCAGGGAACTGACGTGGAGGTGATAATGGTAGGTGCCTCCACAGAAGAGGAACTGCAGGAGTTTTTGAAAGCACATAATTGGAGTATCGCGCATTACCTCGCTGATGCAACAGTGGTAAAAACCATCATCAGATCCAATCCTGGTTTGGTGTTTCTGGAAGAGGGAACTGTTTTAAAAAAGTATCATTACAGGAATACACCAGATCCACCAACGGCTAAAATGGTCTTTAATCGATGAGGGATCTTAAAAAAATTGTGTTGGTAGGGATGCCAGGAAGTGGAAAATCCACCCTGGGAAAAAATTTGGCTGTACAGATGGGTTACCGGTTTTTGGATTTAGACGATTTGATAGAAGAGTGGGAGGGGATGCCTATTGCTGAAATTTTTGAAAAAAAAGGAGAGGCCTATTTTCGAAAGACAGAGTCGGATGTATTGCAAGCCACTTTAATGCGTAATGAGCCATTCATTCTTGCGACTGGGGGAGGATCACCCTGTTTTAACCAAAACATGAAAAAGATCAAGAAATTAGCGCTTTCGGTTTACCTGGAGGTGCCTTTAAATCATCTTCTGGAGAGACTTACCAGAACTCAATTGGAGATAAGGCCTTTATTTTTTGGAATGGATACGGGAGAGATCATCCTGAAGCTCAAAAGCATGTATATTGAAAGGGTCAAATATTATGAGCAATCCCAAATTATACTCAGGGGAGAGGACATTTCCCCTGAGTTATTGATTTCTGAATGGATGAGACTTTTAAAAACTAAACCCTAATGTCAGCATTCCCGTGATGAGCTGGTTTTCTGTTATAGCCGGATTTTGACTTGGTTCGTTTATTGCAAATTGTTTGGTATTAAATTGATTGCTTACCAATCCAAAATCCAAACTGAAACCGGATAATTTTATTCCTAATCCACCTGAAATCTGGGTGCTGCTTCTGTCCAAATTAGATGGACTCCTAAAAGGGTCTCCATAATAGGCATAGCCGGCTCTTACCCGGAATATTTGGTACCGGAATTCTCCGCCTGCACTGTAATTGATGGTTTGGCCATATGCAGATTCAATATCGGCATTATCCTGGGAAGGATTAAAGGAATTGGATCTCAAATGAGCGG